>DASPVJ010000091.1:0-2648 GCA_035622435.1 Xanthobacteraceae bacterium | reverse complement strand
GGCGCCCCGGCGCGTCCGGGCCCGCGCGTGGCGGAAACCCGCGGCGTCGGGCCCGTGCGCCTTCGCCCGGGCGCCAACGCAGGCCAGGGAAACGGTCCGGTGAGCGGCGACGAGCGGGCGCGCTTTGCGGCGGTGGTCGTGCCGCACCTCGACGACGCCTTTGCGCTGGCGCGGTGGCTGACCGGCAACCGCGCCGACGCCGAGGACGTGGTGCAGGAGGCCTGCCTGCGTGCCTGCCGGTCGATCGGCACCTTCGCCGGCGGCAACGCGCGGGCCTGGGTGCTCACCATCGTGCGCCACACCGCCTATACTTGGCTGCGCCGCAACCGCTCCGCCTCCCTGGTGATGGTCGACGACCTGGAAGCGGTCGAGCGCGCGCAAGGCGATGGCGACCGCGAGCAGGCGACGCCGGAAACCGAGCTGATCGCGCGAGCCGACGCCGCCCGCCTCGAAGCGGCGATCGCCGAACTGCCGGCGCCGTTCAAGGAGACCTTGGTGCTGCGCGACATCCAGGGACTCGATTATCGGGAAATCGCCGCGATCACCGAGGTCCCGATCGGCACGGTGATGTCGCGGTTGGCGCGTGCCCGCCGACGGCTGGTCGCGCGCATCACCAAGGACTGAGCCATGGCCGCCCCCGACGACCCGACCCTGCTGGTCCACGCCTATGTGGACGGCGAACTCGATCCCGCCAATGCGCTCGAGGTCGAGCGGCGGCTCGCGGCCGATCCGGCGCTGGCGGCCGAGCGCGACCGCGTCGCGGCGCTGCGCGCGAAGCTGCAGCACGAGTTCCCGCGCGAAGCGGTACCGGCGGCGCTGCGCGCGCGGGTCGAATCGATCGGCGGCCGGCGCCGGGCGGAGCGCCCGTCGTGGCGGGGGCTCGCCGCCGCGGTTGCCCTCGCCGCAATCGTCGGCAGCGGCGCCACCTATGTGGCGCTCGGCCCGACCCGCGACGAGCGCGTGCCCGACGCCGTGCTCGCCTCCCACATCCGCGCGATGATGGCGCCGCAGCCCTTCGACGTCGCCTCCTCCGACCGGCACACGGTGAAGCCGTGGTTCAACGGCCGCATTCCCCAGGCGCCGCGGGTGATCGATCTCGCCCGGGACGACTTCCCCCTGGCGGGCGGGCGCGTCGACGTGATCGGGCGCACGCCCGCGGCGACGCTCGTCTATCGGCATCGCAAGCACCTGATCAGCCTCACCGAAGTGCCGGCGCCCGGCCGCCCGGACGCAGGCCCCGTGCGCCGCACCGGCGACGGCTACAATTTCGTCCATTGGACCGAGGGCGGCGTCGCCTATTGGGCGGTGTCCGACATCGGCGCCGGCGATCTCGACGAATTTGCGCAGAAATTTCGCACCGCCCCGGCGGAGTAAGGCGCCTCTTACCTCTCCCCGCTTGCGGGGAGAGGCGTAGGCGGTCTTCGACCGCCGTTCTTGACGCTGAAGAACGCCGATGCAGAGCATCGGCTATGCGCGAAGCGGCCGGGTGAGGGGGCCTTCCCGGGAAGCGTAAATTCTTGGACGCCCCCTCACCCCGACCCTCTCCCCGCAAGCGGGGAGAGGGAGCAGACTCCTTCTTGATTTGGTCACGAATATCCGCTACAGCCCGTAGCATCCGTTAGGACGGAACGGCCGCACCCGGTGCCGCGAGGCGCCGCGCGCGGTCGCGTCCTTTTTTTGCGAGGCTGCGCCATGTTCGGCGTCCTGGAACGGGTGTTGCCGCCCACCGAGCCGCCCGACCAGCCCGAGCCGCCGGCCGGGCTGACCGCGTTCTATTGGCATTTTGCCCGCCAGGCCAAGGGGTTGCTGGCGGCGCTGTTCGTCGCCGGCTTCGTCGTCGCGTTGCTCGATTCGACCATTCCCGTGTTCGTCGGGCGAATCGTCTCGATGCTCACGGCGAGCACGCCCGACCGGCTGTTCGCCGACTACTGGCACCTGCTCGCGGCCATGGCCCTGGTGCTGCTGGTGGCGCGGCCGGTCGCGCTCACCGCCCAGAACCTGATCGCCAACCAGGCCATCGCCGCCAACGTCGGCAACCTGATCCGCTGGCAGAGCCATTGGCACGTGGTGCGTCAATCCTGGGCGTTCTTCCAGAACGACTTTGCCGGCCGCATCGCCAACAAGGTGATGCAGACCGGGCCGGCGGTGCGCGAGAGCCTGGTCGCGCTGCTCACCGCGGTCTGGTACATCCTCGTCTACGGCACCAGCGCCGCGCTGCTGCTCGCCGCCGCCGACAAGTGGCTGGCGCTGCCGGTGATCCTCTGGTTCCTCGGCTACGTCGCCATCCTGCGCCTGTTCGTGCCGCGCATGCGCGACCGCTCGCACGACATGTCGGAGGCGCGCTCGGCGCTGACCGGCCGCATCGTCGACGCCTACACCAACATCCTCACGGTGAAGCTGTTCGCCCGCGCCCGCGACGAGGACGCCTACGTGCGCCGCGCCGTCGACGAGCACACCGGCCTGTTCCACGCCTCGCTGCGCCTCAACACGCTGTTCGGGCTGAGCCTCTCCTCGCTCAACGCGCTGCTCGTCGTCTCGACCGGCGGGCTTGCCATCCTGTTGTGGACGCGCGGCGTGGTCGCGGTCGGCACCGTCGCCATGGCGCTGCCGCTCGCCTGGCAGATCGTCAACGTCGCCGGCTGGGTCGC
>DASPVJ010000090.1:0-5686 GCA_035622435.1 Xanthobacteraceae bacterium | reverse complement strand
ATTGTAGATACCGAGCGGCAGGTCGCTCGCGTCGGCCACGTCGAGGAAGAACCTTTCGATGTCGGCCTCCGAGGCGCAGATGTAGGCGGGCGCCGCCAGGATCGCCCCGTCGGCGCCGTTGTCGCGGGCAAAGCGCACGCTCTCGATCGTCGATTCGGTATTGTTGCCGGTGCAGCCGAAGAAGAGCGGCATGGTCCGCTTCATCTTCGCGGTCTCGACGACGATGCGCTTCTTCTCCTCGGGGGCCAGCAGCGAGGTCTCGCCGGTCGAGCCCATGATCAGCACCGCCGCGGTGCCGTGGCGTTCGTGGAAGTCGATGAGGGTGCGGAAGGCGCCGAAATCGACCGCGCCGTCGGCATTGAACGGCGTAATCAGCGCGACGAACGATCCCTGAAGCTTCATTTTCGCCATGCGGGGCTCCTCGCGGCAAAGGCAGGACCAGGAATATCAAAAGAAGGCCGCCCCAGCCACCCCTTCGCGACCATCATTCGCGCGCGGCCCTCCCCCCGGCGCGATCGCTGTCAGCACCCGGGGCTGCTCTTTTGGCGCACGCCGGCCACCCGCTTTTCGATCCTCGCCGCCGCGACCAGCCGCGCCATGTACCAGCGTTGGTCACATTCGACGACGACGCGATAGTCGCGGATGGTAACCGTCGCCTCGCCTTCGGCATCGGGCAAGTCCTTGGCGAGCATCCTTTGCGCCGTCGCCGGCTCCAACAACATCGCGACCGCCTCCTCGGAATTGGAGAGCAGCAATTCCTCGACCGGCCGGCTGCCGGCGGCGTAGGGAAGCAGCCCCACCGACTCCTTGTCGGGAAAGAACAGCGCGAACAGATGGCCGCGATCCCTGGCGATGAATTTCCACTCCAATTGAAACCGGCCGGAAATGTCAACCTGCCCGTCGAAACGGACGGGAGCGTCGGGGTCTTTTCCGGGCTTCGAAAGTTTCAGCGGGCTCGGCTTGTCCGTCGTGAAATTCTCGGGCGCCGAAAGGCCCGGCGCCGCCAGATAAAGGCACGCGACGAGCGCGAGCAGGATGTTTCTCGTGGGCGTTTGCAGCATCGGCGACCCAATGTCAGCATTCCAGTTTACCCGCCAGATCCTCGAGGCTTTGCGCGGCGATGTCGACCGGCCCGGCAGGCGCGGCCTCGCCGCGGCCGGGACCGCGCTCGTTCGGACGCGCGATGTGGGCGGTGCGCAGCCCGCACGCGGCCGCGGCGGCAAGATCATTCGTGTGCGCGGCCACCATCATGCAATCGCCGGGCGCACAGTCGAAGGCTTCCGCGGAGGCGAGATAGACCCGCGGCTTGGGTTTGTAGTCGCCGGCGACCTCGGCCCCCAGGATCGCGTCCCAGCAAATGTCGTTGCGGCGCGCGAGATCGGCCATCAGCGAAATGTTGCCGTTCGACACCGGCGCGATCAGGAAACGCCGACGCAGGCGCTTGAGGCCGGGCGTCACGTCCGGCCAGGCGTCGAGGCGGTGCCAGCCGAGGTTCAAATCGCGCATCGCCTCCTCGGGCAGGCCCTTGATGGCGAAGCGCGGCAGGATGCGCTCCAGATTGCGCCGATGCAGCACGTCGAGCTTGGAAAACGGGATGCGGCCGGAGCGCACCTCCTCCATGCCCGGCTGATATTCGTTGCGCCACGCGTCGGCAAAGGCCAGCCAATCGAGGGCGTAGCCGCGCGGCTCAAGGATCGCCGCAGCCTCGCGCGCGATGCTGCTGCGCCAATCGACCAAGGTGCCGAACACATCGAAGAACAGGGCTTTCACCGCAATCGACATGAAACTGGGCTCCATGCTCCCGGATCGAGCGGGCAAATTGCTGCCCCCAACAGCCTCAACCTTCTAAGGCAGCGACCGCGCGCGCGCAAAGCCGAACCGCGGCTGCCGCAGGCTGATTGCGCCACCCATCGATTTACGATTGCGGCGCAAAAGTGGCGAGGATTCAAGGATTCGTGAGGGTGCGTTCCGTTCACCCCGAATCGTCCATATTTGCTGTTCGACAAACGCTGCCCCGGGGGACGGCGGTTTCGTTTGCCTGATCCCGGAGGGAAGAGATGAGCCATTCGCTTCTGCGCGCAAGTCCCCGAACCCACGTCAAAATCGTCATCGTCGCGCTGGTCGGCGCGATCCTGACGGTCGCGGCCGGAATTGCCGCGCACGTGACCGCGAACCGCCAGATCGCCCGGTTGCAAGCCAACGCCCCGGTGATCAAGGCGGGCACGCCGGTGAGCTATACCGACCGGGGCGGCGCGGCCGTCCGCTGATGTCCCCTTTCCCTTGATCCTCCTGCCATAGCGGCGCCGCGATTGCGTGCGCTCAACCGCAGACGTCTTCTCCGACGCGCGCGAGGGAGGTCATGATGGGCGCCGACGACACGATCACCTTCTTTCATTCGCCGAACACCCGGTCTTCCGGGGTGCGCATCCTGTTGGAAGAGCTGGGCGCGCCCTATGCCCTGCGCGCGATCAACATGAAGGCGGGGGAGCAGCGGCAACCCGCCTATCTGGCGATCAATCCCATGGGCAAGGTGCCGGCGATCCTCCACCGCGGCTCCCTCGTCACCGAGCAGGTCGCCATTTTCATCTACCTGGCCGATCTGTTCCCCGCGGCGAAGCTGGCACCGGCACTCGACGACGCGCTGCGCGGACCCTATCTGCGCTGGCTCGTCTACTACGGCTCCTGCTTCGAGCCGGCCGTCGTCGACCGCGCGATGAAGCGCGACGGCGCGCAAGCCGCCATGTCGCCCTACGGCGATTACGACACCATGCTCAAGACGCTCACCGGCCAGCTCGCCAAGGGCCCGTACCTGCTCGGCGAGCGCATGACGGCCGCGGACGTGCTGTGGGGCACGGCCCTGACGTGGACGACCATGTTCAAACTCGTTCCCGAGCTGCCGGTGATCAAGGACTACATCGGCCGCCTGGGCGCGCGCCCCGCGGTCGCCAAGGTGAAGGCGCTCGATGCCGCGCTTGCCGCCGAGCACGAAGCGGCAACGAGGCAAGCGGCACCGGCCTCGTAAGAGGCCGAGCAATTCCCGGCGAACGCATCGTGGATTTCACGGAATGACTTCGGCCTGTTGCCGATGGGCGGCACCGACCGCCTCGACGATGAGCCGGCCGAGCGCCACGAAGTCGACCTTGCGCGGCGAGGTGCGCCGCCACCCGAGCCCGATCGTCCGCCCCGGCTCCGGCGCCGCAAAGCGCAAGAGCTTCACCCGCTCGTCCCGCACCTCCACGTCGATTGCCACCTCGGGCACGAGCGTCACGCCGTAGCCGTTCGCCACCATCTGCATCACGGTCGCCAGGCTGGTGGCGCCGAGCGCCATGGGCGTCTCGCGCCGGGCACTGGCGCAATAGGCGAGCGCCTGGTCGCGCAAGCAGTGGCCTTCTTCCAGCAGGATCAGGCGCCGCTGGTCGATCTGCCGCGCGCCGACCCGCGCCCCCGCGGGCAACGGATCTGCGGCCGGCGTGGCCAACAGGAAGCGATCCTCGAACAGGCGGATGGTCTCGATTTCGGGATCGTCAATGGGGAGTGCCAGCAGGATGAGATCGAGGTCGCCGCCGACCAGCTCTTCGACCAGCAACTTCGTCTGGGTTTCGCGCAGCTCCAAGCGCAAGTCGGGGTGGCGCGCCTGCACCACCGGCAGCACCCGCGGCAGCACGTAAGGCGCGAGCGTCGGGATGATCCCGAGCTTGAGATTGCCGCTCAGCAGCCGGCCCCGGTGACGGGCGAAGTCGACGAGGTCGCGGGCGGCTGCCAGCACGCGCTCGCCGCGGCGCGCCACTTCGAGGCCCGTTTCGGTCAGCTCGACCGCCCCGGGCCGACGCTCGACCAACTCGATCCCGAGCTCGCGCTCGAACTCGCGGATCTGCATCGACAGCGCCGGCTGCGTCACCGCGCAGGCTTCGGCAGCGCGTCCGAAGTGCCGGTGGCGTGCCAGGGCTTCGAAGTAGCGCAGCTGCCGGAGGGTAACCATTTATGATAAAATATCTTTATCAATTCGCTCAAGCAATACGATTAAACCTAATGGCTCTAAGGCCGCGCGAACCTGGCCGGTCGTTCTCCTACCCGCGCGGAGGCTTCTTCAGCCCCAACTCCGCCCAGCGCGCCTTGGCAGCGTCGACGTCCGCTTGCGCCGGCCACACCAGCGGCGGGAAGCGGGCGCCGCCGAATTCCGGGTCGGGGTCGTAATCGAGGTTCATCGTGGCGTCGATCAGCACCCGGTTCCATTTGCCGGTGCCGAACAGCATGGCGTTGCGGTCGCGCCGGCGGGTCGAGGGATCGAGACCCAGCCCGAAGGTCGACGGCATGATGACGATGTCGTCCTCGCCGGCGTTGACCCGGTAGGCGATCGCCCAGTCGACCGCCGCGTAATCGTGGATATCGATGTCGTCGTCGACCACGGTGACGTGCTTGTAGCGCACGTGGCCGGCCGAGGAGCCCCACACGGCGTTGGCGGCTTGCTTGGCCTGGCCGCGGTAGCTTTGTTTCATCCGAATCAGCAGATTGATGCCGGCGTGCACCGGCGGACAGAACACGTCGGTGATGCCGGGCACGCCGGCACGGTCGAGCACGTCCCAAGCGGTCGCCGAGCGCATGATCGAGCTGCATACGGCGTTCTCGGAGAAGCTCCCCGGCAACGAGCCTTCGATGGTGCCGCGCAGGATCGGATCGCTGCGATGGGTGATGCAGGTGACGCGCACCGTGGGCTTGGGCGAGCGGTCGCCGGCGAGGTAACCGGTGACTTCGGCGAACGGCCCCTCCATCATGTAGTCCTCCGGATCGAGCCCGAGATAGCCCTCGATCACGATTTCGGCGGAGGCCGGCACGTAGAGATCGACGGTCTCGCACTTGACGAGGTCGACCGGCTCGCCGCGGATAGCGCCCATCACGTCGTATTCGCACACATCCTTAGGGATGGCCGTGCCGGCACAGAAGCCGAGCGAAGGCTCCCAGCCGATCACGAAGGCGATCGGCATTTCCTGGCGCCCGGCCTGCTGCCACGCGGTCGAATGAAAGCCGATGTGCTGCGCCCGCCACATCAGGATCGGGATTCGGTCGCGCGCCCCCAGCATGCCGCGATAGATGCCGACGTTCATCACCCCCGTATCGGGATGCTTGGTGACGCAGCCCGCGTAGGTGATGATGTAGCGTCCGCCGTCGAGCCGGTTCCAGTGGGGCACCGGAAATTCGTAGAGGTCGACGTCTTTCTCGACGATCATGTGCTCCTTGACCGCGCCGTCCTTGATGATGCGCGGGGCGATCCGCCCGTTGAGGATACCGCGGCCGATCTTGACGAGCTCACGCGGGTGGGTATCGGGGGCGAGCCCGAGCATCATGGCGACGCGGCGATAGCTCGACAGGCCGCAGCCGAAGACGCGGCGGCACCGGCTCGTCGGCTTGCTGTAATCCTTGATGTTGTTGAACAGCAGCGCCGGCCCGGTGCCGGCGCCTTGCGCGAGCCGCATGATCGTCCCGATCTCGATGTTCCAGTCGACCTCGGCGTCGATCTCCTGCATTTCGCCCGCCGCCGCGAGCGCCCGCATCCAGCCGCGCAGGTCGCCGAACGCGACCGGCTTTCGTTCGTTGCTCATGAGCCTGTTCCGGTTGATCCGACGCGCGCGCCGACTTGCAGGGCCTCCGCGCAGAAACGCGGAAGCGCGAGCTGCGGGTCGGCCTGCGC
>DASPVJ010000089.1:0-3484 GCA_035622435.1 Xanthobacteraceae bacterium | reverse complement strand
TGGAGTTGACCCGGTTTGATGGACACCTGAGCATTTGCGACGGAGGTGTCCACAATGGGGAAGCAAGGTTCCAAAGGCTGGTACGACCGGTCGAGACGAGCCTATCCACCGGAGTTCCGAGAGCAGATCGTCGAGCTGTATCGGGCTGGACGCTCGACGAGTGAGCTGGCGAAGGATTTCGGCCCACACCCGCAATCGATCAGGAACTGGGCCGCCTGGGCGAAGGACGCCGCGGGGCGAGACGGCAAAGGAAGCCTGACGCCGTCTGAACGTGAAGAACTTGATCGGCTGCGGCGTGAGAACCGGCAGCTACGGCTTGACCGGGAAATCCTGTCAAAAGCCGCGGCCTGGTTCGCTCGGGAGACGAGCAGGATCCCGCCCAAGGATTCCGATTCGTGAGCGAAAACCGGGCCGCTTATCCGATCGCCAGCATGTGCCGGGTCCTGGGTGTCTCCACCAGCGGCTACTATGCGTGGGCGAAGCGTGCGCCGTCGCGGCACGCCCAAACGGACGCCCTGCTGCTCTCGCACATCCGGGCAGCGCATGCTGCCTCGTACGGCACCTATGGGGCGCCGCGCATTCATGCCGAGCTGAGGGCGAATGGCCTTTGCGTTGGCCGCAAGCGCGTGGCTCGATTGATGGCGGCGGCGGGACTGGTCGGCGTCAGCCGCCGCAGGTTCGTGAGGACGACCGTGCGGTGCGGCGGGCGGCAAGCGCCGGACTTGGTCGACCGCAAGTTCACGGCCGAGAAGCCTAATCTGCTGTGGGTGGCGGACATCACCTACGTTCCGACTGCCGCGGGCTTTTTGTATCTGGCGGTCGTTCTCGATGCCTGCAGCCGACGCATTGTCGGTTGGGCGATGGGCACCAAGCTCGTGACCCGGCTGGTGTTGGATGCACTCGAGATGGCGTTGGCGACGCGACGTCCCACCGGCGTCATCCATCACTCGGACCAAGGCTCGCAATACACCTCGATCGAGTTCGGGCAGCGCTGCCGGGCGGCAGGCGTGCGGCCCTCGATGGGCTCGGTCGGGGACGCCTACGACAACGCCATGTGCGAGAGCTTCTTCGCCACGCTCGAATGCGAGCTGCTCGCTCGGCGGCGCTTCGAGAACCAAGCCGCCGCCCGCACGGCGGTGTTCGCCTTCATCGAAGGCTTCTACAATCGCCGGCGCCGCCATTCCGCGATCGGCTATCTCTCGCCGATCGATTATGAGCGTCAACAGGCGGCCCGTCCCGGCTCGCATCAGGCTGCCGTCGTGCTCGCTGCCATCAAGGACAAGCCCTTCGGGCGGCCGCAAGCGGCCGTCCTTGACGGCAGCTCCGCGCGCCGGCTGCGCCCTGCTGCAGGCCGGGACGGAAGAATGGCTCCGGCCGAACAAAAGAATGAGGCGAAAGAGGAGGACGAAATGGCATCGCACCACGTACGATGAGGCCAAAGCGCCAACCGTCCACCAAACCGGGGCAACCTCAGCGCGGCGATCCCTGGATTGCTTCGTCGCCCTTCGGGCTCCGCGCAATGACTATTCGGCCACCAGCACCTTCGGCTCGTCGGCGAAGGCCGGCATCAGTTCGCGCGCGAAGCGGCGCAGGTTGTCGCGCGAGGGGCCGCCGCCGTTGAGCAGCAGATATTCGATGCCGAGTTGCTTGAGGCGGTCGAGCTTGACCGCGATTTCGTCGGGCGTGCCGTAGAGTGCGCTCTCTTCGCTGGCTTCCCGCGTATCCGAATAGGCGAGAATGCTCGCGCGGTTGTCGCCGCCCGGCGTCTGCGAAATCGCGGTCAGCCGACGCTGCGCCGCCAAGCGCCGCTCGACCGCCTCTTCCTTGTCGGCTTCGTCCTTGGCCACATAGAAGGCGCGCGCCACCGCGACCTGGCGCGGATCGAAGGTGCGCCCGCGCTTTTCCACCTCGGTGCGGAACAAAGCGATGCGCTCGGCCACCGCGTCGAACGAGGCGAACTGGTCGAGCAGCAGGTTGTAGCCGCGGGCCGCCACGTTGCGGATCGAGTCCGGGCTGCCGGCGCCCATCCACAGCGGCGGATGCGGCTGCTGGGCGGTGGGCGGCTCGACGATGATGTCCTCGAACCGCCAGTACTTGCCGCGGTGGGAGAAGCGATCCTGCGCGGTCCATGCCTTGACGATCACGTCGAGCGCTTCGTTGAAACGCGCGTCCGCCTCTTCCATCGGGATGCAGAAGCCGACGAACTCGTTGTGGCGATAGCCCTTGCCGACGCCGAAATCGAGCCGCCCGCCCGAGAGAAGATCGATCGTCGCCGCCTGCTCGGCGAGCAGCACCGGGTTGTGCCACGGCAACACCATGACGGCGGTGCCGAGCCGCAAGGTCTTGGTCTTGGCGGCGACCCAGGTGAGCAGCGCCAGGCTGGCGGACACCTGGCCGAAGCCGGTGAAGTGATGCTCGACCAGGAACGTGCTCTTGTAGCCGAGCGCTTCCGCTTCGATGTTGTAGTCCACGAACTGCCGATAGCCCTGGCCGCTGTCCACGTCCGGGCCCGCATGGCGGGCGGTCGCGCTCCCGAAAAGGCCGAATTGCATCGGGCTGCTCCTGCCGGATCGAACCGTTGCGCGAATGTATCGGGGACCCGCCCCGTTTGAAACCGGCAATTCCATGCTAGTGGAGGCGATGCGGCTGCTAGGATGCCTAAAGCGTGATGGCTTTTCTTCGAATCGCCATCCCGCTTTATCTTATTGTTGGAGCATGATGTTTTCCGAAAACCGGTACCCACTTTTCGGCATCATGCTCTAGTCGTCGGAGCCGAGGAGAGCCGCGATGTCGCGCGGACGTCGAGCAGGCGCATGGCTTGCAGCCGGTGCGGTCGCGATCGCCGTCGCCGCAACGGGGCCGCGCGCCCAACAGGCCCCCTATCCCAAGCCGAGCGAACTGCCCAATCCCTATCGTCTCGTGACGGGCTGGCCGACCTTGCCCGAGGGCATAGGCGCCGGCCGCTGGGGCGAGGTGATTCGGGTGCACGTCACGCGCGACGGCAACGTCTGGGTCTTTCACCGCTGCTTCAACACCGTGCCGCCCGGACACGCCACCTGCATCAACCGAGGCGCGGCCAATCCGCCGATTCTGCAATTCGATCCCTCCGGCAAGCTGCTGCGGAGCTTGGGCGTCGGGCTGTTCGCCTATCCGCACGGGTTCACTGTCGACGCCGACGGAAATCTGTGGGCGAGCGACGTGAACGACGAGGAGACCGTGCTCGGCATGTCGGCCAAGAACGCCGCCGGCATGGTCATGGGCCAGGAAGTCCTTAAGCTCAGCCCGGACGGCAAAGTGTTGATGATGCTCGGCCGGGAGGGCGTGGCCGGCAACGGTCCGGACACCTTCGACCGGCCGACCGGCGTCGCCGTGGCGGCGAACGGCGACATTTTCGTCTCCGACGGCCATTACCCCAACAAGCACGACAGCGCCCGCGTGGTGAAGTTTGCCAAGGACGGCACCTTCATCAAGGCGTGGGGCCGCA
>DASPVJ010000088.1:0-5145 GCA_035622435.1 Xanthobacteraceae bacterium | reverse complement strand
GCGCACCAAGATCCTGCAGCGCATGCACGAGATCGTGGTCGCGGACGCCGGCCGCGTGTTCATCGTGCACGACCTCAACCCGCGCGCGCTCTCGCCGCGGATCAAGGGCTTCGTGCAGGCGCAAAGCTGGTTCCAGGACCTCACCCCGATCACCATCGCCGGCCCGACGAATTGATGGAGATTGCCTATGGATCTACGTACGGTGCGGCGGCGCGGGCTCCCTCTCCCCGCAACGGGGTCCCCGCGACGCGAGCGTCGCGGGGTGCCCCTCGGGGAGAGGGTCGGGGTGAGGGGGTTTCTCGAACATCTCGGACTTTGGAAAGGCCCCCTCACCCGACCGCGCTTCGCGCGGTCGACCTCTCCCCGCAAGCGGGGAGAGGTAAGCCTCGTCACGGCGCTCGCGCTTGCCGTCGCGACCGTCGCGCTGCCGGCGCGGGCGGAATCGGTGCTGCGCGTCGCCATGACCGCCGGCGACATTCCCGACTGGACCGGCCAGCCGGACCAGGGCTTCGAGGGTTATCGTTTCGTCGGCTGGTCGCTCTACGACGCGCTCATCAACTGGGACCTGTCGCGCTCCGACGTCGAGGCGCCGCTGACGCCGGGCCTCGCGGTCAAATGGAGGATCGATCCCAACAACAACAAACGCTGGGTCTTCGAGCTGCGCCGGGGCGTGAAGTTTCACGACGGCTGCGATCTCGACGCCGATCTCGTGGCGTGGAACGTCGAGCGGCTGATCGACGACAAGACGCCCGGCTTCAACCCGGTGCAGTACTCGCGCCACCGCTCGCGCTCGATCAATGTCGAGCGCGCCGAGAAGATCGATGCCGCGACGGTCGCGATCTACACCAAGACGCCGGACTCGTTCCTGCCCTACAACTTCAGCGTCTGGTACATGATCTCCAAATGCGCGATGGAGAAGGCGAACTACGACAACGCCGCCTATGCCAAGGCGCCGGCCGGCACCGGTCCCTACAAATTCGACCGGGTGGTGCCGCGCGAGCGCCTCGAGCTCGTGAAGAATTCGGACTACTGGAATCCCAAGCGCGTGCCCAAGCACGACCGGCTGGTGCTCATTCCCATGCCGGAGGCGACCACCCGCGCGGCGGCGCTGATCGCCGGCCAGGTCGATTTCGTCGAGGCGCCGTCGCCGGACACGATCGCGCGGCTCAGGAGCGCCGGCATGCAGGTGATCACGCTGCCCTATCCGCACAACTGGCACTACCAGCTCAACTTCGTCGAGCCGCCGTTCAACGACGTGCGCGTGCGCCGCGCCGCCAACCACGCGGTCAACCGCGCCGAAATGGTCGAATTGCTCGGCGGCGTCGCCCAGGAGGGCTACGCCGTCTACCCGCCGACGTCGCGGCTCTACGGCAATCCGGTCAAATACGAATACGACCCGGCCAAGGCGACGGCGCTGCTCAAGGAGGCCGGCTGCTATCCCTGCCCGGCGACCTTCGCGATCTCGACCTCGGGCTCGGGCCAGATGCAGCCGCTGCCGATGAACGAGCTGATCAAGGCGCAGCTCGAGGCGGCCGGCTTCAAGGTCAGGCTCGACGTCATGGACTGGAACGCCCTGCTCGACGTGAGCTTCAAGGGGCGCGAGAAATATCCGCAGTACAGCGGCATCAACATCAGCCGCGCCACTCAGGACCCGCCCAACGGCCTCTTGCGCTTCGTCATGAAGCAGCAGTGGTCGCCCTCCGGCGGCAATTGGGGCTGGTACTTCAATCAGGAAATCGAGGACCTGGCGGCCGAGGCGATGCGCACGTTCGACGACGAGGCGCGCGATATCCTGATCACCAAAATACACGAGATCGCCAGCCGCGAGGCGATCATGCTGTTCGTGACGCACGACCTCAACCCGCGCGCGCTCTCCCCGCGCGTCAGGGGCTTCGTGCAGGCGCAGAGCTGGTTCCAGGACCTCACCCCGATCACGGTGGCGGGGCCGGCGAAGTGATGACGGAACTTATCTGGTTGTGCCACCTGCATTCCGTCATCCTGAGGAGCGAGCGCGACGAAGTCGCGCGAGCGTCTCGAAGGATGACGGTCGTGAACTAGCGCCGGTGGAAAGCGCATGTGGGCATATGCCGGGCGGCGAATCCTCTACGCGGTGCCGATCGCCATCGGCGTGACCGTGATCTGCTTCGGCCTCGTGTTCCTGGCGCCGGGCGATCCGATGGTGAGCTTGCTGCCGCCGGACGCCTCGCCCGCCGACGCCGCCTATCTGCGCAAGCTCTACGGCTTCGACCAGCCGATCCCGATCCAGTACGCCAAGTGGCTACTCCGCGCGATCGGCGGCGACCTCGGCACCTCGCTGCAGACCGGCCGCCCGGTCATCGGCGAAGTCGGCCGCGCGCTCTCGAACACCATCGTCATATCGCTCGGCGCCGTCCTGCTGGCGTTCTCGCTCGCCTTCGTGCTCGGCACCATCGCCGGCTACTGCGCCGGGCGACCCGCCGACCGCGCGCTGACCGCCGTCTCGGTGGTGGGCGTGAGCGTGCCGAACTACTGGCTCGGCATGGTGCTGATCATCGTCTTCTCGGTCGAGCTGGGGGTGCTGCCGGCGACCGGCATGGGTTCGGCCGGCTCCGATACGTTCAGCCTGTTCAACTGGGAGCAGGCGAAATACGCCATCCTCCCGGTCGTGACCCTGTCGATGGTCCCGCTCGGCATCATCATGCGCAACACGCGCTCGGCGATCGCCGAGGTGCTGGCGAACGATTTCGTGCAGACCCTGCGCGCCAAGGGACTGGGCGAAGCCATGGTGATCCGTCACGCGGTGCGCAACGCGTTTCCGCAGGTGCTGGCGGTGATGGGATTGCAGTTCGGCTATCTGGTCGGCGGCTCGATCCTGATCGAGACCATCTTCACCTGGCCGGGCACCGGATTTTTGCTCAGCAAGGCGATTCTGACGCGCGATATTCCGGTGCTCCAAGGCGCGATCCTCGTTCTCGCCATGTGCTTCGTCGCCACCAACCTCGCGGTCGACCTGCTGCAGACCGCGATCGATCCGCGCATCAGACGCGCATGAGCGGGCAAGCTTGATGACCGACGCGATCCTCAATGCGGCGTTCGAAGCCCCGGCGACGCAGGCCGTGCGGGTGCGCGGCTATTGGGGCACCGTCGGCCACCGCCTGCGCTACGACTACGTCACCCTGTTCTTCCTCGCGGTCGTCGTTCTGATCGCGCTGGCGGCGATCCTGGCGCCGCTGATCGCACCGTTCGATCCCAACAAGACCAGCATGGTCTTCCGCCTCAAGCCGATCGGCTTCCGCGACTTCCGCCTCGGCACCGACGAACTCGGCCGCGACATGCTCTCGCGCCTGATCTGGGGCGGCCGCATGTCGCTCCTGATGGGGCTCGTGCCGGTCGTCCTCGCCACCATGATCGGCGGCACCTTGGGCGTGGTGGCGGGCTTCGTCGGCGGCGGGCTCAACATGCTGATCATGCGCACGATGGACGTGTTCTACGCCTTTCCCTCGGTGTTGCTCGCCATCGCCGTCTCCGGCATCATGGGCGGCGGCATGGTCAACGGGTTGATCGCGCTCACGCTCGTGTTCATTCCGCCGCTCTGTCGCATCGCCGAGACCGCGACCACGCAGGTGCGCACGCTCGACTTCGTCGAGGCGGCGCGCGCCAGCGGCGCGTCCGACGGCTCCATCATCGTGCACCACGTGCTGGGCAACGTGCTGGCGCCGGTGCTGATCTATGCGTCGAGCCTGATCTCCGTGTCGGTGCTGCTGTCCGCCGGCTTGTCGTTCCTCGGCCTCGGCGTCGAACCGCCGACGCCGGACTGGGGCCTGATGCTGTCGACCCTGCGCCAGGCGATCTACATCCAGCCGCTAGTGTGCGCGCTGCCGGGCGCCGCCATCTTCATCACCTCGCTTTCGTTCAATCTGGTGAGCGACGGCCTGCGCCACGCCATGGACGTGAGGATATGAAGCTTCCTTTGCATCGTCATCCTGAGGAGCTCGGCGCGAAGCGCCGAGCGTCTCGAAGGATGGAAAAAAGCGCCGTGCTTGCGGCCATCCTTCGAGACGGTCGCGCGCAAGTGCGCGCGACCTCCTCAGGATGACGGATTTGTTAAAATGACGATCGCATGAGTCACTGGGACCTGATGATCACGCACGCGCCGGCGGCCGGGACGAAGCCCGGCGCCGAGCCGGCGGGCGATCCGCGCGACCGCGGCGGCAAGGCGCAGCCCATGCTGATCGCCGATGCGCTCACCAAGCATTTCGCCATCCGCGGCGGCGTCTTCAACCGCAAGGTCGCCAGCGTGCGGGCGGTCGACGGCGTGAGCTTCAGCGTGCTCAAGGGCGAGACGCTGGGGGTCGTCGGCGAATCCGGCTGCGGCAAGTCGACCCTCGCCCGCCTGCTGATGCACCTGATCCCCAGGGACGCCGGCGAGCTGATCTTCGACGGCGAGGGTATCGGCGAAAGCGGCGGCCTCTCGCTGCGGGAACTGCGCCGCAACATGCAGATGGTCTTTCAGGACAGCTACTCCTCGCTCAATCCGCGGCTGCCGGTGCAGGATTCGATCGCCTATGGGCCGCGCGTGCACGGCATGGGACGCCCGCAAGCGCGCAGCGTCGCCCGCGATCTCCTCGACAAGGTCGGGCTCAACCCCGACCTGTTCGGCGCGCGCTATCCGCACGAGCTGTCCGGCGGCCAGAAGCAGCGCGTCAACGTGGCGCGCGCGCTGGCGCTCTCCCCGCGCATGCTCATCCTCGACGAAGCGGTGTCGGCGCTCGACAAATCGGTCGAGGCGCAGGTGCTCAATTTGTTGCGCCAGCTCAAGCGCCACTTCAATCTCACCTATATTTTCATCTCCCACGACCTCAACGTGGTGCAATACATTTCCGACCGCGTGCTGGTGATGTATCTCGGCCAGATCGTCGAGATCGGCCCGGTCGACGCGATCTACCGCCGGCCGCGCCATCCCTACACCCGGGCGCTGCTCGACTCGCGCCTGACCATGGATCCCGACGACCGGATCGACGATCCGCCGCTCACCGGCGACCCGCCGAACCCGATCGACCCGCCGTCGGGCTGCCGCTTCCGCACCCGCTGCGCGTTTGCCGAAACCGTGTGCGCCGCGCAGGCGCCGCGGCTGGCCGCTTGGGTCGACCGCGAGACCCATGTGGC
>DASPVJ010000087.1:0-5569 GCA_035622435.1 Xanthobacteraceae bacterium | reverse complement strand
TCCGACATCAGGGCGTGGATCAACGCCCACGGCGGCCTCACCCGCGAATTCATTTGGATGCGCGCCCCCGACACCTATCGCTATTTCCGCAAATGCTGAGCATGATGCCGAAAAGTGGGTACCGGTTTTCGGAAAAACATCATGCTCCAACAATAAGATAAAGCGGGATGGCGATTCGAAGAAAAGCCATCACGCTTTAGGCGTCAGCGGTCGTAGGCCGCGATCTCGATGAGGTTGCCGTCGGGATCGCGCACGTAGATCGACGTCATCGGACCGAGGGCGCCGGTCCGCTGCACCGGTCCGGCGACGATCGCGACGGCGCACCCTTGCAGGCGCGCGATCGCCGGGGCGAGACCGTCCTCGGCGATG
This sequence comes from Xanthobacteraceae bacterium, assembly GCA_035622435.1. Taxonomy (GTDB): domain Bacteria; phylum Pseudomonadota; class Alphaproteobacteria; order Rhizobiales; family Xanthobacteraceae; genus AP-16. Next base: position 5,200 of record DASPVJ010000087.1, on the reverse strand, counting down.
AAGCACAGGTCGAGCGATCCGGGCGCGTCGGCGGCGCCGGTCGGCCAATTGGGCGCGCCGGTCGGGCGCAGGTTGAGCTTCTGCCGGCCGAACTTCAGCGCGATCCGGCGGTCGGGGGCGAGGAATTCCTCGCGCCGCAGCCCCAGCGCGCGCTCGTACCAGGCCGCGGTTGCTTCCACGTCCCGGCAATTGACGACGACGTGGTCGATTCGATCGATCATCGGCCTGCCTCCCGCTGCGCGCCCGACCCGGCGCCATCCAAGCATATTAACGGCGCCGGCCGGAAGGTTTACAACCGCGCCCAGCAGGGTCTAAGCACGACCCGCAGCGAGGGAGGCGGCACGTGGCATTCACGGTGACGAGCAACAGCTTCAAGGACGGCGATTATTTGCCGCAGGACTTCATCCTGTCGGCCGATTTCGGCTTCGGCTGCGCCGGCGGCAACAAGTCGCCGCATCTCAAGTGGTCGGACGCGCCGGCCGGCACGAAGAGTTTCGCGGTCACCTGCTACGACCCCGATGCGCCGACCGGCTCGGGCTTCTGGCACTGGCTGGTGGTGAACATCCCGGCGAACGTGAGCGAGCTTGCCGCGGGCGCCGGCAGCGCCGGCGGCACGATGCCCGCCGGCGCCCTGCAGACGCGCACCGATTTCGGCGCGCCCGGCTACGGCGGCCCGTGCCCGCCCCCGGGAGACCATCCGCACCGCTATCTGTTCACCGTCTTCGCCGTGCAAGCCGACAAGATCGACGTGAAGGCCGACACCTCGGCGGCCGTCGTCGGCTTCAATCTCAATTTCAACACCCTGGCGAAAGCCGCGATCATGGGCTTGTTCAAGCGATGACTAATCCCTCCCCCGAAGGGGGAGGGTGGCGCCGCGCAGCGGCGCCGGGTGGGGGTTGGTCCAGGAAAACGCGCTCGCGCTAACTGACCCCACCCGGCCGCCTTCGGCGGCCACCCTCCCCTTGCAGGGGAGGGATTCCCGTCACCCCCGCGCCACCGCGATCTCCAACGGAAAATCGTCGACCGCCTCGTGGCCGTGCTCGGTGACGATGAAGGTGTGGCCGAGGAAAATGCCGAACAGCCCGTCCGGGGTGATCGGATTGGGCTCCGCCATGATGATCATGCCGGGCTTGAGCACCTCCTCGAATTTCTCCGCCGCCACGTGGTCGGCGGCGACGTGCGGGTTGTCGGTGACAAGGTCGATGCCGTGGCACTGGACCGGCCGCGACTGATAGCCGTGGTCGCGGAAGAAGCGGCTCGCGCGGCGCATCGCCTCCGCCGGCTTCCCCGGCGCGATCTCGGCGACGATGCGCCGATAGCCGGGCAGCGCGATCTCGTTCCAGAATGTCTTCACCATCTCGGTCGGCTCGCCGATGGTGATGGGCGAGCCGATCTGCGCGGTGTAGCCGCGGTAGCCGGCGGCAAGCTCCATGTTGACGATGTCGCCCGCTTGCAGCACCCGGCCGGAGGGGCGCGGGTTGCCGAAGATCATCGCCGGGTTCGCCATCGGCGTCGAGCCGATGATCAGAAAGTCGATGTCGCCGCCGCCGTCGAGGATGGCGGCGCCGGCCGCCGCGCGCAGCTCGTATTCCTTCGCCCCGGGGCGCGCCCGCGCCACCATCGCGTCCATGGCGTCGCGGCAGAGCGCGCCCGCCTTGCGCACGCAGTCGAGTTCCTCCGCGCTGTGGATCGACAACAGCTCGTGCAGAAAGCCCTTGGTGAACACCAGCTCGGCGTCGGGCAGGTTCTCGCGCAGCACGTCATATTGGTTGACCGGCAGGTAATCGCCGTGCCGCGCGTCGATCTCCATCAGGCCGATGCGGCCGCGCTCGAGTTTCAATTCGCGGATGCGCTCGACCATGACGTCGGCGTAGCGGCCGCCGCGGCTGTGGCGCACGTCCTTGACCGCGACCGCGACCTGCCGGCGCACCGCTTCGGCGTGGGTGCCGCCCATGGAATAGATCAGGGTGGGTTCGCCCTCGCGCGGCACCAGCACGTAGCTCGAGAGCGCGTGCCATTCCCAATGGCCGGTCAGCCACAGCATGCCGCCGCCGAAGCTCCAGTGGCTGGGACCGCCGGGAACGACGAGCGCGTCGAGCTTGTGCGCGGCCATTTTCGCCCGCAGCGCCCGATAGCGGCGGTCGTATTCGCCTTTCGAGAACTGCTCCCACACGGCGTCGCGGTAATAGGGCGTGTCGCGCATGTTGGCGAAGGGCAGCGACTGATCGAGCTTGTCGCGCACCGCCTCCCACGGCTGCGGGCCGATGCGCGGCGGTCGGATGGTCATGGGCGTTCCTCAGATGTCAGATGCCAGAGATCAGATGTCAGATGCCGGAGGTCGGATGCCGATGTCTTTGTCGATCTCTGACCTCTGACATCTGACATCTGAATCAATCGATCGGCTCGATGTGGGCGTCCTTGGCGAGCTGAACCGTCGCCGCGAGGTCGTCGCGGAAGAACCTGCCGAACTCCTCGACGCTCATGCGCTCCGGCTCGACGCCGAGCTTCGCCAATCGCTCCCGCACCGCTTCAACGTCGAGCGCCTGTTCGGTCGCGTCGTGCAGCTTGTCGACGATGGCGCGCGGCGTTTTCGCCGGCGCCGACAGCCCGTTCCAGAAGCGGAACTGGGCGTCCGGGTACCCGGCCTCGGCGATCGACGGCACGTCAGGCAGGAGCGGCGCGCGCCTGGGCGAACTCACCGCCAGCACCGCGAGCCGGCCGCTGCCGAGCGCCGCGACCGCCGCCGCCACGGGAAGGAAATAGAAGTCGATGCGCCCGGCCATAACTTCGGTGATCCCGGTCTCGCGGAACGGCACGTGGCGCACGTCGATCTTGGCGGCGAGGCGAAAGCGCTCGGCCGCCATGTGCGAGGAGGAGCCGATGCCCGCCGAGGCGAAGGTCAGGGTTCCGGGTTTCGTCTTGGCGGCGGCGACGAGGTCGGCCACGGTCTTGAACCCGCGCTGGGCGGAAACGACCAGCACGTTGGGCTGGGTCCCGATCAGCGCCACCGCAACGAAATCGCGCACCGGATCGTACGACAGGCTCGCGTGCAGCACGAGTTCGGTTGCCATCGACGACGAAGAGGTGACGAGGGTGTAGCCGTCGGGCTCCGCCCGGGCGGCGCTCGCAAAGCCGATGCTTCCTCCCGCCCCGGGCCGGGTCTCGATCACCATGGCGGCGCCGAGCCGTTGCGAAACCTGGTCGAGCACGACGCGGCTCACCGTGTCCGAGGCGCTGCCGGCGGCGAAGGGGCTGATCACGCGGATCGGCCGGGTCGGCCACGGCTGCGCATCCGCCGCGCCGGCGGCCACGAGCACGGCGGCGAGGCCCGCGAACAGCGCGCGCACAGTCATTGTCGGCAATCTCCCGGCGGCGGCGAGTATGCCCCAACGGCCGGCCCTTGCCCATCCCGGGCCGACCGCGGTTCATCTCACGGCGTCACGCCGTTGATGGCGAAATCGAAAATATGGAAGTTGCGCAAGTTCCCGCGCGCGGCGCGCGCGGCGTAAGTCGCGGTGAGCGGGCGGTTCAAAATGAACGGCACCCGGCTTTCGGCGAGCCCGCCGTGGCTGCGCAGCTTCGCTCCGGCGAGCGCCGAGAGGTCGTGGGCGGAAGGCGTCGTGCCGATGCAGGTCTCGCCGTCGCTGATGACGACGACGTCGCCTTCGCGGTCGATCGGCAGATCGAACAGGCGGGCGGCGGTCGCTCGGTCGTAGACGGCGTCGATGCCGGCCAGCCCGCGCACGAGCCGCATCGCCGCCTCGGGCGCGACGCGGCGGCAATAGACGCGCACGAAGCTGCCGAGCGCGCCGTGGTGGGCGACGAAATAGTCGGTGATCGGGCAGATCACCGTGGTCGCGCCTTCGCCGAAGGCGCGGTCGAGCGCGTCCTGCAGCCACACCACCTTGGGCGAGCCGTCCGGGTTCGACTTGTCGCGCATGCCGTGGTCGGCGACGATGCCGACCACCGCGCCGAGTTGGTCGAGCCGCCCGTAAAGTGCGTCCATCGCGGCGTAGTAGCGATCCGCCTCCGGCGCGCCCGGCGCGTACGTGTGCTGGATGTAGTCGGTGAGCGAGAGATACATCACGAGCGGCGGCCGGGTCTCCAGCAGCTTGACGCCGGCGGCGAGCACGAACAACGACAACTCGGCGGAATACATGTCCGGCAGCGGCAGGCGGACGAGGTCGAGCACGTCGGCGATGCCGTTCTCACCGATCGTGCAGCAGTCGGCCTTTTCCGACGAGAAATTGACGGCGCCGCCGGCGATGTCCATGTCCTTGCCGAGCTGCTGGCGCAGCTTGTCCTTAGCGGTGATCGCGGCGACCTTGGCGCCCCGGCGCGAGAATTGCGCCAGGATGGTGGTCGAGCGCATCAGCTCCGGCCCGGTCATGACCACCGCGCGGCCGCTCTCCTGATCGAGATAGAAGTTGCCGGAAATGCCGTGCACCGACGGCGGGCTGCCGGTGACGATCGACACGTTGTTGGGACAGGTGAAGCTCGGGATCACGCATTGGGCGACGGCGCAAAACCCGGTGTCGATGAAACGCGCGAGGTTGGGGACGATGCCCTGCTCGAACGCGCGATCGAGATAGGCGGGATCGCCGCCGTCGTTGCACACGACCACCACCGGCCGCCGCGGCCAGCGGTAGCGGATGCCGTTGAGGCTAATCTCCGTCATGCGAGCGGCTCGTAGGGCGCAATAGCCTTGTCCCCGCGAAGGCGGGGGGCAAGCGTATTGCGCCGATTGGCAGCATGCGGCGCATTACGGCGCTGCGCGCCTAATGCGCCCTACGCGTATCTTTGCATACTCCGCCGGCCAGCGTATCCTCCACTGCCTGCGAGGAGCACGCCCATGGCGCAACCGTCCAGCGACACCGTCGTCAAGGCCTACTGGCAGCCCGGCTGCACCAGTTGCCTGCGCATGAAGGAATTCCTGACCCGGCACGGCGTGCCGTTCGTCTCGGTCAACGTGCTGGAGGATCAGGACGGCCTCGCCGAGCTGACGGCGCTCGGCATCCGCACGGTGCCGATCGTGCGGCGCGGCACGGACTGGGCGAATGGCCAGGTGCTGCGCGACGTGGCGCGGGTCGCCGGCATCCCCTGGGGCGGGGCGACGATGCTGCCGGCGCCGGAGCTCGCCGCCCGCCTGGTCGACATCCAGGAGACGGCGCAGCGGCTGTTCGCGCAAATCCCCGACGAC
>DASPVJ010000086.1:0-4861 GCA_035622435.1 Xanthobacteraceae bacterium | reverse complement strand
CCGGTGATGACCTCGTCGAAGATCAACAGGATGCCGTGCTTGTCGCAGATGGCGCGCAGGCGCTCGAGGTAGCCCTTGGGCGCCGGCAGCACCCCGGTCGAGCCCGCCATCGGCTCGACGATCACCGCCGCGACGGTCGAGGCGTCGTGCAAAGCAACGATGCGGTCGAGTTCGTCGGCGAGATGGGCGCCCCACTCCGGCTCGCCGCGGGTGAAGGCCTGCTTCTCGCGGTTGTACGTGTGCGGCAGATGGTCGACGCCGGCAAGGAGCGCGCCGAAGTGCTTGCGGTTGTTGACGATGCCGCCGACGGAAATGCCGCCGAACCCGACGCCGTGATAGCCGCGCTCGCGGCCGATCAGCCGGATACGGGCGCCCTGGCCGCGCACGTTGTGGAAGGCGAGCGCGATCTTGAGCGCGGTGTCGACCGCTTCCGAGCCGGAATTGCAGAAGAACACGTGCTCGAGCGTGCCGGGGGCGAGCGCGGCGATCCGGCTTGCGAGTTCGAACGCCTTGGGGTGGGCGAACTGGAAGGCGGGCGAATAGTCGAGTTCGGCCGCCTGCGCGCGGATCGCCTCGACGATCGGGTCGCGGTTGTGGCCGGCGTTGCAGCACCACAGGCCAGCGGTGCCGTCGAGCACGGCGTGGCCGTCCGCGGCGTAATAATGCATGCCCTTGGCGCGCACGATCAGGCGCGGCGCCTTTTTAAACGCGCGGTTGGGCGTGAACGGCATCCAATAGGATTGCAGGTCGTTGGGAACGCCGGCGGCGTCCCGGGTGCGGGCAAGCGACATGGGGGCTCCATCTCGTCATTGCGAGGAGCCGCGCAGCGGCGACGAAGCAATCCAGGGCAGCGCGCGCGGCCCCTGGATTGCTTCGTCGCTTCGCTCCTCGCAATGACGCGCATGCAGGCAGGCGCGGCAAGCCACCTTAGCAGGAGCGGGGACCCGGCGGAACCGCGCGGACGCGAATGATCACGCCGCGGCGACGCGGGTGAGGAAATCGTCGACCGCGGTCTGCAAGGTGCCGGCCTGGGCGGTCAGCGCGCCGGTGGCGTTGAGCACGGCGGCGGCGGCGCGGTTCGTTTCCTCGATCGCCTCGGTGACGGTCGTCATGTTGCCGGCGAGTTCGCTCGCCCCGCTCGCCGCCTGCTGGACGCTGTGGGCGATCGTGCGGGTGGACGCGCTCTGCTCCTCGACGGCGGCGGCGATCGCGACGGTGAAGCTCGAAATATCGCCCATCACCTCGCCGATCGAGCGGATGGCGTCGACCGCGTCGGCGGTCGCGCCTTGGATGGCGCCGATCTGCGCGGCGATCTCCTCGGTCGCCTTGGCGGTCTGGCTCGCCAGCGTCTTGACCTCCGAGGCGACGACCGCGAAGCCGCGCCCGGCGTCGCCCGCGCGCGCCGCCTCGATGGTGGCGTTGAGCGCCAGCAGGTTGGTCTGGTCGGCGATGGCGCGGATGAGCTTGATCACGTCGCCGATGCGGTTGGCGCCGTCGGTGAGCTGGCCGATCTGCCGGTTGGCGGTCTGGGCGATTTCGGTCGCGCGCTCGACCACGGCGTTGGCCTGGGCGGCCTGCTGGCTGATCTGGCCGATCGAGGCGCCGAGTTCCTCGGTCGCGCCGGCGACCCCGCGCGCGTTCGACGAGGCGGTCTCGGAAGAGGCGGAGGCGGCGCGCGCCTGGTTGTCGGCCTCCCCGGCGATGCCGGATAACGTCCGCGCGGTCGCCTCCATGCGCGACACGTTGTCGGTCACGGTGGCGATCACCGCCGTCACGGTGGCGCGGAAGTCGCCGATCAGCCGCTCGATGGTCGCGGTGCGCCGGCGCTGCGCCGCCTGCTCGGCGTCCTGGCGCGCGGCAAATCCCCGCCGTTCGATTTCGCCGGCGCGGAACACTTCGAGCGTGCGCGCCATGTCGCCCAATTCGTCGCGGTCGGAGGCCGCCGGGACGGCGAGATCGACGTCGCCGGAGGAGAGCCGCTGCATGGCCTCGCCGATCGAGATGAGACGGCGCACCAGCCCGCGGCGCACGTAGAACACGCTGATGCCGCCGGCGGTGACGACGCTCACTATGGCGACGATCAGCAGCACGGCGCGATTGACGCCGAGGCTCTGCGTCAGCCCCACGGCGCCCTGCTTCATCGCCGCTTCCGCGTCGCCCACGAGCACGGCGACCGCGTTGTCGAGTTCGCGCTGGATCGCCACGTTGTCGTCGATCGCCCGATCGGCGCGCGCCGAGGCGGCGAGCTCCTGGCCGCGCAAGGCGAACAGGCTCTCCTTGCCCTGCCCGAACGCCGTCAGCTCTTCGACGGTTTTCTTCACGTCGTCGTTGGTGAGCGCCGCGGTCGCCCGCGCCAACAGGCCCGCCGCCGACTTGAAGCGGTCCTGCAGCGGCACCAGCGCGGCCGGCTCCTTGGCGGTCGCCGCCTCGCTCATCAGGCTGGTGACGAGGTGGGTCTGGGCCGCGATCTCGAGCGCGTTGCGCAGATCGGCGATCTGGTTTGCGACCGGCTCCTTGACGGGCTTGCCCTTGCCGATGTCCTCGGCCGTCGTCACCGCGTCGAAATACGAGTCGTCGACGATCGGGGTGAGCTTTTCGCTGATGCGGGTGTGGGCGCGATGCACCGCGTCGAGCTTTGCCTCCAGGCGCGCGCGCAGTTCCGAGCGCTCGGAGATCGCCGCTTCCAGTTCGGCGAGATTGGCGGCGAGCCGCTGGGACGCGCTCTCGACCGTCGCAAACGCCGGGCTCGACCGGCGGCTCGCCTGCAGTTGTTCCATGAGGACGGCGAGCTGGCGGCGCTTGAGCTCGAGCGTGGCGGCGATCGGCGCCTGTTCGGCCGCCGTCTTGGTGTTGACGAAGCGCGCGGCCGCGGCGGAAATCTCGCCGGACACGGCGGAGAGCCGCAGCGCGTCGGTCATCACCGGCACCTCGTGCCCGGCCACCCGGTCGAACCCGCGCTCGGTGGCGGAAAACGAGACGATCGCGACCGCGGCGGCGACCACGGTCAGGACCGCGACCGCGCCGAACGCCGCCTGCAGCTTGATGTTGACGCCGAGCCGGGCGCGGCCCGCCGCGCCCGCCGGTTTCGCCCGATCGTCCGCCGTCATGACACGCGTTCTCCCGACGCCGGCCGGCGCGCGCTCACATCGTCAGCTTCTCGACCGGCTTGAACGATCCGTCGGGCTGGATGACCGTGAGAAACACCTCGTCGAGGCCCTCGTTCTTGGTCGGCCCGAACGTCATGGCGAGGCCGCCGAGGTCGAACTTGCCGGTGTCCTTGATCGCCTTGACGAGGCCCTCGCGGGTCGGCTGCGCGCCGGCCTTGTCGAGCGCGGCGATCACCAGCCGGCCGACGAGATAGCCCTCGAGCGAGACGAAATCCGGCGTCGCCTTGATCGCCGCCTGGTAGTCGGCGACGACCTTGAGCGTCGCGTCCCACGGGAACGGCACCACCTGCGACACCACCACGCCCTTGCCGTCCGGCCCAAGCTCCTTGGCGAGGGCGGTCGCGCCGACGAAGGAAATGTTGACGAACACCGGGTTGAACGCGAGCTTGCGCGCGAGGCGGATGAACTCGGCGCACGGCTTGTAGGTGCCCACCATCACCACCGCCTCGGGTTCCGCCCGCTTGAGCGTGATGAGCGCCGTCTTCACCGCCACGGTGTTGCGCTCGAAGGTCGCCTCGCCGGCGAGTTCCATGCCGCGCTTGCCCATCGCCGCCTTGACGCCGTCGAGGCCGGCGCGGCCGAACGCGTCGTCCTGGTAGAAGATGGCGATCTTCGTGATCTTGAGGTCCTCGGTGAGGTGCTTGATCCACGCCTCGGTCTCGGCGCCGTAGCTGGCGCGTACGTTGACGACGTTGTCGAGCTTGGGATTGCGCAGGAAAGCGGCGCCGGTGAACGGGCCGATGAACGGCACCTTGGCGGCGGTGGCGATCGGCTGGGCGGCGGCCGAGGTCGGCGTGCCGACCGCGCCGATGAGCGCGAAGACCTTGTCCTCTTCGATCAGCTTCCTGGTCTGGGCAATGGCGCGATCGGGCTCGTAGCCGTCGTCGCGGCTCAACAGCATGAGCTTGCGGCCGTATACCCCGCCCTTGCCGTTGACCTCGTCGAACGCCGCCTGAATGCCGGCGCGCATGCCCTGCCCCAGCGCCGAGGCCGGCCCGTCGAGCACGGCTGCCTGGCCGAAGGTGATGGAATCGGCCGCCACGCCGTCCTCGGCCGCGGCGGGGAAAGAGGACGCAATGGCGATGGCGCCGGCCGCCAATGCGGCCGCGACGCCGTAACGACGCGTGAACATGGATCAGGTCTCCCAGGTGCGGTTCCGCCCAGGCGACAATGTTGGGATAGAGTAAAGGAAGCGTTTAACGTGCGGTGGCTGTTGAGCAAAGCGGGCGGCGGCGCGCGGCGCTAGAGCATGATGCCGAAAAGTGGGTACCGGTTTTCGGAAAACATCATGCTCCGACAATAGGTTAAAGCGGGATGGCGATTCGAAGAAAAGCCATCACGCTTTAACGAGCGGTAAACGCCCGCCGCTTGCCGCGGTGCGACCCTTGCGATACCAACCGCCGGACCTTCCCCGCCGCCGGAGCCGAACCGTTGAGCAAAGAGGCCAAGCCCAACCGCCTCAAGGCGCGGCTGCCGCGCGGGCTCGCCGATCGCGGCCCGGCCGAGATCGCGGCGACCCGGCGCATGATCGAGACGATCCGCGCGGTCTACGAGCGCTACGGGTTCGAGCCGGTCGAGACGCCGGCGATCGAGTACACCGACGCGCTGGGAAAATTCCTGCCCGACCAGGACCGGCCGAACGAAGGCGTGTTCTCTTTTCAGGACGACGACGAGCAGTGGCTCTCGCTGCGCTA
>DASPVJ010000085.1:0-8998 GCA_035622435.1 Xanthobacteraceae bacterium | reverse complement strand
GCAACGGCGAGTTCGCCGATCGTAGCGGCGTCGCGTAGCCCGAGGTTGAGCCCCTGGGCGCCGATCGGCGGAACGACGTGGGCGGCTTCGCCGACGAGCGCGATCCGGTTGGCGGCGAACCGCTGCGCGGTTTCGACGGCGAGTTGGAACACACCGCGGCCGGGCTCGACCGCAACCTTGCCCAGGATCGAATGGGCGCGTTGCTCGATGGTTTGGGCCAGGGGATCGGGATCGAGCGCCGCTAAGCGCTCCGCTTCCGCCGGTGTGACCACGCAGACGAGGCTCGACCTGTCGCCCGGAAGCGGCACCAGCGTGAAGGGGCCGGTCTCGCCGTGGAACTCGGTCGATACGTCACGATGGGGCCGGGAATGGGCGAAGTTGAGGGTCAATGCGGCCTGCGGATAGGTGAAGCCCTCGGTCGCGATGCCGGCGGCGGCGCGGCACAGCGATTTGCGGCCGTCGGCGCCGATTGCGAGCCGTCCCGCGATGCTGCGGCCGTCTTCCAGCTCGACGGCGATCCCGCGTTCCCCGAGGCTGACCGTTTGCGCCGCCGCGTCGATGCGGGCGAGCGGCGCCAGTGCCGTCGCGCGCGCCTCGAGCGCCGCAACGAGATGAATGTTCTCGATGTTGTAGCCGAAGGCTTCAAGCCCGATCTCGGACGCCGAAAACGACACTTGCGGCGCGCGCAGCAGGCGCTGCGTGTCGTCGACCAGGCGGATCGTCCGCAACGGCGCGGCGCGGGTGCGGCAGGCCTCCCAAACGCCAAGCACTTCGAGCGCCGTGACCGAGCCGGCGAGCAGCGCAGAGGTGCGGTTGTCCGCCCGATCAGGGCGCCTGGCGACGAGCGCGGTCTCGATCCCCGACGCGGCCAGTGCGATTGCGGCCGTCAGCCCCGCGGGGCCGGCCCCCACGACCACGACTTCGGCCGTCACGTCCGATCCGTTTTTCCGCGCCATCGGCAAGGTCCTACCGCGTTCGCCGCGACCTGACGAGCGCAGACCATGGATTTCACTTGCCCCAGCCATGCGCTATGCACGAACAGACCCGAAAGTCGCCATTCGTGATCACCCGCGACCCCGCGCCCGACCTCCCGACCGCGCCAGCGCTCGTTCGCGCCGCGGCGTTCGGCGTCCATCTGCTCACCGCGCTGGGGGCGGCGCTCGCGCTCTTGGCGCTGTTTGCGGCGGCGGAAAACCGCTGGCCGCTCATGTTCCTGTGGTTGGGGCTCGCCCTCATCGTCGACACCGTCGACGGCCCGATCGCGCGCCGGGTGCGGGTCGCCGAACTGCTGCCGCGCTGGGCGGGCGACGTCCTCGACCTCGTAGTCGATTTCATCACCTACGTCTTCGTGCCGGCCTTCGCCATCGCGCGCGGCGGCTTCCTGCCGGCCCATGTCGACGTGCTTGCCGGCATCGTCATCGTGACGACCGGCGTGCTCTATTTCGCCGACCGGCGAATGAAGACCGCCGACAATTACTTCCGCGGCTTTCCCGCAGTGTGGAATGCCGCCGCTTTTATTCTCTTCCTGCTGCGGCCCGGCCCGTGGGTCAGCGGCGCGATGATCGCAGCGCTTGCGGTCCTCACCTTCGTACCGATCGTGTTCGTCCACCCGTTCCGCGTGGTCCGCCTGCGCGCGCTCAACGCGGTCCTGCTGGCGGTCGCGCTCGTCCTCTGCGTTGTGGCAATCGCTCGCGACCTTGCACCCGGCCCATGGGTGACCGGCAGCCTGTGCGCCGTTTGCGTTTATTTCCTCGGCGCCGGCCTGTTGCGCCGGCGATCCGACCCGTGACAGGGGGAACGAGATGCCATCGGGCACGCCTATTTTGATCGTCGCCGGCGGCAGCCGCGGCATCGGCGCTGCGGCGGCGCGGCTCGCCGGCGCGCGCGGCTTCGACGTGGCGGTGAACTATTTGCGCGACGATGCGGCAGCCGACGCGGTCGTTGCCGCGATCCGTCAATCGGGCCGCCGGGCGCTCGCCGTCAAGGGCGACATGGGCAAGGAGGACGATATCGGCCGCATGTTCGCCACTGTCGAGCGTGAACTCGGGGCGCCGACCCATTTGATCTACAGCTGCGGCATCACCGGCCCTTCCTCGCGGGTGGAGATGGTGGCCACCGACACCTTGCGCCAAGTGCTGGACGTGAACGTCATCGGGCCCCTGATCGCCGTGCGCACCCTGGTCAAGCACGCCTCGACCCGGCATGGCGGCCCGGGCGGGGCGATCGTGCTGCTGTCGTCGGCCGCGGCGACCATCGGCGGCGCCGGCGAATACGTCTGGTACGCCGCCTCGAAGGGAGCCATCGACTCGATGACCCTCGGACTCGCGCGCGAACTGGCCGGGGAGGGCATCCGGGTCAACGCGGTGGCGCCCGGCCTGATCGCGACCGAGATTCATCCGCCCGGCCGGCTCGAGCGCCTCGTCCCCTCGACCCCGATCGGCCGCGCCGGCACCGCCGAGGAAGTGGCCGAGGCGATCCTGTTCCTGTTGTCGGACGCCGCCTCCTACATCACCGGCAGCGTGCTGCGGGTGGGCGGCGGACGGTGAGGTCCGTCCCTTGCTTCCTGCCTGCGTGAACCTATGATCCCGCGCGACGCGAGCCGGCAACCCCGGCCCGCCGGAGAAACGTCAACGTGCAACGACGGCCTCGGCCGCCGGACAACGGAGGAAGACAGCTATGGTTGCAGCAGTCCGCGTGCATAAGCCCGGCGGCCCTGAAGTCCTGACCTACGAGGACGTCGAGGTCGGCGCGCCCGGCCCCGGCCAGCTGCGCATCAAGCAGCACGCATCCGGCATCAACTTCATCGACGTCTACTTCCGCATCGGCATGTATCCGGCGCCGCTGCCGTTCGTCATCGGCAACGAGGGCGCTGGCGAGGTGGTCGCGGTCGGCGACGGGGTGAAGGATTTCAAGGTCGGCGACCGCGTCGCCTACGTGGCCGGCCCGGGCAGCTATACGGCCGAGCGGCTGCTGCCGGCCGACCGCGCCGTCAAGCTTCCGGGCGCCATCTCCTACGAGCAGGCGGCCGGCATGATGCTCAAGGGCATGACCGCCCAATATCTCATTCGCCGCGTCCACAAAGTGGCGAAGGGCGAGACGATTTTGGTGCACGCGGCGGCCGGCGGCGTCGGCCTCATCCTGTGCCAATGGGGCAACCACCTCGGCGCCACCGTGATCGGCACGGTCGGCTCGAAGGACAAGGCGGCGCTCGCCAAGGCCAACGGCGCCCACCACGCCATCCTCTATCGCGACGAGGACTTCGTGGCGCGGGTCAAGGACATCACCGGCGGCAAGCTATGCCACGTGGTCTACGACGGCGTCGGCAAGAGCACGTTCCCGGCCTCCCTCGACTGCATCCGGCCGCTCGGCATGTTCGCGAGCTTCGGCAGCGCATCGGGACCGATCGAGGCGTTCAACATCGGCATCCTGGCGCAGAAGGGCTCGCTGTTCGCCACCCGGCCGACGCTCAACACCTACACCGCCTCGCGCGAGGACCTGTTGGCGACCGCCAACGACCTGTTCGCGGTGGTCAGCAGCGGTGCCGTGAAGGTTCCGGTCAACCAGAAATATCCGCTCAAGGACGCGCAAAAGGCCCACCGCGATCTCGAAGGCCGCGCGACCACCGGATCGTCGATCCTCGTTCCATAGGCAACACGCTGACCGCGGCCGCCCGCCTTACCACCCACGTGCTCGACACCGCGGCCGGGCGGGCCGCAGCCGGCGTGCGCGTGGTGCTGTGGCGGCTCGACGGCGGCAAGGCGCCGGCCGGCGAAGACCGCACCAACGCGGACGGTCGGCTCGACCGGCCGTTGCTCGAAGGGGCGGGCTTCGGGCCCGGCACCTATCAGCTCGACTTCCACGTCGGCGATTATTTCCGCGCCAACGGCGTCGCTCTCGCCGACCCGCCGTTTCTGGACGTCGTCGAGATCCGTTTCGGCATCGCCGAGCGCGCGCACTATCACGTGCCGCTCTTGGTCGCGCCCTACGGCTACTCGACCTACCGCGGCAGTTGATCGCGTCAGCGGTCACCCCACGCCGTGCTGCTTGAACCAGGCCTGCAGCTTGGCCCAGCCGTCCTTCGCCTGCTCCGGGCGGTAGCTCGGCCGATAATCGGCGTTGAAACCGTGCGGCGTGTCCGGATAGACGATGATCTCGCTCGGATTGTTGGCCGCCTTGAGGGCCTTCTGCATTTCCTCGACGCTGGCGAGGGGGATGCCGGCATCGGCGCCCCCGTAAAGGCCGAGCACCGGGACCTTGAGCTGCGAGACGAGGTCGATCGGGTTTTTCGGCTGCAGGTCGGTCGCCGGACGCTTGAGCGGTCCGTACCAGGCGACGGCAGCCTTCACGTTCGGGTTATGCACCGCGTAGAGCCACACCTGCCGGCCGCCCCAGCAGAAGCCGGTCACGCCGAGCTTGGTCGTGTCGGCCTTGCCGGTCCCCTTCGCCCAGGCCAACGTGGCGTCGAGGTCGGAGGCGATCTGTGCGTCCGGCACCCTGGACACCACCTTGCTGATGATCTCTTGGATGTCCTTGATCTGCGAGACGTCGCCCTCGCGCGAATAGAGCGCCGACGCGACCGCGAAATAGCCGAGCTTGGCGAAGCGCCGGCACATGTCCTTGATGTGCTCGTGCACGCCAAAAATCTCGTGGATCACCAGCACGGTCGGGAAGGGCCCGCCGGTCGCCGGCATCGCCGCGTAGCCGGGAATTTGGCCGTCTGCGACCGGAATCTTCACCTCGTTGGCGAGCAGCCCGTTGGTGTCGGTGGTGATCATGGTCTGGGCGCAGACCGGCTGCACCGCGAGCGCGAACCCGGACGCGAGGCTCGTGACCACGAAGCCGCGGCGCGAGACGTCGGTCGGCGGCATCAGGCTCCGGATGTGCATGTCGTTCATGGCATCTTCCTCGGGGTTGCGGCGCATGCAATCGGCGCGTGTGGAGAGGCGTGAACCCTAGCATGGGCCGCCCGGCCCGGCGCCACGCTCGCGGAGAATTTACGAATAGCCGACGACCGTGCCGTAGAGGTCGTAGGCGCCCGCGCGGTCGATCTTGACCGTCGCGATTTCGCCGACGCGGAGCGGCCGGCGGGCGCGCACGTGAACCGCGCCGTCGATTTCCGGGGCGTCGCCGCGGGTGCGCCCCTCGCCGCCGTCCCGGCCAACTTCGTCGATGATCACGGCCTGGCGGCTGCCGACCTTGCGCCCGAGGCGCTTCATCGAGATCGCCTGCTGGCGCGCCATGAAGCGGTGCCAGCGCTCCTCCTTCACCGCATCGGGCACCGGCGCCGCGATATCGTTGGCGACCGCGCCGGCGACCGGCTCGTAGCGGAAGCAGCCGACCCGATCGAGCGCGGCCTCGTCGAGCCAGTCGAGCAGCAAAGCGAAATCCTCCTCGCGCTCGCCCGGAAACCCGACGATGAAGGTCGAGCGCAAGGTCAGGTCCGGGCACGTTTCGCGCCAGCGGCGGATGCGTTCGAGCGTCTTCTCTTGCGCGGCGGGGCGGCGCATGCGCTTGAGCACTTGCGGGCTCGCGTGCTGGAACGGCACGTCGAGATAGGGCAGCACCCTGCCGTCCGCCATCAGGGGGATCACCTCGTCGACGTGCGGGTAGGGGTAGACGTAGTGCAGGCGCACCCACACGCCGAACTCGCCGAGCGCGCGGACGAGGTCGATAAAGCGCGTCGCCACCTCCCGCTCGCGCCATCGGCTCGGCGCGTATTTCACGTCGATGCCGTAGGCCGAGGTGTCCTGGGAAATGACCAACAACTCCTTGACGCCGGCGGCCACCAGGCGCTCGGCCTCGCGCAACACGTCGCCGGCCGGGCGGGAGGCGAGGTCGCCGCGCAGCCGCGGAATGATGCAAAACGTGCAGCGATTGTTGCATCCCTCTGAAATCTTTAGGTAAGCGTAGTGCCGCGGCGTGAGCTTGATGCCCTCCGGCGGCACCAGGTCGAGGAACGGGTCGTGGGCCGGCGGGGCGGCCGCATGCACCGCGGCGACGACGTTCTCGTATTGCTGCGGGCCGGTGACCGCGAGCACGTCCGGAAAGCGCGCGCGGATTTTCTCCGGCTCTGCCCCCATGCATCCGGTGACGATGACCTTGCCGTTCTCGGCAAGGGCCGCGCCGATGGCGTCGAGGGATTCCGCCTGCGCGCTGTCGAGGAAACCGCAGGTGTTGACGATGACGAGGTCGGCGCCGGCGTGCGAGCGCGCAAGCGCGTAGCCCTCCGCGCGCAGCCGCGTGACGATGCGCTCGGAATCGACCAGGGCCTTGGGGCAGCCGAGCGATACGAAGGAGATTTTCGCTGCGCCCTTTGCTTTCGCTTCGTCGATTGATTTATGGCCGTGCATGCCGCGATACTTATCACACCCGGTGCCCGGAGGTGACCATGAAGCTTGCGACCTTCATCGGCCCGAGCGCCGCGCCGGCCATCGGCGTGGTCGACGTGGCGCGCGGCGCCGTGCTCGACCTGCGCTCCGCCGCGCGCGCCCTCGGCAGGCCGGCGGACGCGACGTTTGCGGACATGCTGGCGCTCATCGACGCCGGTCCGGCCGGGCTCGACGCGGCGCGCCAACTGGCGGCGGATTGGCCGCGCGAGGCCGCGGTCGCGCTCGCCGGCCTGCGGCTGCTGGCGCCCTTGCCGGAACCACGCCAGATGCGCGACTGCCTCGTCTTTGAGGAGCACTTGTTGAACGGTTTTGCCCAGGCGGAGAAGCGCACCGGCATCAAGCAGACGATCCCCGAGGTGTGGTACCGCCAGCCGATCTACTACAAGGCCAACCGGTTCAGCGTCGTCGGTCCCGATACCGACGTGGTGTGGCCGCGATATTCGCAGCTCATGGACTTCGAGCTGGAGCTTGCCTGCGTGATCGGGCGCACGGGCAAGGACATTGCGCCCGAGCGCGCGTTCGCGCACATTTTCGGCTTCACCATCTTCAACGACTTTTCCGCCCGCGACGCCCAGTTCGCCGAAATGCTGGGCCGGCTCGGTCCGGCCAAGGGCAAGGATTTCGACACCGGCAACGTGCTCGGGCCATGGATCGTCACGCTCGACGAAATCGGCGACCCGCACGCGCTCAGGATGGAGGTGCGCGTCAACGGCGAGCGCTGGGGCGGCGGCAATTCGGGCTCGATGCACCACAAGTTTCCCGCCATCCTCGCCCATATCTCGAACAGCGAAACCCTGCACGCCGGCGAGGTGATCGGCTCAGGGACCGTCGGCACCGGCAGCGGCAACGAGATGGGGCGCTATCTCAAGGCCGGCGACGTGGTGGAATTGGAGATCGAGAAGGTCGGCGTGCTGCGGAACAAGGTGGTGAGGGCATGATCGCCGAGACTATCGCCGAAGACAGGTGCAACAACGCCGTAACGTCGGGGCGCGCGTCCAAAATGCTTGCCTGGACTCGCCTATTGCTTGCGGTGTTATCGATTGCAGGCGGCGTCCCAACAGCGGTTTCGTCGGAACCAGCAGGTCGCTTTCCTCAGTCGCACATCACCGTTGCCGAGTGGCAGACGTTTTTAGCGGAAGTCAAGGCCAAGCCCGGCGCCCGCGACGTATCGCGTCCCGAGCGTCCGGACATCCTGGCGATCGCGGTAGAGCCGGAATTGACATTTTACCATTTCACTAAATCCGGCCCCGCCCACCCGGCCGTCGTTGTCGAGCAAGTTATCCAGCGCGACGGCGCCATCTATATTCAGCAGTTCGGCTATTACGCGGGCGCCGAGGACGCGTTTGCGCAATGGTTCGGCAAGTTCCAGGAGCGCGCCGACGCCATTCGCGAGGGCCTGAAAGCGCGCACGCAATCGCCCTCGCCGTAACGGAGCGGCGGCGCGTTTCGTCGACAAGCCCTAACCCAGCCGCCGTCGGTAGAGCGCGATCAGCCGCTCCCAGTGCCGCTCGGCCGCCGGCTTGTCGTAGCACCAGCGCTGCGGGAAGGCGAAGCCGTGATGGACACCCGGGTATAGTTCGATCTCGCCCGGGCTGCCCGCCTTGATGAACAGGCCGCGCAATTCCTCTACCATCGGCAGCGGCGCGAGCTTGTCGATTTCGGCGCAGGCGATGTAGAGCTCGCCTTTCACCTTGCCCAGCGACAGATGCGGGCTCTCCTGCGCGTCGCTGACGAGCCAGGTGCCGTAGAAGGACGCGGCGGCGGCCACGCGGTCCGGATAGCGCGCCGCCGCGGCGAGCGCGTAGGGGCCGCTCATGCAATAGCCGTGGCAGCCGACCGGGCCGCGGCGCACCTCCGTCCGGCCGTCGACGAAGGTAAGCATGGCGGCCACGTCGTCCATCGCCGGCGGGATGGTCATCTTGGTGCGCACGGCGCGCATGCGCTCGCGCTCGGCGCTGCCCTCTTCGAGCACGCTCGGCCCGTAGATCGTGTCGCGGCCGGCGCGGTAGTAGAGGTTGGGCAGCAGCACGCAGTAGCCGACGCTCGCAAGCCGCCGCGTCATGTCGCGCAACTCCTCGCGGATGCCGGGGGCATCCATCAGCATGAACACGGCGGGGAACGGCCCGCCGCGCTCGGGACGGCAGACGAACGTCTCCATGGCGCCGGCCATGGTCGTGATGTCGAGGGTCTGTTCGATCATGGTGTTCTCACGCAGGCGTTCGCGGACGACGCGGCGCCGCTCGCAGCCGAGGTTCGCTGCCACCCAGCTGCGCCAGCCGGCGCGCGCTTTCGCGCTCGACCAGCGCCTTGAGCGCTTCCCGTACCAAGTCCGACTCTTCCGTCAGGCCGGTTAATCTTACTGAGTCAGAACGTCGCACATAA
Source organism: Xanthobacteraceae bacterium (assembly GCA_035622435.1). Lineage (GTDB taxonomy): Bacteria > Pseudomonadota > Alphaproteobacteria > Rhizobiales > Xanthobacteraceae > AP-16. Next base: position 227 of record DASPVJ010000085.1, on the reverse strand, counting down.
TCCTGAAGAGAATCAGCTACTTGGTGGTTTGACGTTCAAACCGATAGGGGCTGACATGGACCACCAAGCTAGCGAGAGTGAAGCCCGATTTGCAGGCTATGTCGATGCGTTGAAGGAGGTTATTGGACACGCTGATCGGGCTGTGCCGCTGAGAGATTACTGCGCCGGGCTTTTGGCGGCGGAGGGACGCAAGAGCGTGGAGCCGTTGGCGGCGGTCACGGCACCTG
>DASPVJ010000084.1:0-5014 GCA_035622435.1 Xanthobacteraceae bacterium | reverse complement strand
GGCGTTGTTGGGGGCGACCCAGCCGATCGTGTAGCCGTCGGGCGCGGCGGCGAGCACGAACGCCATGCCAGTGTTGCCGCCTGCGCCGGCCCGGTTCTCAATGACGAACCGCTGCCCCAGGTCTTCCGACAGATACTGGCCGACAATGCGCGCAACCGCGTCTGCGGGGCCGCCCGCGGCGAACGGCACGACCCAGCGCACCGGTCGCGACGGATAACTGTCCGCCCTTGCGATCCGCGAGACGGCCGGCAGCGCGGCGGCACCCGCAGCGAGACGAAGAAATTGTCGGCGGACAAGCTTCATGGCGCCCATATCTCTGAATCATGTTGCAAGCGCGACGGCATGCGCACCTGCTGGCCGCGCGGATGCCGGCGGCCGCAAACCCAGGTCAATTTGCTGTTCGGAGTGCGAGCCCGCCGACGGCACTAGCGCTGCCCGTTCGCCCGAATACGGGGACTTCGGCATGTCCCACTGGGCAGCTCGACTGTAAGGTTATACCACTGTCAGGTCATCGTTATATGAAATTTTTCACATAGAGCAGCCAGCGGTCGGAAGGTCCGAAGCCGGCTGCAAAGCGACGGTGAGGCGACCATGTGGCAACCAGACGGTTGGGGTTGGCGAGCGCGGATCGGCGTTCTCACCCCGCATGCGGACATCGGCCCGGAGTGCGAATTTCGCGCGATGGCGCCGGACGGAGTCTCGATCCACGCAGCACGTGTTCCGTTAGGTGCCTATGCGCCGGGCGGCGCGATTGAGCGTCCGGTTGCCGGCGACGCCGCACGCGCCTTCGCCGAGCCGCCGCTGGTGGACGATGCTGCGGAGTTGTTGGCCGCCGCTCCGCTGCAGGCGATCGCCTACTGCTTCACGAGCAGCAGCTATGTACGAGGCGCCGCCGACGACGCGGCATTGAGAGCCCGGCTCGAGGCGCGTACGCACAATGTCCCGGTGGTCATCACATGCGCGTCGGCGGTCTTGGCGCTCCGCGCGCTCGAAGTGCGGCGCGTGGCGCTCGTCAACCCGCCTTAGTTCTCGACCGAGCTGAGCACGCGTGGCGCCGTGTATTTTCAGGCCCAGGGTTTCGAGGTGGTCGATAGCGGCCCCGCTGGGCTGCCGGCCGCTCAGGACGCCATCCGCCCGCAGCAACTGTACGAGTGGGTTCGGGCGAACACGCCTAAAAGCGCAGAGGCGGTGTTCATCGGCGGGAATGGCTTTCGTGCCGTCGGAGCGATCAGCGCATTGGAGGACGATCTCGGGCGGCCCGTGCTCACTGCTAACCAGGTGGCCTTCTGGCACGCCCTAAACACACGTGTGCCGATTACCGGGTACGGGCAGATTTTTAGCCGTGCCGTACCAGCGCCATGAAAATATCCTGGTCGCACTCACCGCTCAGCCCATGATCGCGCTGCCAGCGTTCGTGGAGGTCGGTCGATGGATAGGCGACAGGGCGGACAACATGTCGCGTTGTGAGCACTGACCCGGTCCAATTGCCGCCCCGGCTAACCCTGTCGCCGACGGCAAACGGCGCGTATACTGGAACATTATTCGACTTGGGAGAGGACGATGCGGGTGCGCTGCACGAATCTTCCACGCATTGGGCTCGCACTGTTCGTCATATTCGCTTTCACTGCAACCGCGCACGCCGAGGACCTCAGGGTCTTCGTCCCACGCGCGATTGCAACCGTACTTGGCGCGGTCGGCGGGCAATTCGAACAAAAGACCGGTTACAAGCTGGTTGTTACCTCCGATGTCGGTGCAGGTCTCATCAGGCGGATCAACGCCGGTGAGCCGTTTGATGTTTTCGCCGGCACGCCGCCTCAGGTCGCCGGCTTGACTAAGGACGGCAAGGTGATTGCCGACACGCGCACCGAGCTCGCCCGCTCCGGCATCGGCGTGGAGGTGCGTGCGGGTGCGCCGAAGCCCGACATCAGCTCGGTGGAGGCCTTCAAGCGCACGCTGCTCGACGCTAAATCGATCGCCTATCTCAAAGAGGGTGCGAGCGGCCTCTATCTGGCGGGCCTGCTCGATCGGCTCGGAATCGCCGATGCGATCAAGTCGAAGATCACGCGTCCGGATGCCGATGTAGTATCCGAACTCGTGGCTAAGGGCGAGATCGAGATCGGGATGGTCGTCATGACTCAGATTCTAACTACTCCCGGCGTCGAGCTTGTCGGGCCGCTTCCCGCCGAAATCCAATCCTACGTTTCATTCGTCGGCGCCGTCGGAACTGACTCCCGTGCGCCCGATGTCGCGCGCGAGTTGATCAAATTTCTGACCGGCCCCGTCGCGGTTCCGGTCATCAAATCGCAGGGCATGCAGCCGGGCTGAGGCGGTATCCCGTACCGGCAAGGGCTTTGCAAGGGTTAGTCGGAGTGCGAAACGGACACCGCCGAGCGTTGCCGAAAAGCTAGAGCTACCGCGCCGCCGCCGTGAGCGCTTCAGCATCGCGCCGCAGGTATTGGCGCCGGCAGCGGACTCGCGTATTGCGTCATGAATATCGCATCGCCTCAAGCGAATTGCGCGAGGCCGTGCCCGACGCGCGAGCGGTTTAGTCCATTGGCACAAGTCGGACGTTCAGGCATGCCCGCGCAATGTTCGCTATCGAGGCAAGCCGGACAAGATATCTTCGGTATAGCGACTAAATTAAATTGCCGCCCTCGCCCTCATCGGCAAGCCGTACGAACTCGTCACCCGCCAAAGCATGGGCATGCACGTGCTCGGTGGTCGAGCCGAGGGCACGATAGAATTCGCGCGCGCTCGCGTTGTGCGGCAGGGAGGTCCACCAAAGATACTCGCGGCCTTGACGCCGCGCCTCCGCTGCGAGCGCTGCGATCAGCGCGCGGGCAACGCCCCGCCGCCGGTCGGGCGGCGCCACGTAGATATCGCCGACGCAGAGGCCGGGCGCGGCCCAGTTCGACTCGTAGCTTGGTGTCGCAAGCGCATAGCCCACAACCAAGCCGGCGCGCTCCGCCACGAGCAGGATAAACCTCGGCTTGGGGGCGAACGAATCGCGCAGCATCGCCTCCGGCGTGAACCGGCGCCCCGGCACCGCTTCTTCCTCATTGAGCGCAAGACACATGGCCGAAACAGTCGCGGCATCCTCCTTGCGTGCGCGGCGAACCGTTATCGTCATCGCTGCTCCAAAATGCGCAAATAGAGGAGGATTCTCCAGCAACTTGGCAACGCTGGCACTGAAAAAAAGGCTTCGGCATGTCCCGCCGGCAGCTCTCAGATTCAAGCTATACTGGCTGCCCATGTGTCCGGAAGGGGCGCGATGTCTCTTCCTGGCACTTCTCGGACCTATCTGAACGTCCGCTCTTCGGTCGCTATCGGGGGTAAAGCGGACACGTGTTTAAGCGCCCTGTCGAGCCTCTTTTTCGTGGTTACGAAAAGAATGTCGCGTCTCGACTAACCCGTGCGCTGGAATGGACCGTCCTAAGGCGGCTAAGCGGGACATTAAAGCGTACACTTTGGAGGCGGTCGCGTTCGCGCGCATAGGCGCCGATCCCTGCCGGCAGGATGAAATCCCGCGCGAAGACGCGATCGTGCGCCACTTCGTCGTTCGCAGCATTAAGCGGGTACGAGTCCACCGCCTTCGCCCGTGCCCTCAGTGGGCGCTGGCGGGATCAAATCGCGCACCAGGCGGAAGGCCGCCGCATCGAGCGGCGCTGCGCGCTCGCCGCGCAAGCGCAGCGCGCGGCGGAAAGCGAGCACGTCGGGCGCGAGCGGCAGGAGGCGAGGGATGTCGGGAGCCGCGAGCGAGCCGGCAAGTCCGGTCATGAGACCGTTCGCGCGGCACGCGTCCCGAAAGGCGGCCAGCGCGGGAATATCCATGCGGTCGATGAGCCGCCCGGGGTCTTTGTAACGGGTATCGAGGATGGCGCCAGCGAAGCCGGCCGCGGAGAGGCGCGCCAGTAGCGCAGGGAGGGCGCCGATGTCCGGTTCGACATCGGCGAACAGCACGCCAATGAGCCGCGTGTCGCGGGTGCGCGCCCCAAGGTGGGCGACACAGGCGCCGCGCCGCGGGTCCGGGAACAAACCGACCTTGACGTACTGCACGCGGGTTGCCGCCATGGCATTGACGGCCGCAGCGAGCATCTCCGGCTCCATTTGCAGGTCGCCGGCCGACGCGCTCGTCAGCCGCCGTCCCTTGACGGCTCGGACCGCGGCTCGGACCGTATCGACGTTGAGCGCTCCGAGCGCGCCGCGTGCGTCAGTGAGGTCGATGATGTCGGCGCCGAGCACGAGCGCGGCCTCGGCCTCATTCGTCGAGCGCACGCTCGCGAGCAGGAGAGTCATGGCTGGTTAGGTAGTCACGCAGCGGCAACTTGCGCAAGCCGGCTTTTTCGATTTGGAGCCCGCGCGAGCTGCGCAGCCGAGACCGCGGCTGACGCCTCGATCGTCGACCACCACACCCTCGACCCTCGAGCGTGATCGAATTAGCCGGCAACGCGAGCATTGCCTCGACGATGAGCGGCGTCCGATCAGACCAGTCGCGGCCGCGCCGGCATAACGGGGAATGCGTCAAGGGCCGAGATACCGCCCGCCGCTCCATCGGCCGCTAATCTTTGCGACCTTCAGCAAGGTGACCGTACCGGTCCCCTCACGTACGCCGTTCTTGAATTCGCCAGTGTAGCGGTCGCCGTCCTTCCAACTGAGAGTACCTTTGCCGTCGAATAGCCCATTGCGGAATTCTCCCACGTATGTGGCCGCCCCCGGGCACTTCGTCCCGGGGGTGTCCCGGCCATCCACGCCCCCGGGCTCTCCGCTGCTCAGACCGTGCGGTCGATGGCCCGGGGGCACGTCTTGCTTGCAAAGGGTAAGACGTGGATGCCCGGCACAAGAGCCTGCCCCGGACTTGATCCGGGGCCGGGCATGACGCGATGTGGTTAGATCAACCCAACCGGAAAATCCTCTGGCGGCCGGCCCTCTTAACTGCTCGCGGCGGCGCGCGCCATGGGGCCGCATGCACGCGGCGCTCAATAGGCGTCATCGCCTCGTCTCGGAATGGGCTCGG
>DASPVJ010000083.1:0-2587 GCA_035622435.1 Xanthobacteraceae bacterium | reverse complement strand
GCCGCCGCCACCATCGCGGGCGACGGAATCGGGAGAGCGGCCGTGACGGGTCCCGGATTCGTGCACCTGCACGTGCACTCGTCCTATTCGCTGCTGGAAGGGGCGCTGCCCATCGGCAAGCTCGCGGACCTCGCCAAGGCCGACCGCCAGCCGGCGCTCGCGCTCACCGACACCGACAACATGTTCGGGGCGCTCGAGTTTTCCGACAAACTCGCCGGCGCCGGCATCCAGCCCATCATCGGCTGCGCGCTCGCGGTCGATTTCGCCGACCAGGACGCGGCCCCGCGCAGCGGCCAGGTCCTGCCGCACCCGCGCGTCGTCCTGCTCGCCGCCCGCGAGGAGGGCTACCGCAACCTTATGCATCTGACCTCGCGCGCGTTCCTCGAGGTGCCGCCGGGCTCCCCGCCGCACGTGCCGATCGCGGCGCTCGCCGACGCCGCCGGCCTGATCGCGCTCACCGGCGGGCCAGCCGGGCCGCTCGACCTTGCCATCGCGGCCGGCCAGGGGGAGCTTGCCGCCGCCCGCTGCGCGCGCCTCCTCGCGCTCTTCGGCGACCGCCTCTACGTCGAGCTGCAGCGCCACGGCGCCGCCGAGCGCCGCGCCGAGCCCGCCTTGATCGCGCTCGCCTACGCCAACGGCATCCCGCTGGTGGCGGCCAACGAGCCCTACTTCGCCCGCCGCGAGGACTACGAGGCGCACGACGCCCTCATCTGCATCGCCGAAGGCCGGCTGCTGGCGGAGAGCGAGCGGCGCCAGCTCACCCCCGAGCACTACTTCAAGAGCCGCGCCGAGATGGCGGGCGCGTTCGCCGATCTGCCCGAGGCGCTCGCCGCAAGCGTCGACATCGCGCGGCGCTGCGCGTTCCGCCCGCACGTGCAAAGGCCGATCCTGCCGCGCTTCTCGGTCGGCAACGCGGCGGTCGACGAGGAAGCGGAGCTGCGCCGGCGCGCCCATGCCGGCCTTGAGGCGCGCCTTGAAAGCCATGGGGTCGCGCCCGGGCAGACCGCCGAAGCCTATCGCGAGCGCCTCGACTTCGAGCTGTCCGTCATCGCCGGCATGAAATACGCCGGCTACTTCCTCATCGTCGCCGACTTCATCCAGTGGGCGAAGGCGCGCGGCATCCCGGTCGGCCCCGGCCGCGGCTCCGGCGCCGGTTCGCTCGTCGCCTACGCGCTCACCATCACCGATCTCGACCCCATCCGCTTCGGCCTCCTGTTCGAGCGCTTCCTCAATCCCGAGCGCGTGTCGATGCCCGACTTCGACGTCGACTTCTGCCCGGAGCGGCGCGACGAGGTCATCGCCTACGTGCAGGAGCGCTACGGCCGCGACCAGGTGGCGCAGATCATCACCTTCGGCACCTTGCAGGCGCGCGGCGTCTTGCGCGACGTCGGCCGCGTGCTGGAAATGCCCTACGGCCAAGTCGACAAGCTCACCAAGCTGGTGCCGCAGAACCCGCTCAACCCGGTGACCTTGTCGCGCGCCATCGCCGACGAGCCGCGCCTGCAGGCGGCGCGCGACGCCGAGCCGATCGTGCGGCGCGCCTTCGAAATCGCCCAGAAGCTCGAAGGCCTGCACCGCCACGCCTCCACGCACGCGGCCGGCATCGTCATCGGCGACCGGCCGCTGTCCGAACTGGTGCCGCTCTATCGCGACCCGAAATCCGACCTGCCGGCGACCCAGTTCAACATGAAGTGGGTCGAGCAGGCGGGGCTGGTGAAGTTCGACTTCCTCGGCCTGACCACGCTCACCGTGCTCGACACCGCCGCCAAGCTCGTCGCTAGACGCGGCGTCGATCTCGATCTCTCCCGCATCCCGCTCGACGATGCCAAGGCCTACCAGATGCTGGCGCGGGGCGAGGTGGTCGGCATCTTCCAAATGGAAGGTCAGGGCATGCGGCGTGCCTGCGTCGACATGCGGCCCGACCGCTTCGAGGACATCATCGCCATTGTCGCCCTCTATCGGCCGGGGCCGATGGCCAACATCCCGACCTACTGCCTGCGCAAGCACGGGCTCGAAGCGCCCGACTACATCCACCCCAAGCTCGAGCCGATCCTGAAAGAAACCTACGGGGTCATCATCTACCAAGAACAGGTGATGCAGATCGCGCAATTGCTCGCCGGCTACTCGCTCGGCGAGGCCGACCTGCTGCGCCGCGCCATGGGCAAGAAGATCCGCAAGGAGATGGAAGCGCAGCGCGAGCGCTTCGTGTCCGGCGCGGTCGCGCGCGGCATCGAGCGCGGCCAGGCCGAGGCGATCTTCGAACTCTTGGCGCGGTTTGCCGACTACGGCTTCAACAAGAGCCACGCCGCCGCTTATGCGATGGTCGCCTATCAGACCGCCTACATGAAGGCCAACTTCCCGGCCGAGTTCATCGCCGCGTCGATGACCTACGCCATGGCCAATACCGACAAGCTCGCCGAGTTCCGCGCCGAAGCCGAGCGCCTCGGGCTCAAGGTCGAGCCGCCCTCGATCAACCGCTCGGGCGTCACCTTTACGGTCGCGGGCGCGACCATCCACTACGCGCTCGCCGCGTTGCGCGGGGTCGGCACGCAAGCGGTCGAGGCGATCGTCGCCGCGCGCGCGTCAG
>DASPVJ010000082.1:0-2470 GCA_035622435.1 Xanthobacteraceae bacterium | reverse complement strand
GCCTTGACGTTGAGCGCGACAATGGCGTGGCCGCCCTCGTGATAGGCGGTGAGGAGCTTCTCCTCTTCCGTCATCACCAGCGACTTCCTCTCGGCGCCCATCATCACCTTGTCCTTGGCGTCCTCGAACTCGACCTGGGTGACCATGCGCTTGTTGCGCCGCGCCGCCATCAGCGCCGCCTCGTTGACGAGGTTCATCAGGTCGGCGCCGGAGAAGCCGGGCGTGCCACGGGCGACGGTCTTGAGGTTGACGTCGGGCGCAAGCGGGACCTTGCGCACATGCACTTTCAGAATCTGTTCGCGGCCGACGACGTCGGGATTGGGCACCACGACCTGGCGGTCGAAGCGGCCGGGACGCAACAGCGCCGGGTCGAGCACGTCGGGCCGGTTGGTGGCGGCGATCAGGATGATGCCTTCATTGGCCTCGAAGCCGTCCATCTCGACCAGGAGCTGGTTGAGCGTCTGCTCGCGCTCGTCGTTGCCGCCGCCGAGGCCAGCGCCGCGGTGGCGGCCGACGGCGTCGATCTCGTCGATGAAGATGATGCAGGGCGCGTTCTTCTTGGCCTGCTCGAACATGTCGCGCACGCGGCTCGCGCCGACGCCGACGAACATCTCGACGAAGTCGGAGCCGGAAATGGTGAAGAACGGCACGTTGGCCTCGCCGGCGATGGCGCGGGCAAGCAGCGTCTTGCCGGTGCCGGGCGGGCCGACGAGAAGCAGGCCGCGCGGGATGCGGCCGCCGAGCCGCTGGAATTTACCGGGATCGCGCAGGAACTCGACGATCTCCTGCAGGTCGAGCTTGGCTTCATCGACGCCGGCCACGTCCTCAAAAGTGACGCGGCCATGCGCCTCGGTCAGGAGCTTCGCCCGCGACTTGCCGAAGCCGAGCGCTTTGCCGCCGGCGCCCTGCATCTGCCGCGACAGGAAGATCCACACGCCGATCAGGGCGACGAAGGGCAGCCAGGAGATCAAAAGCGACACGAACCACGGCACGTTCTCGGTCTGCGGACGCGCCGTGATCGAGACGCCCTTGTTGTAGAGGCGCTGGATTAAGGTCGGGTCGCTCGGCGCATAGGTCTGGAACGAGCGGCCGTCGGTGAAGGTGCCGTGAATCTCGGGGCCCTGGATCAGGACGTCGCGCACGCGGCCCTGGTCGACCTCGCTCAGCAATTGCGAGAACGAGATGTCCTGCGAGGTGGTGTGCTGGCCGGGATTCTGGAACAGCGTGAACAACGCCAGCAGCAACAGCAGGATGATGACCCACAGGGCAAAATTGCGGAGATTGGCGTTCATCGCATGTCCTTGAGCGGCCGCGACGGTTCACATTCGGCCCGCAAATCGTGGCGGCTTCACGTCCCGTACCGGCAATGTAGGCGTCGAGCCTCCCCGTGCCAAGGGAAGGCCTGGCCCGCAAGCCGCTAATCATACTGCTATTTCGTAAAGCGGCTGTTGCCGGGCGCGCGGGCGGTTCGGCGTCGCCGCGCCGGCGCCCGCTCTACCGTTAACCGATCGCTCACGAGCGTGATCAGCGCCCCGGCCAAGGTGCGCCGCAGCGGCTTGCGCGCCTGGCGCAGCGCCTCGTAAAGCTCTTCGAGCTTGGCGAGCTCGACCGGGCCCTCATTGCCGGTTTGCGCGACGGCGCGGCCCAGGAGGCGCAAGGCCACCTCGGCGGGTAGGTCGCCGAATCGGGCGGCCTCGAACACGATCGGTCCGCTTTCCGGCCATGGCGCCGGAGCGAGTGCTGCACGCGCGGCGCCGACGGCGAACTCGATCGTGGCTTCCGCACGCCGCACCCGCATCGCCAGGCGCGTCAGGCCGCGCGCGTCGAGCCCTTCCTGCGCCAGCGCCGGCATGAGGCTGCGCCAGCGCGTCCGGGTAAAGCGCGGATCGCGGTTCGTCGGATCCTCGCTGTGGCCGATGCCGGCGGCTTTCAAGGTCGCGACCAGGCTCGATTTCGGAACGCGCAGCAGCGGCCGGACCAGAAAGACCGCGCTGTCGCCCCCGATCGGAACGGCCGACGCATGCGCCATGCCGGCGAGCCCGGTAAGGCCGCTGCCGCGGGCGAGCCGCAACAGCACGGTCTCCGCCTGATCATCGAGTGTGTGCGCGGTCAGGATATGGTCATAGCCGGCGCGCAGCGCCTCTTGCGCGAGGAGCGAATAGCGCGCCATCCGCGCCGCCTCTTGCAATCCGGTCTTCGGCTTTCGCCCGCTCCAGCGCAACGTTCGGTGCGGCACGCCAAGCCGCCGCGCCAGACGTTTCACCGCCGCCGCTTCGCGCTTTGCTTCCGGTCGCAACCCATGGTCGACGGTGACGGCAAGGAGCTTCGGCCCGCGCTTGCGTTTTTTCGCCCAGCGCGCGGCGAGGACGAGGAGCGCGGTCGAATCGGAGCCGCCGGAGACCGCGAGCAGAAGGCCGCGCAAACCCTCAAGACCGTAGAACAGCGTGTCCGCTTCTTCGTCGCGAACCGC
>DASPVJ010000081.1:0-2065 GCA_035622435.1 Xanthobacteraceae bacterium | reverse complement strand
ACCCGCAAGCTGTCGCGCTTTCTGATCCGCCCAACCGCGAAAGCTTTACCGACGGCGCGCCACGGCGGCTCACTTTCGCGCAAGCGGACGGGATCGTTTCCGCGATTGCCGAGCGGCTTCGCGCCATGGATCTGCCGTCCGACGCTGTCATTGGAATTCAGCTGCCGAACATCGCCGAGAACGTCCTGACTATTCTCGGCGTGCTGCGCGCCGGGCTGATCCCAGCCCCGCTACCGCAGCTTTGGCGCCGCGCCGACGCCACGACCGCACTGAAGCGGGCCGAGGCGAAGGCGCTGATCACCTGCTGCCGCATCGGCGGCTTCGACCACTGCGAATTGGCGCGATCGGTCGCCGCCGATGTTTTTTCCATCCGCTTCGTCTGCGCTTTCGGCGCGCGCGTTTCCGACGGCGTCGTGGCGCTTGACGATCTGATAACAACAGAGGCACGCAATCCCGCCGCCGCGATCAAGCGGGCCAGCTCGGCGGGCGCCAACATTACCGTCGTGACATTTGAGACCCGCAACGACGGGCCTGTTCCGGTCGCCCGCTCGCATCTGGAGCTTTTGTCCGCCGGCATCGGTGTATTTTGCGAAAGCCGGCTTGAGCGCCGCACGACGATCCTGTCGACCTATGCTCCCGCTTCCCTGGCCGGTTTTGCTCTCGCCGTCGTTCCCTGGCTGCTGGCCGGCGGCACGCTCGTCCTGCACTATCCCTTCGATGCCGAAGTCCTCGCGCAGCAGCGGCGCGAGGAAGGATGCGGCGTGCTGATCCTGCCGTCCTCCGTCGCTTCTCTCCTTGCCGAAAGCGGCTGGTACGCGCACGGGGTTCCCACAACGGTCATCGCCGCCTGGTCCGCGCCGGAACGGCTCGCCGCGAGCGCAGCCTGGCGCGCGGAGGATTGCAAGTTCGTCGACGTCGCCATTTTCGGCGAAGCCGCCGCGATCCCCGCGCAACGTGTTGGCGGCAGGCCGGCGGCGCTGCGGCTTGGTCCGGTCCTCACCCCGCGCAGCGGCGCAAGCGAAACCGCGCGCACCGTCGTGGTCGCCGAACTGAGCGTGACGCAAGCCAATACCGTCGCGCTCGGCGGCCCGATGGTGCCGCGACAATGCTTCCCGCCCGGTATCGAGAAATCCGGCGAACCGCATTGGGAGATCCAACCCGGCGGACTTGTCGACAGCGGATATACATGCCGCATCGAGCCCGGCGGCGACACCGTGACGGTCACCGGACCGCCATCGGGGATTGTCGGCGTCGGTGGTTACCGCTTCTCGCTGTCGGCCCTGCAGAAGCTGCTCGCCGGGATCGATCCCGGCGCGACGCTGGACGCCTTGCCGGCGGCCTTGACCGGCCAGCGGCTCGTCGGCAAGGCGGCCGATGTTGCCGCGGTCCAAGCCGCGCTCGCGGAAGCCGGCGCCAATCCGCTGGTCGTTTCCGCCTTCACGCCAAACGGCAGCGGCCCGGCGCGGCATTAGGGCATGATCTCTGGGCTTTGTTGACCCGAAATTAACGCCAATTCGGCACTATCGGACCTCTGTCTGCGTTCCGTATCCCGCGTTGAGCCGACATGCTGCTGCAAGGTACGGCGCTCCAAGGTCTGGCGCTGCAAGGTTCGTTCGCCGTTGTAACCGACGCCCCGGCGCCGGATGTCGTCGAACCGTTGCGGGCGGCGGGCGCTTATCCCATCGTCGAAACCACCTGGGCCGCGGCGGCGCGCACGTTGAGTTCGCTTGACCCGCAAGGCATCGTGCTGGCGGAGCCCGGTACCGACCGCGCACGCTCCGCCTTGGCCGAGGCGCTGGCGAAGCATCGCGATAAATCCGACGGACTGTTCCTGCCGGTCATCGCCTGCACGCGCGACGACGGCGCGGCGGCATTCCCCGATGCGCTTGCGATTGCCGCCAAGGCGCCGGCAGAACGGCTTGTTGCCCGGATCGCCGCGGCGCTGCGCGTGCGCGCCCTTCATGGCGCCGTGCAGCGGCGCATGCGGGCGCTCGCGTCGCGCGGCAAGGAATTGCCCGGCCTGCCGGCGAATGAGCCACTCGAGGACGCGAACGTGCTGGTCGCG
>DASPVJ010000080.1:0-2077 GCA_035622435.1 Xanthobacteraceae bacterium | reverse complement strand
TTGGGCTCGTGCTCGTAGACGTCGAGGCCGGCGCCGGCGATGCGCTTTCTGGTCAGCGCCCGCACCAATGCCGCCTCCTCGACGATCGGCCCGCGCGCGGTGTTGATCAGGAAGGCGGTCGGCTTCATCAGCGCAAGCTCGCGGTCGCCGATCATGTGGCGGGTCTCGTCCTTGAGCGGCGGATGCAGCGACACGAAGTCGGACCGGGCCAACAATTCCTGGAACGGCACATAGGCGATGCCGAAATCCTTCTCGTCGCGTTCGGGCTTGCGGCGCGGTCCCCAATAGAGGACCTCCATGCCGAAGCCGTGGGCGCGCCGTGCCACCGCCCGGCCGATGCGCCCGCCGCCGCCGATGAGCCCCAGCACCTTGCCGGACACGGCGGCGCCGGCGAGATGGTTCGATTGGCCGCCGGGAAAACCGCCCCGGCGCAGCAGGCGGTCGCCGTCGCGCATGCGCCGGGCGACCGCGATGATCAGGCCGAAGGCGAGGTCGGCGGTGGCCTCGCCGACGATCGGCGGCACCACCGTCACCGGAATGCCGCGGGCGGTCGCCGCGGGAACGTCGATGGCGTCGGGCGTGATGGCCATGGAGGCGACTGCGCGCAGCTTCGGGTTGGCGGCCAGCACCTCGCGGTCGACCCGGTCGTGCAACAGCGAGAACAGGACGTCGTGCTTGGTAACGGCGGCGCGTAACGCCTTCTTGGCGAGAATCCGGCTGCTGTCCGGGTTCACCGTCACCTTGGCGACCGCGCGCAGGCGTTTCAACGCACTCGCCGGGATCGGCTGGGTCACATAAATGCGCGGCCGCATCAGCGCACCCAGCGCACGACGCCGGCAACGCCGTCGACCGCCACCTGCGCGCCGTCCGGGATGTGGCGCGTCGCGTCGAGCACGCCGAGCACCATGGGGATGCCGCGCTCGCGCGCGAGCGAGGCGAGGTGCGAGGTCGAGCCGCCCAGTTCCGCCACGACTCCGGCGACCCGCGGCAGCACGAAGCTCAGCGACGGGCCCGCCACCCTGGTGACGAGCACGTCGCCGGGCGCGACGCGGCTCAGTTCGCATTCGCAATTGACCACGCAGGCGCGACCGGTGCCCCAGCCGATGCCGGCCGGATGGCCATTGAGGCCGGGGTGGCGCAGCCAGATCTCCTCCGGCATCGCGGCCGGTTCCATGTGCAGGGGACGCGCCTGGAGCAGCTTGAAGCCGCCATCGTCGAGTGCCCACTCGATCTCGACCGGCTGGCCCAGAACGTCTTCCGCCTTGCGCAGCAACCGCCCGAGCTGCGTCGCCTGCCCCGGTTCCAGGCACGGCGTCGCGACCAGCGCCGGGTCGACCGGCGCCGCGACCTCGCCGTGGCCGCGCACGCAACCGGCGCTGTGATGCTTGCGGCCCGGCTCGATCGTGCGCACGAACCCGTGGCGGCTGAGCACGATGCGGTCAGGCACCACTTCGCCCTGGGCGATGGCGGAGCCGAGCCCCCAGGTGGCGCTGAGCAGCATCTGATCCTCGCCGGTGCGGCTCAGTCCGCCGCCCGACGCGCGGGCGTCGACGAGCGGCTGGATCAGCACCGCCATGGCGGTCTCGCTTGGATCGACGTCGTGCGCCTGCATGTAGCGCCGCGCGTTGGTGGTCCACAGCGCCGCCCAGCATGCGCGCACGGCGGTCAGGAAATCGGCCTCGTTGGCAAGCCCGAGGAAGCTTTCGAACTGGCCGGCGAAGCTGGCGCCGGCCCGGTCCTCGACCAGCGCCGAGGAGCGCACCACGCCGAGGCCTTGCACCGCGACCGGGCGCCAAGACGTCAGCAAGGCCTCGCGCACCGGCTCGGCGATCGGCCGCTGATAAAGCGCGAGCCTGATTTCGACAGCGAGCCGGCGCGCCTCGTCGGGCTCGGCAAAGGCGATGCGCGGCGCCTTGTCGGCGAGGCCGAGCGCCGCGAGCTGGATGCGATAGGCCTGCGCGTCGAGACAGAAGCCGCCCGGGGTCGGCAGTCCGGCCCGGCTCAGCGCCGCGAGGTTCGCGGCCTTGGGCCCGAACCGCGCGGGGTCTACGGCCTGGGGATCGTCGAGGGAGACCAA
>DASPVJ010000079.1:0-2325 GCA_035622435.1 Xanthobacteraceae bacterium | reverse complement strand
GAACTTCTCCCCAGCGCCCAGCATGTTGCGCGCGGCGGTCTGGCCCTGGCGCTCGGCCACCACCCAATGCTCGATGCGCAGGCGCGAGCCCGAATAGCGATCCGGCCAACGGGCAATGTCGCCCGCCGCGAATATGTCGGGCGCGCTCGTTTGCAGGTATTCGTCCACGATCACGCCGCGGTCGAGCGCCAGTCCGGCTTGCTCGGCCAGTGCGACCCGCGGCCGAACGCCGATGCCGACGACGACGAGATCGGCGTCGAGGCTCGCGCCGCTTTCAAGGCGAACCCGTTTGTCCTCGATCGCGGCGGCCTTTTGCTCCATGTGAAACCCGACCCCGTGCTCCTCGTGGAGCGCGAGCACGAAGCGCGCCAGTTCGGCACCGAACACCCGTTCGAGCGGCAGGCGCTCCGGCGCGGCCACACGCACCTCGAGATCGCGCGCCCGCAGTGCCGCGGCGGCTTCGAGGCCAATGAAGCTTGCCCCGAGGACGACGGCGCGGCGCGCACCCTTGGCCGCCGCGATGATGGCGCGACTGTCGCCAAGCGAGCGCAGCACGTGCACGTGCGGTGCGCCCGCGCCCGGAATATCGAGGCGCACGGGCTCGGCGCCGGTCGCAAGCAGCAGCTTGTCGAACGGAACGCTCGTGCCGTTCTTGAGTGTCACGCTGTGCGCCCGCGCATCGATGGAAGCGACCTCGGCGCCCAGGCGAAGGTCGATGCCGTTATCGCGGTAGAACTCGGGCGGCCGCAGCGGCATCCACTCCTCGGGCGCGTTGCCGGCGAGGTAATCCTTGGAGCAGTTCGGCCGGTCGTAAGGCGCGGCATCGTCGGCGCTCAGCAGGGTGAGGCTGCCGCCGTACCCGTCGCGCCGCAGCATCTCGGCTGCGGCGAACCCGGCCGCCCCTCCCCCGACGATCACCACGCGATCGGGCGCCGTCTTCGCGCGGCCGGCCGGCGGCGCGACGGGCTCGATCTTCTCGCGCACGTAAAGCATGCCGTCGCGCACCTCGACCCGCCAGCACGCCACCGGGTTGAACGCCGGCGCTTCGAGCGCCTCGCCGCTGCGCAGGGAAAAGCACGCGTGATGCCAGGGACAGCGGACGGTGTCGCCGACCATCAGGCCCTCGCCGAGCGGACCGCCGTAGTGGGAACAGGTCGCCCCGATCGCGAAAAAAGCCTCGCCCCGGCGCACCACCAGCACCGCATCGTCGCCGACGTGACCGACGAGCATGGCGTTCTCGGTCACGCTGCCGAGCGGGATGCCGAGAGCCAGATCGGGGCCGACGGGGGCCGAAGGTCCTGCCATGGCAGCCTCCCATGATGCCGATGTGTTACATTCGTCGGGCGGGGGTCGGCGTCCCGCACCCAACCGATAGATTCCTCCGCGGCACAAGCGTCCTTGAACCTACATATAGACCGTCCGGCCGAACTTGGAGACATCCATGAACGAATCCGTCGAGACCCGTCATCGCAAGGGAAAAGCCAAGCTGCAAAGCGCGCGTCCCTCCCGCGCGGAAGCCGAGGCCGCGGTGCGTACCCTCATCCGTTGGGCGGGCGACGAGCCGGACCGCGAAGGTCTCGACGGCACGCCGGCGCGGGTGGTGCGCGCCTACGAGGAATGGTTCGCCGGCTACGGCGAGGACCCGGCCGAACTGCTGCAGCGCACTTTCGAGGAGGCGGGCGGGTACGACGAGATCGTGTTGCTGCGCGACATCCAGTTCGAATCCCATTGCGAACATCATATGGCGCCGATCATCGGTCGCGCCCACATCGGCTATCTGCCGCGCCATCGCGTGGTCGGCATTTCCAAGCTCGCGCGCCTGGTCGAGGTCTACGCCCGGCGCCTGCAGATCCAGGAACGCATGACGGCGGAAATCGCCAACACCATCGACCGCGTGCTCAACCCGCACGGCGTCGCCGTCGTCATCGAGGGCACCCACACCTGCATGACGACGCGCGGCGTCCACAAGTCGCAGGCCAGCATGGTGACGAGCCGCATGCTCGGGGTCTTCCGCGACCATCCGGAAACGCGGCAGGAGTTCCTCTCGGCGATCGATCTGCGCGGCGCCCGCGGTACGCCGAACGGGGCGTAATGCCGCCCCCATGCCCGACGACGTCCCGTTCGACAAAAGGTTCGACCTTGCGCCCGGCACGGTCGAGGAGGTGGCGCCCGGCCTGCGCCGCATCCTCGCCGACAACCCGGGGCCGTTCACCTTCAAGGGCACGGTGACCTATATCGCCGGGCGCGGCGAGGTGGCGGTGATCGATCCGGGGCCGGACGACCCGCGGCACGTGGCGGCGATCCTCGAGGCGGTGCGCGGGGAGA
>DASPVJ010000078.1:0-7825 GCA_035622435.1 Xanthobacteraceae bacterium | reverse complement strand
TTGACCCCGTCCTTGAGCACCTGGGGAATGGCCTCGCGGGTTCCGGTCAGCGCCTTGATGGCGACGTCGGAGTACGCCTTGTGCAGCTGCGGCCAGTTGGCGAAGTAGTAGGCCGAATGCACGTGGTCGCCCTCGAACACCGCCGCCTGCAGTTCGCGGAACACCGGGTCGCGCGCTTTGAGCGTCGGCCAGGTCTTGAGATTGGGCGGCGGGCCGCCGGTCTCGTTCCACATGCCGATCTGGCCGTCGAGGTCGGTGAGCATTTCGCCGAGCAATTGCTTGGCGAGCTTCTGGTGCTCGGGCGAGGCCGCCTTGGGGATCGCCCAGCCCCAGATGTCGATCCACGAGATCGGCGCGGTGCGGCGCGGCCCATGCGGGAACTTGGCCATGCCGACCTTGCCGGCGATCAGCGACTTGGTCTTGTCGTTGAACTCGCCCCAGAAGGTCGAGTCGGCGACCGTGAAGGCGGCGTCGCCCGCCTCGAAGATGGCGTTCGCCTCGTTGCGGCCGTAGGTGGTCATCGCCTCCGGGCTGATCTTTCTCTTATGCAGGGCGTCCCACCAGTAATCGACGATCTCCTGATGGCACGGCTGGTCGATGATCGGCGTCCAATTGTCGGCCGCCCATTCCTTGACCGTGCGCGCATAGATGGGCTTGAGAATGTCGCACTGGTTGTTCCACATGGTCCACCACAGGCTGAACCAGGTGTTGTTCATCGACATGCCGCCGACGTAGCCCCATTTGACCTTGCCGGCCTGCTGCAGCTTTTCGCTTACCGCGACGATGTCGTCGAAGGTCTTCGGCACCTCGTTCTCGGGCACCAAATCCTTGCGGTAGAAGAAGGTGCCGACCGTGTGCACCATCGGCACCACGGTCAGCTTGTGCTCGTCGTTCCAGAACGCGTCGAGCGGCTGCTTGTCGACGTCGCCGACGCCGGCCACGTCGTCGGTGGTGACGAGGTATTGCTTCCACAGCTGGCCCCAATCGTCGTTGTGCCAGATGATGTCGCATTGCGGGCTGTTGGTGGTGAGCAGCTGCGTGATCTTGGGGACGTAGATGGCGTAGGCGATGACGGTGGAATTGAGCGTGACGCCGGCCTTCTTCGCCCACTTGTCGAGGATCTTGATGCTCGCCTCCATGATCGGATGGCCGCCGTGGCAGATGGTGAGCGTCTCCGCCGCCCGCGCCGGCGGCGCGTAGCTGGCGAGCGCGAGCGCGGCGGCGCCGGCGCAGAGGTGGCCGATCCCTCGTGCGGAAGTCATGGGCGTTCCTCCCGGTTGGAACTTGGGGCGCCGGCAGCATAGCGCCCGCCTCGACCGGTTACAATATAGTTTTCCGGATTGTATACAATCGGCCTTTGCGCTAAGGAGAGGGCCGTTTGGGGTCCGCCGCCATGCCGAGGCCGAAGACGTCCGTATTGCGCCGCCCCCGCCGGGCGCGCGCCGCGCCCGCGCCGGCAGTCGCCGTGCAGGGCTCGAACGCGCGCGCGCGGCGGCCGGCGCTCGCCCACCTGGTCGCCACCAGCCTGGAAGAGGACATCGTGCTCGGCCGCCGGCATCCGCGCGAGCGGCTCGTCGAACAGGACTTGTGCGACCGCTTCGACACCCATCGCGGCGACGTGCGGCTTGCGTTGTTCGAACTGGAGAAGAAGGGGCTGATCGAGCGCATTCCCCGGCGCGGCGCCATGGTGCGCGATCTTACCCCGAAGGAGGTGACCGAGGTCTACGCCGTGCGCGAGGAACTGGAGACGATGGCGGCGCGCATCCTGCCGTTTCCGGTCGCGGCCGCCGACCTTGCCCGGCTCGAGGCGCTGCAGAAGAAGCACGGCGCCGCGGTCGACGCCGGCGACATGCTCGGCGTGTTCTACGCCAACCTGCATTTTCACCAGGCGCTGTTCGGGCTGTGCGGCAACGCCTGCCTGATCGAGACGATCGAGCAGCTGGCGCAGAAGGTCTACGGCATCCGCTCCTACGCCAACGCCTCGCCGCAGGTGCTCGAGCGGGTGCGCCGCGACCACGTCGACATGATCAAGGCGCTGCGCGGCGCGCGGCGCGCGGAACTGATCGCGCTCACCCGGCGCCACCTCAAGCCGCAGCCCGAGGCCTACATCCGCGCCTACGAGCGCAGATTCGGCAGCGTCGGCCCGTCAGGTTAAATGTGAAACAAACAGCACGTCATCCTGAGGAGGTCGCGCGCACTTGCGTGCGACCGTCTCGAAGGATGGAAACAAACGCCGCGCTTGTGGCCATCCTTCGAGACGCTCGCGCGACTTCGTCGCGCTCGCCCTCAGGATGACGTCGCATTTGTTTCCCGCGCCCTACATCTCGATGTCGATCGCTACATCGAGGTTGGGCGCCGAATGGGTGAGCGCGCCGGAGGAAATATAATCGACGCCGGTCGCGGCGATCGCCGCGACGGTCGCAAGGGTCACGCCGCCGGAGGCTTCGGTGACGAGGCGGCCGGCGACCATGGCGACCGCGCGCCGCATGGTGGCCGCGTCCATGTTGTCGAGCAGCACCGCGTCGGCGCCGCCGGCCGCGAGCACCTCGTCGAGCTGCGCGAGCGTGTCGACTTCGATCTCGACCTTGACGAGGTGCCCGGCGACCGCCTTGGCGCGCCTGAGCACCGCGGCGATGCCGCCGGCGACGGCGATGTGGTTGTCCTTGATCAGGATGGCGTCGTCGAGGCCGAAGCGGTGGTTGAAGCCGCCGCCGCAGCGCACCGCGTATTTCTCCAGCGCCCGCAGGCCCGGCGTGGTCTTGCGCGTGCAGCAGATGCGCGCCTCGGTGTGGACGACGGCCTCGACGAACGCGGCGGTCGCGGTGGCGATGCCGGAGAGATGGCCGAGGAAATTGAGCGCAACCCGCTCGGCGCCAAGGATGGCGCGGGCGTCGCCGGCAACCCGCATGAGCGCCGTGCTCGCCCCGACCGAACCGCCGTCGCTCGCCTCCGCGGCAATGTCGATGCCGGGCGACAGCCGTCGCAGGCATGCGGCCACGAGCGGCAGCCCGGCGATGGTGCCGGCCGCGCGCGCGATGACCACCGCCCGCGCGGTCGCGTCGGCTGGGACCGTGGCGACCGAGGTCACGTCGCCGGCGCGGCCGAGGTCCTCGGCCAGCGCCCGCTCGACCGCCGCGTCGATCTCCAGCGGCGAGAGGAAGGCGTCGGGCGCGAGCCTTACCTCCCCCTCACCCCGACCCTCTCCCCGAGGGGCACCCCGCGACGCTCGCGTCGCGGGGACCCCGTTGCGGGGAGAGGGAGCCCGCGCGTCGCCAGCAACGTTTGATCCTCGCTTAGAGGGCGGCTGCGAGGGCGTCCGCTTCAGCATTTGAGATGCACCATGCGCTCGACCGCGCGCCGCGCCTTGGCGGCGATCGCCGGATCGACCGTGACCTCCTCCTTCAGATAGACCAGGCTGTCGAGGATTTTCGGCAAGGTGATCCGCTTCATGTGCGGGCACAGGTTGCACGGCTTGACGAAGTCCACGTCGGGCAGTTCCGCCTGCACGTTGTCGGCCATGGAGCATTCGGTGACCATGACGACGCGCTTGGGCCGCTTGTCGCGCACCCAGTCGATCATCTTGGCGGTCGAGCCGGTGAAGTCGGCTTCCGCCAGCACGTCGGGCGGGCACTCCGGGTGGGCGATGATCATGAGGCCGGGATCGGTCTCGCGGTAGCCGCGCAACTCGTCGCCGGTGAAGCGCTCGTGCACCTCGCAGTGGCCCTTCCAGGCGATGATCTTCACGTCGGTTTGCGAGGCCACGTACTTGGCGAGATATTCGTCGGGCAGGAAGATGACGCGCTCGGCGCCGAGGCTCTCCACCACTTCGACCGCGTTCGAGGAGGTGCAGCAGATGTCGCTTTCCGCCTTCACCTCTGCCGACGTGTTGACGTAGGTGACGACCGGCACGCCGGGGAAGCGTTCGCGCAACAGCCGCACGTCGGCGGCGGTGATCGCCTCGGCGAGCGAGCAGCCGGCCTTGAGGTCCGGGATCAGCACCACCTTGTCGGGATTGAGGATCTTGGCGGTCTCGGCCATGAAGTGAACGCCGCACTGGACGATCACGTCGGCGTCGGCCTTGGTGGCCTCGCGGGCGAGCTGGAGCGAATCGCCGACCACGTCGGCAACACAGTTGTAGATCTCCGGCGTTTGATAATTGTGCGCCAGGATGACGGCGTTGCGCTCGCGCTTGAGGGCGTTGATCGCCTTCACGTAAGGGGCGAAGAACGGCCACTCGACCGCCGGCACCACGGTCTTGATGCGCTCGTAGAGGTGGGCGGTCTCGCGCTCGACCTGATCGTTCCATTCGAGCGACGGCATCGCCAGCACGCCGAGCCGGCGGGCGGCGGCGGAGCGGCCGGCCGCCGGAACCGGCGGCGCACGGTGGGGCGACGGCCCCAGGGCTTCGAGAATGGGCATTTCGGCTTCCATCACTATATGCTCAATTTGAGCATATCTCGGGACCAAAAGAACCGGCCTGAGCCGGCAGACTTATCCTCATTTCGAGCAAAACCGATATAGCACCTTTCCCTAGCCGATGCCAGCCCCGGAACGCATGACTTGTCGGCGCGCCGCGCAGGGCGGATGTCGGCTGCGACATGCTCGACCGATCAGCCCTCGCCCCCTCCCTGACCCTCCTCCGCAAGCGGGGGAGGGAACAGACCGAGCAGCAGGCTGCTCCCTCCCCCGCTTGCGGGGGAGGGATGGGGAGGGGGATGGCATCGATGCGCGGCGCTCATCCGGCGGATAAGAAGGATTCATTTCCGCGCCTGGCGGCCTTCCGTTAGGTTCGCGCCGTTGATTGAGGAACACCCCATGCTCGTGCCTCCGCTCCCGGCGCAGCGGCTCGCGTGGCGCACGCCCGCGGTCATCGTCGCGTGCGGCTGCCTGATCGGCATGCTCACGTTCGGGCCGCGCGCGACCCTCGGGTTTTTCCTCACGCCGCTGTCCCAGGCCAACGGCTGGGGCCGCGACGTGTTCGCCCTCGCGCTCGCCGTGCAGAACCTGCTGTGGGGGCTGGGCCAGCCGCTCGCCGGCGGCATCGCCGACCGTTACGGCTCGGTGCGCGTGCTCGCGGTCGGCGCGCTGCTCTACGCCGCCGGCCTCGTCCTGATGGCCTATGCGACGAGCCCGGGCATGCTCTACCTGTCGGCCGGCGTGCTGATCGGCTTCGGCCTCTCCGGCTCCGCCTTCACCATCGTGCTCGGCGCCTTCGGCAAGCTGCTGCCGGAAAACTGGCGCTCGCTCGCGTTCGGCTACGGCACCGCCGCCGGCTCGTTCGGCCAATTCCTGTTCTCGCCACTCGCCGTCTCGCTGATCGGGGCGGTCGGCTGGCAGGAGACGCTCGCCCTCTTCGGCTGCGCCATGCTGCTCGTGCTGCCGCTCTCGCTGGTGCTCGCGACCGGCCGCGGCGCGGCGCCGGCCGCGGCGGCGCCCACGCAATCGATGCGCCAGGCGCTCGCCGAGGCGTTCGAGCACCGGAGCTACGTGCTGCTGGTGCTCGGCTTCTTCACCTGCGGGTTTCAGCTCGCCTTCGTCACCGTGCACCTGCCGGCCTATATCCTCGACCGCGGCCTCTCCGCCCAGGTCGGCGGCTGGACGCTGGGCGTGATCGGCGCCTTCAACATCGTCGGCTCGATCGCCGCCGGCTGGCTCGGCAACCGCATGCCCAAGCGCTACATCCTCTCCGCCATCTATTTCGGCCGCGCGCTGGCGATCGTCGCCCTGGTGATGCTGCCGGCGAGCCCGGCGCTCTTGATCGCGTTCGGCGCCGTCACCGGCCTGTTCTGGCTCTCGACCGTGCCGCCTACCTCCGGCCTCGTCGCCCTGATGTTCGGCACCCGCTGGCTCGCCATGCTGTTCGGCTTCGCGTTCCTCAGCCACCAGGTCGGCAGCTTCCTCGGCGTCTGGCTCGGCGGCCTCGCCTACGAGCTGACCGGTTCCTACGACTCGGTGTGGTGGCTCTCGGTCGCGTTCGGCGTGGCCTCGGCGCTGATCAACCTGCCGATCGTCGAGAAACCGGTGGTGCGCGCCGCGACGGCAGCGGCATAATTCCGCAACGACCGATCATCGCGCCGCGAGCGCCATTGCCGGGCGAGCGTGCGACGCGCGATAGGCCGCCAGCAGGCGGGCGACGAGATAATGAATGACGACGCCGCCGGCGACGATGAAGGCGCCGAGCGTGAGCGGATAGGCGAAGTCCTCCGGGCGGGTTTCCACGATCACTTCGCCGACCGCGGTGAGCACGCAGCCGGTGGCGAACACCGGCAGGCTGAAGCGACCCATCAGGGCGAACGGCGCGAACAGCGGCGTCCACCGGAACAGCTGCGTCACGCCGGAATATGCGATCACGTAGGCGAGGGCGAGAAAATGCACGAGCCGGGCGAGGCCGAGTTCGGTCTTGCCGTGGTCGAGGAGGCCGAGCGCCTGGTCGTGCAGCCCGGGCATGAGGCCGCAGCCGTCGGTGACGGCGAAGCCGGAAGCCAAGACCAGCCCCAGGCAGGCGGCGAACACCCGACGGTCGTAGCCGATGCCGCCGCTGCGCGCGCGCCGGCCGATGAACACGCCGATGGCGAAGATGAACTGCCAGGCGAGCGGGTCGAAATACCAGCCGCCGTCGAGGGGCCAGGTCGGCAGGTTGAGTTCGAACGCCCGGGCGAGGGCGTAGAGCGCGGCGGACGCGGCCAGCATCAGCCAGTCGCTGCGCCGCGCCAGCACCAGCAGCGCGGGCGTCGTCAGCAACAGCACGATATAGAGCGGCAGGATGTTGACGTTGCCCAACTGGTGGGCGAGCACCAGCATGGCCGAGACGCCGCGCACCGGGTCCGACACCACCAGGTCGCGGTCGATGTCGTCCACCAGATCGTCGTCGTCCCAGTAGGCCGAGGCGGCGGCAAACAGCCCGATGATCAGGAGCGAGATCAGGACTTGCACCCAATAGAGGGTGAACACGCGGCGGAACACCGCGCGGACGGCCGCCCCGGTCTCCCCGCGGAAAAAGCGCGACCCGTAGGCGAGCGCGACCGACGCGCCGGACAGGAACACGAACAGCTCGGCGGCGTCGGAAAAACCGAAGTTCCGAACGGTCGCGTACTGGAAAATGTTGCGCGGCACGTGGTCGATGAAGATCGTGACGAGGGCGACGCCGCGCCAGAAATCGATCGCGTCGATGCGGCTCGCCCCGCCTTTGGCCGCGACAGCACCCGCCTGCGGGCCAAAGCCCGCGACCAGGCGCGACATCCGCGCGACCGGAGCCGCCAGGATAGATCGGTCGAACCGAGCCATGGCAAACTCCCGAGGGACGCTGAGGAACGATAGCCGTCGCCGCGTCCGCGGTTTTGCGCTAGATCAATCGCCGCGGAAATAAAATCCGCTGCGACATCCGGGACTTGGAGCATGATCCCGGATAGTGGATACCGATTTACGGAAAATATCACGCTCCGACTATGAGCGAAATCACAATGGCGGCACAATCGGTCGACGCGAAGACGTTCTGGCGGGCGCTCGGCGCCCGCGCGTCGGGCGTGGTGGTGGCGACGGCGCGCGGCGCCGACGGGCCGGCGGGTTTCCTTGCGCTCTCCGCGACCCACCTCACGGCCGATCCGCCCACCATGCTCGTCGCCATCGACAAGCGCACATCGGCGCTCGCGGCGGTGCTCGAGGCGCGGCATTTCGCCGTCAATTTTCTCAAGCGCGGCGACGAAGCGCTCGCCGACATGTTCGCCGGCAAGACCGGAGTGCGCGGCGCCGACCGTTTCGCGCCCGGTCGCTGGGGCGCGCTCGCGACCGGCGCCCCGGTCCTCGACGACGCCATCGGCGCCATCGA
>DASPVJ010000077.1:0-11959 GCA_035622435.1 Xanthobacteraceae bacterium | reverse complement strand
GTCGCCGCGAAGTACGCATTCATCACGGCGGGCGCGGCGACGCAGATCGTCGGCTCGCCCACGCCGCCCCAGACGGTGCCGCCGGTCGGCATGATGATCGATTCGACCTTCGGCATCTCGCTGATGCGCATCGAGTTGTAGGTATCGAAGTTCTGCTGCTCGATGCGGCCGTCCTTGACGGTGCACTCCTGATAGAACAGCGCGGACAGGCCGTACACGAACGAGCCCGCCACCTGGCGCTCGATCTGCGCCGGGTTGACCGCATATCCGGGGTCGGTCGCGGCGACGATGCGGTGCACCTTGATCTTGTCGCCGGTCACCGAAACCTCGGCGCACGCCGCTACGTAGCTGTTGAACGCCATCATCTGCGCCAGTCCGCGGTAGACGCCCTGCGGCGCCGGCTGGCCCCAGCCCGCCCTCTCGGCCACCGCGTTGAGCACGCCGAGATTGCGCGGATGCTTGCTCATCAGCTTGCGGCGGAACTCCAGCGGATCCTGGCCGACCGCGTGGGCCAGCTCGTCCATGAAGCACTCGATG
The DNA here is from genome assembly GCA_035622435.1 of Xanthobacteraceae bacterium. Taxonomy (GTDB): domain Bacteria; phylum Pseudomonadota; class Alphaproteobacteria; order Rhizobiales; family Xanthobacteraceae; genus AP-16. The sequence continues at coordinate 11,422 of DASPVJ010000077.1, read as the reverse complement.
AAGATGGCGTTCTGGTTGATGTTCACGCCCCGCCAGAAACCCGGCAGGATGTGCGGGTTGCGCATCGAATGGTCGATCATCAGGTTGGGGATGGTGTAGCCGAAGGCGTGTTCCTGCCCCTGCGGCATCAGCCCCTGGAAGGTGAGCGGGTCCTTGCCGTTCACCAAGTTCTGCGGGAGCGCGCTGGCGAGGATCGACTGGCCGGACAGCCGGATGTGCAGCCCGGTGAGGTTGTTGTCCTTGTCGAACGCCCCGGTCAATTTGCACTGCATGACCGGGTGGTAGCGCCCGTGCGTCATGTCCTCTTCGCGCGTCCACAACAGCTTCACCGGCGTGCCGGGCATCTGTTTGGCGATCAGGATCGCCTGGGTGACGTAGTCCTGGAACGCTCCGCGCCGGCCGAAGCCGCCGCCGGCGACGTAGGTCTTGTAGACGTCGACCTTGCCCGACGGCAGACCCGACGCCGCCAGCGCCGCCGCGAAGGAGGCCTCGGCGTTCTGGGTCGGGACCCAGACCTCGCACTTGTCCTCGGTCCAACGCGCGGTCGCGTTCATCGGCTCCATGGTCGCATGGTTCTGGTACGGATAGGCGTAGACCGCCTCGACCTTCCTGGCGGCCGCGGCGATGGCCGCCTTGGCGTCGCCGTTCTCGTTGCCGACGAAAGCCTGGTCGGCATCGAACCCCGCCGTGAGCCACGCGGCGATCGTGGCGCTCGACACCTTGGCGCTGCCGCCTTCGTCCCAGACGACCGGCAGTGCCTCGAGCGCGGTCTTGGCCTGCCACCAGGTGTCGGCCACGACGGCGACGCCGGAGTCGCCGACCTGCACCACCTTCCTGACGCCGGGCATGCCCGCGACCTTGGCGGCGTCGAAGCTCTTGATCTTGCCGCCCTGGACCGGACAGTCGCTGATCGCCGCGTTGAGCAGGCCGGGCATCTTGATGTCGATGCCATACACCAGCTTGCCGGTGACCTTGTCGGGAGTATCGAGCCGCAGGAGCGGCTTGCCGGCGATCGTCCAATCCTTCGGATCCTTGAGCGGGGGATCCTTCGGCGGGTCGAGCTTGGCGGCAGCGTCCGCCACCTTGCCGTAGGTCGTGGTCCGCCCGGAGGCCTTGTGGGTGATGACGCCGTTCGCGACCGTGCACTCGGCGGCGGGCACCTTCCACTCGTCGGCCGCCGCCTGAATCAGCATCATGCGGGCCGCCGCGCCGCCCTTGCGCACGTACTCGTGCGACATGCGGATGCCGCGGCTGCCGCCGGTCGAGAAGTCGCCCCAGACGCGCTTGCGCGCGAGGCTCTGGCCGGGAGTCGGATATTCGGTGGTGACCTTCGACCAGTCGCACTCCAGCTCCTCGGCGACGAGCTGGGCGAGGCCGGTCAGCGTCCCCTGGCCCATTTCCGTGCGCACGACGCGGATGACGACGGTCTCGTCCGGCCGGATCACGACCCAGGCGTTGATTTCCGGCGAGCCGTCCGCGGCGCGCACGACCCTCGGGCCGAGCGGGAGGTCGAACCCCAGCGCGAGGCCGCCGCCGACCGCGGCGGCGCCGACGACGAAGGAGCGGCGGTTCATGTTCGGCAGGTAATTCATGGCTCCCTCCCTGCTCACGCGTTGGCCGCGATGTGAATTGCCTCGCGCACCTGCTGGAAGGTGCCGCACCGGCAAATGTTGGTAATGGCCGCGTCGATATCGGCGTCGCTCGGCTTGGCCTTGTCCTTGAGCAGCGCCGCCACCGCCATGATGATGCCGCTCTGGCAATAGCCGCACTGCGGCACGTCGTGGTCGATCCACGCCTTCTGCACCTTGTGCAGGACGCCGTTGGCCGCCAGCCCTTCGATGGTGGTGATCTGCTTGCCGACCGCATCGCCGGCCACCATCCCGCAGGAGCGGACGGCGACGCCGTCGATATGGACCGTGCACGCCCCGCACTGGGCGATGCCGCAACCGTATTTGGTGCCGGTGAGGCCGACGTTCTCCCGGATCGCCCATAGCAGCGGGGTGTTGGGGTCGACGTCGACGTCGTGGGCAGCTCCGTTGATGGTGAGACGGATCATTCCAGTCCTCCCTTGATCGAGCCCGGATGCCGCCTGCCCGATGCGTGGCCGCGTCACATACGCGTCGCGCGCCGGTTGTGTGCCGGGCGGCATGCCAATGCCGTGACGCCATCCTAGCGTCATTCGGCCGGCCGAGAAATCGCGATTCGGTGAAGAGGGCCGCCCGTCGCCGCTTCCCCGGACGCAGGCGCGGGCTTGTGCGGGCGATATCAATTGACACGCCGGGGTGCGGTGAGTCATCCGATGGCCAAGGAACCCCGTTATCGAGCGCGCCGTTTGCCGGGGGCCGGCGCCGCGCGGGAATGCACGATGGGCAGCGACAGTAGCAGTCAGCCGACCGAGCCGTCGGCGGTGGGCGCGGGCGCCTGAACTTCGGGCTCCGGCGTGATCGCCGCGGCGGCCGATCACGAGGTGAGCCATGGACATCCGAGCCATCGCGAGCAATGCGCGCTCCGTGCCGCTCGGATTGGGCCGGCGCGGGCTGCTGCCCAACCTCTACGACGTCGTCATCTTCATTTTCATTGCCGCGGCCTTCGTGGCGGTGGCGCACGGCGTGCGCGAGATCAACGCGCCGCTGGCGAAGCTCGATCTGGCGCCGGTGACCCTCGATCCGAGGCAACTGCCCGAATACGCCCTGCGCACCACCTTGCGGATGTTCGCCGCCATCCTGGCGTCGCTGTTGTTCACCTTTGTCGTGGCCACTCTGGCGGCCAAGAGCCGCAAGGCCGAACTCGTCATCATCCCGGCCCTCGACATCCTCCAGTCGGTGCCGGTGCTCGGCTTTCTCACCTTCACGGTGGCGATCTTCATGCGGGCGTTTCCCGGCAGCGAGCTGGGCGCCGAGTGCGCGGCCATTTTCGCGATCTTCACCAGCCAGGCCTGGAATATGGCCTTCAGCTTCTACCAGTCCCTGCGCACCGTGCCGGCCGATCTCGACGAGGTGAGCCGGCATTTCCGCCAGTCGGGGTGGCAGCGCTTCTGGCGGCTCGAAGTGCCGTTCGCGGCCCCCGGCCTGATCTGGAACACGATGATGTCCATGTCGGGCGGCTGGTTCTTCGTGGTCGCCTCCGAGGCCATCACGGTCGGCGACACCACCGTGAAGCTGCCCGGGATCGGCTCCTGGCTCGCGCTCGCCATCGAGCGCAAGGACGTGGCGGCGGTGGGGCTCGCGGTCGGCGCCATGGCGGTCGTGATCCTCGCCTACGATCAGCTGGTATTCCGGCCGATCGTGGCGTGGGCGGACAAGTTCCGCTTCGAGCAGACGGCGGCGCGCGACCGGCCGAAGTCCTGGGTCTACGACGCGGTGCGGCGAACGCGGCTGATGCCGGCGATCTTCGACGTCGCTTCCGTCGGTACCGGCTACCTGGCGATGATCCGCCTGCGCCCATCGGCGGCGCCCCGTTGGCGCACGCCGCGGGAGGGCAACTGGGCCATCGACGCGCTGTGGATCGCCGCCGTGCTCGCGGCCGCTGCCTATGCCCTGTGGCAGGTGGTCGGCTACGTCCGCGCCAGCCTCGGCGTCGACGACGCGCTCGCGGCCGGCTGGTATGGGCTGCTGACGCTGACGCGGGTCGTGGTGCTGATTGCCATCGCCAGCGCGATCTGGGTGCCGATCGGGGTGTGGATCGGGCTGCGCCCCTGGGCCGCCCAGCGGGTGCAGCCGGTGGCGCAATTCCTCGCCGCCTTCCCGGCCAACGTCCTGTTCCCGATCGCGGTCGCCGGCATCGTGTCGCTGCGGCTCGATCCCAATATCTGGCTCAGCCCGCTGATGGTGCTGGGGACCCAATGGTACATCCTGTTCAACGTGATCGCCGGCGCCAGCGCCTTTCCGACCGACCTGCGCGAGGCCTCGACCATCTATCGGCTGCGCTCGGCCCAGTGGTGGCGGAAGGTGATCCTGCCGGGAATTTTTCCCTACTATGTGACCGGCGCGTTGACCGCCTCGGGCGGGTCGTGGAACGCCAGCATCGTTGCGGAAGTCGCCAACTGGGGCGATATAAAGCTCAAGGCGGCGGGGCTCGGCGCCTACATCGCCCAGGCGACCGAGGCCGGCGACTACCCGCGCGTCGTTCTCGGCATCGGCGTGATGTCGATTTTCGTGGTCGTGATCAATCGGCTGCTGTGGCGTCCGCTCTATCGCTTTGCCGAGCGACGGTGCCGCCTCGACTGATCGGGAGAAAATGAAATGGACGTCGCTACGACCATCGCCCCGCTCGTCGAGATCGAGCATCTCAGCCACGTGTATCGCCAGGGCGGAGCCGGCGACCACCCGGTCCTCGACGACGTGAACCTGACCTTGCGGGACAACGAGATCGTCGCGCTGCTCGGCCGCTCCGGCTGCGGCAAGTCGACGTTGCTGCGCATCGTCGCCGGCCTCATGCCGGCGACCGCCGGCATCGTCACGATCGAAGGGGAGCGCGTGACGGCGCCGGCGCGCCAGGTCGCCATGGTGTTCCAGAGTTTCGCGCTGTTTCCCTGGCTCAGCGTGCTGGAGAACGTGGAGATCGGGCTCGAAGCCCAGGGGGTCGGGTTCGACCAGCGGCGGCAGCGCGCGCTCGCGGCGATCGATCTCATCGGCCTCGACGGATACGAAAGCGCCTACCCCAAGGAGCTGTCCGGCGGCATGCGTCAGCGGGTCGGCCTCGCCCGCGCCCTCGTCGTCCATCCCAAGGTGCTGCTGATGGACGAGCCGTTCTCGGCGCTCGACGTGCTGACCGCCGAAACCCTGCGCACCGATCTGCTCGACCTGTGGTGCGAGGGGCGCATGCCGATCCGCTCGATCCTCATGGTTACGCACAATATCGAGGAAGCCGTCCTCATGTGCGACCGCATCCTGGTGTTCTCCTCGAACCCGGGACGCATTCTCGCGGAGATCAAGGTCGACCTGCCGCAGCCGCGCAGCCGTCTCGAGCCCAACTTCCGCGCCATGGTCGACGACATCTATGCGCGCATGACCGCGCGGCCCGCCGGCAAACCCAATCAAGGTCTTTTCCCCGGAACGGGCATCTCCATGGTGCTGCCGCGGGTGTCGCCCAACCGGCTGGCCGGCCTGATGGAGGTCGTCGCCGCCAAGCCCTACGACGGGCGCGCCGATTTGCCGGCGATCGCCGACGAACTGCATATGGAAGTCGACGACCTGTTTCCGGTCGCCGAAACCCTGCAGCTGCTGCGGTTCGCGGAAGTGGAGCAGGGCGACATCCGCCTGACCGACGCGGGCAAGCGCTTCGCCCGCGCCGAAATCGACGACCGCAAGCGCCTGTTCGCCCAGCACGTCGTCAACTATGTGCCGCTCGCCGGCCACATCAAGCGCGTGCTCGACGAGCGGGCGGGCCACCACGCGCCGGCGAGCCGCTTCCGCGACGAGCTGGAGGACTCGATGTCCGAGGAGGACGCCGACCGGACGCTGAGGGCGGCGATCTCCTGGGCCCGCTACGCCGAGGCGTTCGCCTACGACGAGGACAGCGGCGTTTTCAGCCTGGAAAATCCGACCTGACTCTCAACCGTCGCGCGTACCGCGTGCCTGTCCTTGCGTCATCGCGGCGCCGACTTGCGCACCAAATCGGCTTGGCGGGGTGTGACGCGGGCGTTAGCATTCCGTCGCATCGGGGCGAATCGAGGAGGCCGCATGCGCAACCCGTGGACCATCCTGGCGGCGCTCGCGGCGCTCGCGGCCTCTGTAGTCGGCGTCCGCGCCGAGACCACGCTGCGCGCGGTGATGCACTCGGATCTGAAAATCGTCGATCCGATCTGGACCACCGCCTACATCGCCCGCGACCATGGCTACATGGTCTACGACACCCTGTTCGCCATGGACGCGCAGGGCGAGATCCGCCCGCAGATGGTCGACAAGTACGAGGTCAGCCCCGACAAGCTCGTCTACACGTTCACCCTGCGCGACGGGCTGTTGTGGCACGACGGCGCGCCGGTCACCGCCGAGGACTGCATCGCCTCGATCAAGCGCTGGGCCGCCCGCGATACCCTCGGCCAGAAGGTGATGTCGTTCGTCGGCGCCATGGCCGCCCAGGGCCCCAAGACCTTCACCGTCAAATTGAGGGAGCCGATCGGGCTCCTGATCTTCGCGCTCGGCAAGCCGTCCTCGAACGTGCCGTTCATCATGCCCAAGCGCGTCGCCGACACCGATCCGGACACGCAGATATCCGACTTCACCGGCTCCGGCCCGTTCGTGTTCAAGCGCGACGAGTGGAAGCCCGGCGACAAGGCGGTCTACGTCAAGTTCGATAAGTACAAGCCGCGTCCCGAGCCGCCTTCCGGGCTCGCCGGCGGCAAGGTCGCCAAGGTCGACCGCGTCGAATGGCTGGCCATGTCCGATCAGCAGCAGATCGTCAACGCGCTCCTGGCCGGCGAGATCGACTACGTGGAGGCGCCCTCGCACGACCTGCTGCCGCTGCTCACCGAAGACCCCAACGTCCATCTCGTCGACTACAATCCGCTCGGCTTCCAGTACACGTTCCGGCCGAACTCGCTGCAGAAGCCGTTCGACAATCCCAAGGTCCGTCAGGCGCTGTTCTACGCCTTCAACCAGAAGGATTTTCTCGACGCCACCATCGGCAACCCGACCTATTACAAGACCTGCAAGGCCATGTTCGTGTGCGGCACCCCGCTCGCCTCCGACAAGGGAATGGACGGCCTGCTCGAGTCCAATTTCGCGAAGGCCAAGGATCTGCTCAAGGACGCCGGCTACGACGGCACCCCGATCGTGCTCATGCAGTCGACCGACATCGGGGTGCTCACCAATCTCGCCCCGGTGGCGAAGCAGCTGATGGAGAAGGCCGGCTTCAAGGTCGACATGCAGTCGATGGATTGGCAGACGTTGGTGGCGCGCCGGGTCAAGAAGGACCCGGTCAATGCCGGCGGCTGGCACGCCATGCTGACCGGGTGGGTGTCGGCCGACATCCTCAATCCGGTGATGACCAGCTTCGTCAACGCCGGTTGCGACAAGGCGAACTTTGGCTGGCCGTGCGACGCCGAGATCGAGCGGCTGCGCGACGCCTTCGCCCGCGCCCCCGACGCTGCCGCCCAGAAAGAGGTCGCCGACGCCGTGCAGGTGCGCGAGCGCGAAGTGGTGACGCACATCTGGCTCGGCCAGTGGTACCAGCCGATCGCCGCGCGCAAGTCGGTCACCGGGATTCTGACCGCGCCGGTGCCGGTATTCTGGAACGTCGAGAAGAAAGGGGCGTCGTAAGTGCGGCGCTATCCCTCCCCCGAAGGGGGAGGGTCCGCCGCGAAGCGGCGGGGGTGGGGGTCTTACAAACACCGAGTTCCAAGAACCCCACCCGGCTCGCCTCTCCGTTCCCCTCCCCCTTGCGGGGAGGGGTCAGGGGTGGGGGTGGTGCAAACAGATGCGGCGCGATCGAGGAATTTCCAAACGACCCCCACCCCGGCGCCGCGCTGCGCGCGGCGCCGACCCTCCCCACAAGGGGGAGGGTAGAAGCGAGACCGCGTAGCGGACGATTACGATGGCCGGCTACATCCTGCGCCGCATCGTCGCGACCGTTCCGGTCATGCTGGTGGTCGCGGTGCTCGTGTTCCTGATGCTCCGGCTCACGCCCGGCGATCCTGCCGCCGTCATCGCCGGCGACAATGCCAACGCCGAGCAGATCGCCGCGATCCGCACCCGCCTCGGCCTCGACCAGCCGATCCTGGTCCAGTTCTTCATCTGGTTTGGCCAGATCCTGCACGGCGATTTCGGCGAGTCTTTCTTCTTCAAGAAGACCGTGGCCGAGCTGATCGCCAGCCGACTGGAGCCGACGCTCGCGCTCTCGCTCTCCACCATCCTGATCGCGGTCGTGGTGGCGGTGCCGCTTGGCGTGCTTGCCGCCTACAAGCAGGGCACGCTGATCGACAGGATCGTCATGGGGTTCTCGGTGCTCGGATTCTCGGTGCCGGTGTTCGTCATCGGCTACAGCCTGATCTATCTGTTCGCGATCAAGCTCAACATGTTCCCGGTGCAGGGCTATCAGCGCATCGCCGACGGCTTCGGCGGCTTCCTGCAACGCCTGATCCTGCCCTCGCTCACGCTCTCGGTGATCTATATCGCGCTGATCGCCCGCATGACCCGCACCAGCGTGCTCGACGTCATGGGCGAGGACTACATCCGCACCGCCCGCGCCAAGGGCCAGGTCGAGCGCAAGGTGCTGTTCAAGCACGCGCTCAGGAACGCGGCGGTGCCGATCGTCACGGTGATCGGATTGGGCGTCGCGCTCCTGATCGGCGGCGTCGTCGTCACCGAGAGCGTGTTCACCATTCCGGGCATCGGCCGGCTCACCGTCGACGCCGTGCTGGCGCGCGACTATCCGACCATCCAGGCGGTCATCCTGTTGTTCTCTTTCGTCTACGTGCTGATCAACCTCTTCGTCGACCTCGCCTATCGGGTGTTCGATCCGAGGATACGCTATTGAGCACCGAGCCCGCCCTGCTCGCCGATCCGGCCGCTCGCGCGCCGGCGAGCGCCGGGTTGCTCGCCGGCCTGGCGCGCGACTGGGCGGTCCTCTTCGGCGCCGCCGTCATCCTGGCGATGATCGTCATCGGCGTAGGCGCGCCGTTCCTCGGCACCGTCGACCCGTCGGAGATCAACCCGACCTTCCGCAACCGCGTCCCCGGCACCGAGCAGACCATCCGGCGCGAGGACGGCACCACGGTCGCCTATCGCCACTGGATGGGCACCGACAGCCTCGGGCGCGACGTCTACAGCCGCGTCCTCTACGGCGCCCGCATCTCCCTCGTCGTCGGCGCCGCCGCGGCGGCGATCAGCGTCGCCATCGGGCTCGTCATCGGCCTCGTCGCCGGATACATCCGCTGGCTCGACGGCCTCGTCATGCGGGTCATGGACGGCCTGATGGCGATCCCGGCGATCCTGCTGGCGCTCGCCGTGGTGTCGCTGTTCCGCGCCGGCATCCTCAGCGTCATCGTCGCCATCGTGGTGCCGGAAATCCCCCGCGTCGTCCGCCTGGTCCGTTCGATCGTCCTCTCGGTGCGCGAGGAGCCCTACGTCGAGGCGGCGATCATGACCGGCACCCGGACGCCGCTCCTCCTGGTCCGCCACGTGCTCCCCAACACGATCGCGCCGCTGATCGTGCAGGGCACGTTCGTGTGCGCGGCGGCGATCCTCGTGGAAGCGATCCTGTCGTTCCTCGGCGTCGGCATCCCGCCCGACACGCCCACCTGGGGCAACATCATGGCGGAGGGCCGGGGGCTTTTCCGCGTCTACCCGCACAACATTTTCTTCCCCGGCCTGTGCCTCGCCTTGACAGTGCTGGCCGTCAACATGCTGGGCGACGGGCTGCGCGACCGCCTCGATCCCAAGCTCGCCGAGCGGGTGTAGCCCATGGCGTCATTGCGAGCGAAGCGAAGCAATCCAGGGCAGCGCGCGCGGCCCCTGGATTGCTTCGGCACTACGTGCCTCGCAATGACGAGTTACGCATGACCGCGCCCGTGCTCGACGTTCAGGGCCTCACCGTGCGGCTTCCCGCCGGCGCCGACCGCCGCCACGCCGTCGAGAACATTTCCTTTGCGGTTGGTCCGGGCGAGATCGTGTGCGTGGTCGGGGAATCCGGTTCCGGCAAATCGGTCACCGCCCACGCCATCATGGGGCTCCTGCCGCGCGATCTCGTGCCCGCCGCCGGCCGCATCCTGCTCGACGGCGAGGACCTGCTGAAGAAATCACCCGCCGCCTTGCGCCGCCTGCGCGGCGACCGCATGGCGATGATCTTCCAGGAGCCGATGACCGCGCTCAACCCGGTGATGCGGGTCGGCGAGCAGATCGCCGAGGTGCTCGCCATCCACACCGATCTCGATGATGAGGCGCGCCGCGCCCGCGTGCTCGAAATCATGCGCTTGGTGCACCTGCCCGATCCCGGGCGCCTGATCGACGTCTATCCGCACCAGCTTTCCGGCGGCCAGCGCCAGCGCATCATGATCGCCGCCGCGCTCATCCTCGATCCGGACCTCTTGATCGCCGACGAGCCGACGACCGCCCTCGACGTGACCACCCAGGCGCAGATTCTCCGCCTCATCCGCGAACTGCAGCAGCGCCGCCGCACCGGCGTGCTGTTCATCACCCACGATTTCGGCGTGGTCGCCGAGATCGCCGGCCGGGTGGTGGTGATGCAGGAAGGCCGGGTGGTGGAGCAGGGCGCCGCCGCCACCGTGCTGCGCGAGCCGCGCGACGACTACACCCGCATGCTCATCCGCGCGGTGCCGAGCCTCACCCCGCCCGCCCGTCCGCCGGTCACCGCGACGCCGGTGGTGCTCGCGACCAAAGGCATGAGCAAGACCTTCACGGTCGGCGGCCTGTTCGCCGGGCGGCGCGAAGTCGCGGCCGTCAAGGCGGTCGACCTCCACGTCCGCCGCGGCGAGACGCTCGGGGTGGTGGGCGAATCCGGCTCCGGCAAGACCACCGTCGCCCGCTGCATCGCCCGGCTGATCGAGCCGAGCGACGGCGCCATCCTGATCGACGATGCCGACGTGGCGAGGCTCGGTGCGCGCGCGCTGCGGCCGCACCGCAAGCGCGTCCAGCTGGTGTTCCAGGACCCCTACCGCTCGCTCAACCCGCGCCGCACCGTCGGCGAGTCGATCGTCGAGGGGCCGGTGAATTTCGGCGCGCCGCGGCCGGCGGCGTTCGCCCGCGCGCGCGAGCTGATGCGCCTCGTCGGGCTCGCCCCCGAGGCGCTGGCGCGCTTCCCGCACCAGTTCTCCGGCGGCCAGCGCCAGCGCATCTGCATCGCCCGGGCGCTGGCCATGGAGCCGGAAATCCTCATCGCCGACGAGGCGGTGTCGGCGCTCGACGTGTCGGTGCAGGCGCAGGTGCTGGAACTGATCGACGACGTGCGCCGGCGCTTCGAACTTGCCGTGCTGTTCATCACCCACGACCTGCGGGTCGCCGCGCAAATCTGCCACCGCATCGCCGTGATGCACCGCGGCGAGGTGGTCGAGGAGGGCCCGACCGTGCAGGTGTTCGGCGCCCCCCTGCACCCCTATACGCGCGCGTTGTTCGACGCGGCGCCGGGGAGGAATTTCGCGTTTGGTGCGTAGGGTGTTCCCCGGGCGCAGCGCAGCACGCAGGGGTCCGCGTTGCGCTTCGCGCAACGGGGTGCCCCGTAGTGGTGCGCTGCAGACCCGGGGTCCAGATCATGGAAATATAAGATGGGTCCCGGATCAGCGGTGCACCGCTGCGCGCTGCACCGCATCCGGGACACAGGTCAGCTTTTCCCCGGCCACAGCTTGAGCACGCCCTCGCGCACCGGCGCGCGGCGCCCTGCACCAGGTCGAGCGCCTATTCTTGGTGCGCAGGGTTTGGTTAATTCAGATCACGATGCGAAATTCGATCCGCCGGTTCTTGGCCCGGTT
>DASPVJ010000076.1:0-4427 GCA_035622435.1 Xanthobacteraceae bacterium | reverse complement strand
CTGGGTCGCGGAAGCGCGCAAATTCGGCAAGGCGATCTGGGACATTACCGGCAAGCGCGACGTCGACATCGTGTTCGAGCATCCGGGCGAAGCGACGTTTCCGGTTTCCTGCCTGGTGGTCAAACGCGGCGGCATGGTGGTGTTCTGCGCCGGCACCTCGGGCTACAACATCACGTTCGACGCGCGCTATGTCTGGATGCGGCAGAAGCGCGTCCAGGGCTCGCACTTCGCCCACCTCAAACAGGCGAGCGCCGCCAACCAGTTCGTGCTCGACCGCCGCATCGACCCGTGCATGAGCGAAGTGTTCCCCTGGGAGCGCATCCCGCTCGCCCACGTCAAGATGTGGAAGAACCAGCACCCGCCCGGCAACATGGCGGTGCTGGTCAATGCGCCGCGCACGGGGCTGCGCAATCTCGACGACGTGGTCGAGGCGGCCGGCGATGTAGCGGGCGTGGGTTAGCGCACGGCTACGCCGCGCGCACGTCGGCGAGGAAGCGGCGCACCTCGGCATCGAGGCTCTCGGCTTCCGCCGCCAGCGCGTCGGCCAGCGCCTTGACCTCGCCGGCGGTCGTGCGCGCATCGGCGCTGGCGGAGGCCACCCGGTCCATCGCGGCCGCGCCGGAACGTGCCTCCGTCGAGGCGCGATTGACGCCGTCGGCGATCGAGGCGACCGCCGCGTTCTGTTCCTCGACCGCGGCCGCGACGCTGGTCGCGATGCCGGACATTTCGGCGATGATGGCGTTGACTTGGCCGATCGCCTCGCCGGCATCGCCGGCCGAGGACTGGATCGCGCCGATCTGCATGGCGATGTCCTCGGTCGCCTTGGCGGTCTGGCCGGCGAGCGACTTGACTTCCGCCGCCACCACCGCAAAGCCCCGGCCCGCCTCGCCGGCGCGCGCCGCCTCGATCGTCGCGTTGAGCGCCAGCAGGTTGGTCTGCGCCGCGATCGCCTGGATCAGGCCGAGCACCTCGCCGATGCGGGTCGCCGTGGCGCCGAGCTCAGTCATGGTGCCGACCGTGTCGCGCACCTCGGCGACCGCGCGCCCGGCAACCTCGGTCGCGCTTGCGGCCTGCCCGGCGATCTCGCCGATCGAGGCCGCCAGTTCCTCGGCGGAGCCGGCCGCGTGGGCGACATCGTCGGCGGCGCTGCCGACACGCGCGCGGGCGTCGCGCGCCTCGGTCGAGACGCAATCCGCGGCCCCGTTGACGGCGGCGGCGGCGGTCTCCAGGCGCTGCGCCGCCTCGCGCAGCTTGGCGAGCGCCTGATCGACCTGCCGCTCGAAGCGCGCGATCGTCCCGCCGATGACCTCGGCGCGCCGTTCGCGGTCGCGGCTCGCTTCCACCTGGCTGCCGGCAAGCCGTTCGCGCTCGATGGCGTGGTCGCGGAACACGATGACCGCGCGGGCCATCTCGCCGATCTCGTCCCTGGCGCCGGTCGCCGGGATGTCGACGGCGGTGTCGCCCTTGGCGAGCAGTGCCATGGCGCCCGCCAGGCGATGCAGCGGCCGGGTGATGCCGCGCGCGATGAAATAGCTCAGCACCAAGCCGAGGCCCACCATCGCAATCCCGATGCCGAGGATCATGCGCCGCGTCCGGTCCTGCGAGGCGAGGAGCCCGGCCGACGCCGCCGACGCCTTGGCGCGCGCGGAGGCGATGATGTCGTCGGCCGCCGGCAAGATCAGCGCCGCATCCGCGTTCATCAACGTGACCATCGGGACCGCCTTGTCGACCCGCCCGGACCATTCCGCGAAAGCCTCGGCATAGGCGTTCACCCGGGCGCGCGCCTCCGCCTTGACGGCCTCCGGGGCCACACTCGCGGCGAGGCGCGCGTCGAATTTTTCGACTTCGGCGGAAAACATCTGCTGCAGGTATTGCAAATGCGTGAGCCGGAAGTCGGCCTCGAGCTTGCGCATGACGACCAGCGACAACATGAGCGTTTCGGCGTCGCGATCGGAAAACTCGTGCAGGCCGGCGTTGATCAGGCGCTCGACCCCCGCCATGCCGGCGACCATGCGCCCGCGAATGCCCTCCGTTTCCGCCAGGCCGAAGCTTTCCTGCAACGCCTGCAGGGCGGTGAAGCTGTCCTTGAGCCGCGACACACGATCGCGCAGGCCATCGATGTCCGCGCGTTCCGCCGGACCCACGGCCGCCGCAACGCGATCGAGACTGTCGCGCGCAAAGTCGTAGGCGTCCTGGAAATCCTTGATCAGCGTTCGCGCCGGGCGGGTCGCCATATCCCGGGCGCTCGACTGCATGGTGGCGAGCGCACCTTTGAAGTCGCGGCTCGCCTCCGCCAGCATGGCGGCGCGCCTGACGCTGTTGAAGGCGCGCTCCGCCTCATGTTCGCTCGACATGAAGTTGAGGCCGTTGGCGGCGAATCCGACGACCGGGATCAGGGCCACGACCGCGATGCGCGCCCGCACCGACATGGCCATGCGAAAGCGGCGAAACGGCAAGAGAGCGCTCAGGCGCGGGAGGGGCATGGTTTCGCTCGCACACGCGCGGCCGAACCGGAACCGGCCGCGGCTCGACCGCCGCTCGGCCGAGGCATCGGCCGGCATGCAAGCTCATTTTGGTTAAAATTCTCGCCAATCGGCCCTTTTGCGTCCGTTCAGGCGGCCGGCGGATTCGCTTTTTGTGCAGTGCACGCGTAATGTTTCAGGCGGATCGTTTGCGAACGTCCGCCCCGAGGGAGGTCTCAGGGATGCCCGTCGCCGCTACGCGCCCCGATCCCGGCCGCGACCTCGTCGCGAACGCGCACGCCGCCGCCTCGGCCGCCGAGGGGCTGCTCGCCGACGCGACGCTCGCGGTGCGCCGCCGCGTGGCGGTCGACGGCCGAGTGTCCGGCCGGCTGATCGACCGCGAGCAACGGGCGACCCACGGGCTTGCCTGGATCGCCACCTACGCCCAGGCGGTGCGCCAGCTTGCCGCCTACGCGGAGCGCATGCGCGCCGCCGGACGCCTCGGGGCGATCGAGGAACTCGTCGTGCGGATCGGGCTGGGCGAATACCTGGCGCAGATGCTCGGCGGCATTCCCATGAGCCAGGGCGAGATCGTGCGGCCGGCCGACCTCGGCCTGTCGGCGGATCAGGTCGCGGCGCGCGTCACGCCGGCGGTCGAGACGCTGATCGCCTCCGGCAACGACGCCGAGAGCCGCGCGCGGCTGATCGGCCTGATGACCGACCGCCAGGGCGTCACCGTCGGCGACTGCGGGCTCGACGACACCCTCGACGCGATGCGCGAGGAAATGCGCAAGTTCGCCGAAAGCGAAGTGAAGCCGCACGCGCACGAATGGCACCTGACCAACAGCTACATTCCGCTCGACATCATCGACCACATGGCCGAGCTCGGCGTGTTCGGGCTCACCATTCCCGAGGCCTACGGCGGCATGGGGCTCGGCAAGGAATCCATGTGCGTGGTCTCCGAGGAGCTGTCACGCGGCTATATCGGGGTCGGCTCGCTGGGCACGCGCTCGGAGATCGCCGCCGAGCTGATCCTGGGCAGCGGCACCGACGCGCAGAAAGAGAAGTGGCTGCCGCGGATCGCCGCCGGCGAAGTGCTGCCCACCGCCGTCTTCACCGAGCCGAACACCGGCTCCGACCTCGCGTCGCTGAAAACCCGCGCGGAACGCAGCGGCGGCGTGTACCGCGTGCACGGCAGCAAGACTTGGATCACCCACCCGGTGCGCGCCGATCTGATGACGCTGCTGGTGCGCACCAACCCGCGCGAGAAGGGCTATCGCGGCCTCTCCATGCTGCTGGGCGAGAAGCCGCGCGGCAGCGACGGCGATCCGTTTCCGGCGCCCGGCATGTCCGGCAGCGAGATCGAGGTGATCGGCTATCGCGGCATGAAGGAGTTCGAAATCGGCTTCGACGGCTTCGAGGTCAAGGCCGAGAACCTGCTCGGCGGCGTCGAGGGCCAGGGCTTCAAGCAGCTGATGCAGACGTTCGAGTCGGCGCGCATCCAGACCGCCGCGCGCGCGGTCGGCGTCGCCCAATCGGCCATGGACCTCGCCTTGCGCTACGCCCAGGAGCGCGTCCAGTTCGGCGAACCGCTCATCGCCTTCCCGCGGGTCGCCGACAAGATCGCCATGATGGCGGCGGAGATCATGATCGCGCGCCAGATCACCTATTACGCCGCGCGCGAGAAGGATTCCGGCCGGCGCTGCGACCTGGAGGCCGGCATGGCCAAGCTCCTGGCCGCGCGCGTCGCCTGGGCGGCCGCCGACAACGCGGTGCAGATCCATGGCGGCAACGGCTTTGCGCTCGAATACCCGATCTCGCGCCTGCTATGCGACGCCCGCATCCTCAGCATTTTCGAGGGCGCCGCCGAGATCCAGGCGCAAGTGATTGCCCGTAGACTGCTCGACGGCTCGAACTAAGGCCGTCATTGCGAGGTGCCCGAAGGGCGACGAGGCAATCCAGGAG
>DASPVJ010000075.1:0-22284 GCA_035622435.1 Xanthobacteraceae bacterium | reverse complement strand
GACGCCGTGGCATGCGCTCGAACTCGCGCTCGGCGGCGAACAGCGCGCGCTCGATTTTTTCACCGCGGTGGCCGCGAGCGCCAAGGACCCGAAGGTGAAGAAGCTCGCCGAGGAGTTCATGGAAGAGGAGGCCGAGCACGTGAACCTCGTGCACCGGCTCATGCGCCGGTACCCGGCGCCGCGCGAGGGGTGGGGAGCCGACTCCGACGAGCCGGTGGCGCAGGATTGAGACGTCATTGCGAGGGCGAGCCCGGGATACTCTAGCCATGGTAGTCTACCAAGGGGCGAGACCCCATTGGAGGAACAATCATGGCTGAGGACGGGTCGTGGTGGCCTAAATCATGGCACGAGGCCATTCCGAATACGGTTTGGGGAATCCTCGCACTCGGCTTTGGCTTGGATTTCGTCACGAACGTTATTGCCGGAAATTATGGACACGCGCTGGTCGCCCTCATCGGCTTGGGGGCATTGATCGCCGTGCTTGTACATAGGGACCAATTCAAGGCGCTTCTTCAGACACTGAATCCAAATTGGATTGTCGCCGTTTTTGTGGTTTTTTTGCAGGTGCTAGTCCTGTCGCCATTTGTTGAACAGCACCGATGGCCGTTCTCATACCCCGACCCCCAGTTGGTCGCCGAGAATCAACGCCTCCGAGGGCAATTAGCATCAGTTCAGCCCCAAGCAGAGCAGCTTCGCTTTGTGCATAGTCTACGTAATGGCACAAAAGCATCTAACGGCGAGCACCTTACGTGTTCATTCACGCTTGGTTTAACACGAGATTCTCAATCAGAGTATTTTTGGGCATTATTGCAACCACTGTTGGACTTTGCCCACTGGAATCAAGTTTCAAATAACGTTGACGCCTCGCAAGTAACTGAAAACGGCATTTCAATTTTGGTCGGATCGGATAAATCTGATGCATTTACTTGTGGGACCGCTTTAGCGAGACAATTGCAGAGCGCATACGAATTTAAGGTTCGTGTTCTTTCTCAGCAAATGACCCCGGCGCTTATTGCGTGCGACTACAAATGCGTTGAACTCGATATTGGGCATCTAAATGTCCACTAGAAGCCAAAATCAAGCTGTTGAGGCTCAGGATCCGATCATGGCCGCCTTCCTGAGTTTTCTCGACCGCGAGATCGCGCAGTCGCCCGCGCGCATCAAGCCGCTTTCGGCGACCCGCATCGACGAGGCGCGGTCGCTGACCAAGGACGTCGAGGCGAGCGATGACGATAAGCTTCCTGATGACGTGACTCTGTGACGACAAAGGCGCCTCGCAAGCCCGTTTGGAGGCTCTTCGCTCATCTTGCTTTCAGTGAGCCCTTCGATGCTCTGGTAGCCGAGGTCGCGCCTGCAAAGGACCGACCCCGGCGGTTTCAGCCATCATCCGAAAGCGAAGCTGCTCAAACGAATCGTCGAACTCGTCGAGCAGCAGATTCCGCGCGACCCCGGCGCGGCGGCGTATGATCTCGGCAACACGCTCGGGCCGGCTCGCCGGCACTGGCGCCGCGCGAAGTTCCTCCGCCGTTTCCGCCTGTTCTTCCGCTATAGTTCGCAGGCGGGTGTCATTATTTATGCTTGGGTCAATGACGAGAGCACGCTGCGCAAAGCCGGCGGCGGCACCGATCCGTATCGTGTTTTCGGCAGCATGCTGCGCAAAGGCCGTCCCCCGGACGACTGGGCCGCGCTGGCAAAGGAAGCCGCCGCTTACAAGCTACCCGAAGAGAAATAACGCCGTAGCGGCGCCAAACACTCTGCCGTCATCCTGAGGAGGCCGCTCGCTTTTGCGAGCGGCCGTCTCGAAGGATGGAAGCAGACTCGGTGCGTGTGGCCATCCTTCGAGACGCTCGCGCAACTTTGTCGCGCTCGCCCTCAGGATGACGGCGAGTTTGTTTCATACTCCTCGCTGTGTTCGCTTCAATTTGCCTGCTTGCGTAAATCCTTCACCCGCACCGCCTTGCCCTGCGAGCGCGGCACCTCGCCGGGCGATTTGACCGCGACCGTGCAGGTCACCCCGATCAGCGATTTGATGTGATGGACAACCTCGGCCGCCTTGCGGGCGCGCGCGGCCTCATCCAGAGAGGCGTCGCGCGCCAGTTCGACCTCCACCGTCATGCTGTCGAGCACGCCGTCGCGCGTCATCACCAGCTGATAGTGCGGCGCGAGCCCGGGAAAGCCGACCAGCACCGCTTCCACCTGGGAAGGATAGACGTTGACCCCGCGCACGATGAGCATGTCGTCGTCGCGTCCGGTGACCCGCATGATGCGCACATGGGTGCGGCCGCAGGCGCACGGCTCGTCGGATAGCCGCGTGATGTCGCGCGTGCGGTAGCGGATCATCGGCAGCGCTTCCTTGGTGAGCGTGGTGACGACGAGTTCGCCGGCCGCGCCGATCGGCAGCGGCTGCAAGGTCTCCGGATCGATCACCTCGAACAGAAAATGGTCTTCCCAGCCGTGCAATCCGGCCTGCGCGACCTCGCACTCCGCCGCGACGCCCGGCCCGAGGATTTCCGAGAGGCCGTAGATGTCGACCGCCTTGAGCCCGAGCTGCGCCTGAAGATCGCGCCGCATGGCCTCGCTCCACGGCTCCGCCCCGAACACGCCGATGCGCAGCTTGGAATTCCGCAGGTCGACGCCCATGCCGGCGGCGACCTCGGCAATGTTGAGCGCGTAGGACGGGGTCGAGCACAGCACGCTGGCGCCGAAGTCCATGAGCAGCGTCACCTGGCGCTCGGTCCCGCCGCCGGACACCGGGACGACTGCGCAGCCGAGCCGCTCCGCCCCGTAGTGCGCGCCAAGCCCGCCGGTGAACAGGCCGTAGCCGTAGGCGTTGTGCACGATGTCGCCCGGCCGCGCGCCGGCGCAGGCGAGCGAGCGCGCCATCAGGTCGGACCAGCACTCCAGGTCGCCGCCGGTATAGCCGACCACGGTCGGCTTGCCGGTGGTTCCCGAGGAGGCGTGGATGCGCCGCAGGTCGCCGGGCGGAACCGCGAACATGCCGAACGGATAGGTGTCGCGCAGATCCGCCTTCATGCTGAAGGGGAAGCGCGCGAGATCGGGAAGCCGCTTGAAGTCGCCCGGATTTATTCCGGCGGCGTCGAATTTTTGCCGATACTGCGGCACGTTCGCGTAGGCGCGCGCCAGCGCTTGGCGCACGCGTCTCGTCTGCAACGCGACGAGCGCGTCGCGCGGCATCGTTTCCACGGCCGGGTCGAACATGAAAACGTCCGGCGCGCGGGCTTTCTTTTGCGTCCTCATGGTTCTCTCTCCACCCCTTCGATCACGTCCATCCGGGCTTCACCGCCGGCCCGGTCCTGCCGGTCCCGCGCGCGGGCGTGTGGGCGATGGCAAAGCCCTGGTTGAACCCCGCGCGCGTAACCAGGATGAACTTCAATTCGCCGCCGGCCGCGGCGATGGCGGCGCCGGCGAGCACGAACAGAACCGGCGCGGCGGCGGCGAATGCCAATCCCGCGACGATCGCGCCCAGCGGCAAGGCGAGGCCGAGCGCGAAGAGCCAGGGCGCAAATGCGTCGAGCGCGGAGACGCTTTGCGCCGGCGCGCCCTCGCGCGTCAGCGCGGCGGCATAGGCGTGCCAGATGAAGGCGCGCAACGCGGCCGCGACCATCGCGGCGATCACGGCCGCAACGAGCGCCGGCCGCAGCGGCGGCCACACCGCCGCCGCGACGAGGAACAGGCCGCTGCCTTCGGCCAAGCCGGTCGCGACGATCAGCGGGCTCATCAGCGGCGTGCGCCAGGCGGGAATGCCGCGCGCCGCCTGCAGGATCATGGATTGGCTGAACAGATAGGCGAGCGCGACGACCGCCGCGGCGAGGGCGAGCGCGGGCGCATCGAACCACGCGGCGGCAAGGCCCAGGGGCAAGAAGGCGCAGGCGATCCAGGCTTCGCGCGCCATCCACGAGCGTCGCGGCTGGCGCAGCACGTAGGCGAAGCGCCAGGGCCGGCCGATTTTCATCAGCACGCAGAACAGTCCGAGCGCGACCAGCGCCAGCGCGACGAGCCCGAGCGGGTAAAGCGCGTAGCCGGCCAGGCTCGCAGCCGCCGCGATCGCGAACAAACCCGCGCCGGCGCCGCCGCAGATGAAGTTGGCGGCGGCCTTCCAGTCCCAGTGCTGCTGATGCCAGGGCGCCACGCCCCTGGTGCGCAGCGCCACCGGCTCCGTACGCGCTGCCGGCGCCGGATCGTCCCGTTCGGCCGCGTCCGCCGCGCCGTAGAGGTAGTAGAAGCCGGGCTCGGTACCGAGTTCCTGGTGCATGCGGAAATGCTGTTGCGCCCGCAGCAGCCTCGACACGTTGCTGTCCGGATCGTCGAGGTCGCCGAAATGGAGCGCATCGGCGATGCAGGCGTTGACGCAGGCCGGCGTCGCCTCCGGGGCGAGCCCCGGGGTCAAGCCGTTGGCGAGGCCGAAGTCGATTCGGTCCGAGCAGAAGGTGCATTTCTGCGCCACGCCGATGCGGCGCGGCTCTTCCCGCTCGATCTCGTAGTCCATGGCCAAGTTGCCATAGGCGAGGCGAGGCGCATCGACCTTGAAGCGCGCCTGGTACGGACAGGCGACGTCGCAATAGGCGCAGCCGATGCAGATGTCGTAATCGATGGTGACGATGCCGTCCGCGCGCCGGCGCGTGGCGGTCGACGGGCACACGTGCATGCACGGCGGATCGGCGCAATGCTGGCAGCCGACCGGAACGAAGGTGCGGCTGACGTTGGGAAAGATCCCGGCTTCGATGTCGAGCACCTTGCGCCATTGCACGGCGGGCGCGGTCGCATTCGCGTGGCGGCAGGCCGCGGTGCAGGTCTGGCAGCCGACGCAGCGTTCGAGGTCGGCCACCATGGTCCAGCGGGTCATCGCGGGCCCTCCAGCCGGGTGACCCCGACCTTGACGAGGTCCGCGCCCGACCCGGTCGCGTCGGTGAGATCCAGCAGCATCGGCATGAGCGCGTTCATGCTCGGCGCGCCGAAATCCTTGGCGTAGGGTGTCGCCCAGTGGTCGAACTGGCCGATCATCAGCAGCGTGTCGGGACGGATGCCCTCGCACAAGAGCACGCGCCCCTCGGTGCGGTCGAGCGGCGAACGCACTTCGACGCGATCGCCGTCGGCGATGCCGAGCCGTGCGGCGGCGGCGTGGTTCATCACCACGCTGCCGTGACCGGCGACATTGTCGGCGACTTCCTTGATGAGCTGAATGCCGACGTTCCCGCCCCAGGAGTACTGCATGCTGCGGGCGGTGATCAGCCAGAACGGGTAATCGTCGATGCGCACTTTGAAATGCCGCGCCAGCGCCTCTTCCCACAGGCAAGCGAGATCGTGCCAATGGGGCAACGGCTCGTATTCATCGAGCTGCCGGTCCCACCAAATAATGCCCTGCTCGTGCAGGCGCCGCCCGAGTTCCTTACCCGTGCGGAACAGCCGCTCCTGGTAGGGCTGCTCGAAGCGCAGGCCGGAGGCGACGAGCGCGGGGTAGAGATACCAGTGGAGCCGCGGGAAGGATTTCACGCGAAAGCCATGCGCGCGGTAGTACGCGAGGCCGTCCGAGGCGGCGCCGTCGGTGAGTTCGGCGCTGGCGGCGCGGCACACCGCGTCCCACACGGTCTCGACGTCGTGGGCCTTGTTAGGGTCGAGCGAGAAGTCGTAGTTCGCCCCGGCAAGCTTCACGCCGGCGGCACCCCGGTTGATCGCTTTGTTGTAGTCTTCGATGAGCCCGGTGCGCTCAGCCAGCTCGGTCGCGATCCAGGTGAAATCCCGCGCTTCGCCCTGCGCGGGAACCGCGGGATCACGCAGCGCAAATCCCTGCGTGTCCCAGAATTGCTCGACGTATTTGGTGCCGCCGATGCGCAGGAGCTGCAGCCCTTCGAGGTCGGTGCAATCGGGCAGCAGCACGTCGGCGACGTGATTGGTCTCGTCGCGCGTGTAGGCGAAGCAAACGACGAAGGGAAACCGCGCCATCGCCGCGCCGACCGCTTTGGTGTCCCAAAAAGAGATCGCCGGATTGGTGCGATAGACGAACCACACGTCGGGCGGCGAAGCGGGCGGCAGGCCTTTGAACTGCTCGCTCTGCATCATCCAGGCGAGGTGGGTCGGCCCGAGCGCCTGGCTCCACGGCGAGTTGGAGACGAGCGGCACGAGCGTGCGATGCGCGCTGCGCACCTGCGGCCGCGCCATCCACTCGTTCCGGCCGGTGGGGTTCATGGGATATTCCATGAAGCCGTCGGGGCCGGGCTTGACGCTCGACCAGCGGTCGTCGGCGGGACGGTTGAGCCGCACCGTGGTGCCGAGCGTGCCGCCGGGCACGTCGAGCGCCCCGACCAAACAGGCAAGAAGCGTGCGCGCCCAGCAGCATTCGTAGCCGCCCCAGCCGTTGTTCACCGTCTTGCCGAGCGAGATCGATACCGGCCGCAGCGGCAGCGTTTCGCCTTCGATATCGATCGTCGCGCCGACCCGGGCGTGATCGAGAAATTCGTTGGCGATGCGGCGGATGGTCGGCGCCGGCACGTCGCAGATCGGGCCCGCCCATTCGGGCGAATACGGCTTCGCGTGATCGACCAGACGGGCGAAGGCAGGCCTCGCCTCGACGGCGCGGTGGCTCGTCAGCTCGCCGTCGGGGCCGACCTCGATGCCGTCGACCGCGTAGGTTCCCTCGAGCGCGGGATCGATGCCGGGCGTATCGAACGGGACAGTGCGTCCGCTGGCGTCAACGACCAGCGGTTTGCGCGAGTGCGGATCGCGCAGGAAGAAGCGGTTCGGACCGACCAGGTAGGGCGAGGACGTGCGATGCTTGAGGAAGGATAAATCGAGCCGTTCGCGCGGCTGCTCGTGCAACAGCACGTGGATCATGGCGTAGAGGAACGCCGAGTCGGTCTTCGGCTTGATCGGGATCCATTCTGCCGAGCACGCGCCGGTGACCGAGAGATGCGGCTCGATCTGTACGCGCTTCATGCCGCGCTTGCGCGCGTCGGCATGGCGCTTGACCCCGCATACGCCGCCCGAGGCTTCGACGTTGGCGCCGAAGGAGACGAGATAGTCGCACAGCGGCGTGTCCGGGGAGACGGTGAAGCCGCGATGCCAAAGCTCGCCGTACAGATGTTCGGAGTGGTAGCACTTCACGCCCTGGCCGCTGCCGAAGCTCATGTCGACCGGTCCCCACGCCGCCAGGAACGCCGGGAGCGTGCCCATGTAGGCGGTCGGCGTGCCGCCGCCGCCGAAGCTCGCGGCGACGCGCGGAAATCCCTCCTCGTCGAGCAGCCCCTTGGCGCGCACCTCGTTGAGCTTCGCGGCGACGAGCGCAAGCGCCTCGTCCCAGGAGATGCGGACGAACCCCGGATCCTCGCCGCGGCCCTTGTTCGGGTTGGTCCGCTTCATCGGATGGAGGATGCGGTGCGGGTTGTAGGCCTTCTGCACCAGGCCAAACGCCTTGACGCACACCTTGCCGCCGGCCGGATGAATCTCCGCCGCCGCAAAATTGGGGCTGATCTCGGTCGCCGCGCCGTCCTCGACCCGCACGGTGAGCAAATCCGGGCCGGCGACGCACTGATAGCAGTAGGTCGAGACGTTGCGGGTGCGGGGAGCCGGGGCGGGCATGATGTGCTGCCCCTATCCGACCGGAGCGCTGCGCCTTGCCGCCTTCCCCTTGAGACGCTCGTGCGTCTTTTTCACGTCGACGACGAAGCGCGTATGGGTGCCGGTGGCGATGGGCTCCACGTCGTCCTCGGCGGCGATGGCGAGGGAAATCTTGCGCCCGTCGATCGCCGTGACGGTGGCGGTAATCTTTACGCCCATGCCGAGGAGGGTGGGCGCCATGTGGCGAAGCGCGATCTCCATGCCGACCGAATCCTCGCCGGGATCGGCGTGCTCGAGCAGCAGATCGCGACAGGTGTGCTCGATATCCAGGACGAGAGCCGGGGTTCCGTAGACGCGGCCTTCCTCGCCCATGAAGCCGATGCTGCGGTCGCGGTCGACGACGATACGACCGACCCGCGACAGTCCCGGACGGAGCGTGGCTTTCATCCGTTCCTCCCGTCGCCCTGAGCGGCTTTGCCGGTTTCCCCGCATTGTTCGCGCGCCGCGTCGGGGGCGCTTTGATGCAGGTCAAAACCCGGCCTAGAGGCCCAGGAAGGCTGCCCGGACGCGATTATCGGCGAGGAGCGCGCCGGCGGAGCCGGACGCGGTGACGCGGCCGGTCTCCATGACGTAGCCGCGGTCAGCGATGCTCAGGGCGGCGCGCGCGTTCTGCTCAACCAACAGCACGGTGACGCCGTCGCGCTTGAGCCGTCCAAGGATCTCCAGGATCTGAGCGACCAGGATCGGCGCCAGGCCCATGGACGGCTCGTCCAGCAACAGCAACCGCGGACCCGCCATCAGCGCGCGTCCGACGGCGAGCATCTGCTGCTGGCCGCCGGAGAGGCTGCCGGCTGCGAGCTTGCGCAACTCCGCCAGCATCGGGAACAGCGCGTAGACGCGGTCGAGCTGCGAAGCCGGCGGGGCGGACCGGCGCACCCAGGCGCCGAGGAGCAAATTATCCTCGACCGACAGCGGCGTGAACAACTGACGGCCTTCCGGGACCTGGGCGATCCCGAGCCCGACGCGCGCATGGGCGCGCACGCGCTCCAGCGGCTCGCCGGCGAAGCGCATTCTGCCGTTAGTGATCGGCTGGACGCCGGAGATCGCCTTGAGCAGCGTGCTCTTGCCGGCGCCGTTGGCGCCCACCAGGGCCACGATCTCGCCGGCGCGAACCTCGAGCGATACGCCGTGCAGCACTTCGATGCGGCCGTAGGCGCTACGGACCTCCTCAAGCTCGAGCACGGATCGCCTCCCGCGACGTATCCGCGCCGAGATAGGCTTCGACGACGGCCGGATTCGCCCGCACCTCCGCGGCGGTGCCTTCGGCGAGCGTGCGCCCGTTGGCGAGGACGTGGATACGGTCGGAGATGTTCATCACCAGCCGCATGTCGTGCTCGACCAGCACCACCGTGATGCCGTCACCAGCGATGCCGCGGATGACCGAGGCCATCTCCGCGGTCTCGACCGCGTTGCAGCCGGCCGCCGGCTCGTCGAGCAGAAGCACCCGCGGCTGAGTTGTCAACGCGCGCGCGATCTCCAGGCGTTTGAGCGCGCCGTAGGGCAGCGCTGCGGCCGGCCGGTCGGCCTCGGCGGCGAGGCCGACGCGTGCGAGCGCCGCGTGCGACCGGTCCCGCGTCGCGCGATTCTGCCGCCCCACCGACGGCAGGTGCAGGAGGTCGGCGAAAATGCCGGTGCGTTCGTGCCGGTGACAGCCGACCATCACGTTCTCCAGCACCGTCATGCGGAAGAAAATCTGCAGGTTCTGGAACGTGCGCGACAGGCCGAGCCGCGCCAGCCGATCCGCCAGCAAGCCGGTGACGTCCACGCCGGCGAGGTAAACGCGCCCGTCGAGCGGCGTGTAGATCCCGGAAATCAGGTTGAACAGCGAGGTCTTGCCGGCGCCATTCGGCCCGATGATGGAGAACACCGTTCCGGCCGCAACGGAGAGACTGACTTCGTCAACCGCGCGCACGCCGCCGAACGCGATGGACAGCCGCCGGATGTCGAGAATCGTCACGTCCATCGCACTCCCACTCGCGCGGCGAGCGTCGGCACAGCGCCGTGCCGCAGCAGGATCATGAATCCCATGATGACGAGACCAAGCACCATGGTCTCGTACTCATGGACGGCGGTGAGCGCCTGCGGCACCACCACCAGCACCGCCGAGCCGACGAGCGAGCCCAGCACCGACCCGGTTCCGCCCAGAACGACCATGGCGACCAGCTCGATCGAGCGCAGGAACCCGCAGACTTCCGGAGTGACGTGGCCGTTGAGCAGCGCCAGGAAGGAGCCGGCGACCGAGGCGTAAAGCGCCGAAATCACGAAGATCGCCAGCTTCTTTTGCGCGACGTCGACGCCGAGCACGCGCGCGGCGATCTCGCTGTCGTGGATGGCGCGCAGCGCGCGCCCGGTGGGGCTGTCGACGAGGTTGAGCGCGAGCGTCGCTGCGGCGACGAAGGCGATCGCCGCGATCCAGTACCAGCTTTGGGCGCTGGACAGGGTGCGGCCGAACAGCATCAGGCGCGCGACCGTCATGCCGTCCGGGCCGCCGGTCCACCGCGTCTCGTTGGTGAAAACGATGGCGACGAGGAGCCCGAAGCCGAGGGTGGCGACGGCGAGATAATGGCCCTTGAGGCGCAGGATCGGCCGTCCGACGACGAAGGCGACGACGCCGGAGAGCGCGGCGCCAACGAACACGGCGAGCCACGACGGCACGCCGAACTGCGCCGGGCCGATGGCGACCGCGTAGGCGCCGATGCCCATGAAGCCCGCGTGCCCCAGGCTCACTTGCCCGGCAAAGCCCATCAGCAGGTTGAGACCGAGTGCCGCCAGCGCATACACGAACACCAGCGCCGCGATACGATAATAGTAGGCCGACGGGAAGCACGGCGGCAGGGCGACGATGATCGCCGCGAGGAGCGCGATCATCGCCAGCCGATGGTCGAGGAGCTTGCGCATCCTCACACCCGTTCCGGCTTCGCCTTGCCGAACACGCCCTGCGGGCGCGCGAACAGCACCGCGAGAATGACCAGGAACGCCACCGCGTCTTTATACGCGGAAGAAACGTACCCGGCCGCGAATGCCTCCATCAGCCCGACGATGAGGCCGCCGACGACAGCGCCGGCCGCGCTGCCGATGCCGCCGAGCATGGCGGCGGCAAACCCCTTGAGCGCCAGCAACGTGCCGACGTCGTAGCTCGTCAGCGTGATCGGCGTGATCAGGATGCCGGCGACGGCGCCGATGGCGGCGGAGACGGCGAAGGAGAAGCCGACGATCCGCCGCGTATCGATGCCGACCAGCAGCGCCGCCAGGCGGTTGGCGGCGGTGGCGATCAGCGCCTTGCCGAACAACGTGCGGCCGGTGAAGGCGCCGAGCAGCACCACGATGACGCCGGCGCCGGCGAGCACGACCAAGCTTTGCGGCAGGATGCTGGCGTCGGCAACGCGGATCGGCTCGGAGCCGAACAGCGGCGGCAGGCTGTGGAACCTTTTGTCGAACACGACCTGCGCCAGCCCGCGCAGGAAAATCGAGGCGCCGATGGTGATGATGATGAGAATCACCGGGGTCGCGCCGCGCGCCGGCTCGATGGCGAAGCGATGCAGCGCCAGGCCCGCCGCAACGGCGATGACGACGGCCGCCAGCGCGGCGAGCGGCAGCGGCACGCCGGCAAGCGCAAGGAACACCGTCGTCATGCCGCCGAGCATCACGAACTCGCCCTGGGCGAAGTTCACGACCTCGGAGGCGTTGTAGATCAGCGTGAAGCCGAGCGCGACGAGCCCGTAGATTGCCCCGACGGTGACGCCCGAGAAGGCGAACTGCAGAAACTGGGCCATCGGCGCGCCGGCCCCCGGCGCTCTAGCTGCCGCTGTCGTTAACCAGCGTCCAGTCGCCGTTCCTGATCTCGAGCATGCGGAATGCGGTAAGGTCGAGCCCCATGTGATCGGCCGGCGTCATGTTCACCACGCCACCGGTACCGATGTAGCCCTTGGTCTTCTCGATCTCGTCGCGCACCTTGGCCTTGTCGGGGCCGCCGGCCCGCTGCATGGCCTGTACCAGGATCATCAATCCGTCGTAGGCGTGGCCGCCGAAGGTCGACACCGCCCGGCCGGTCTCTCCCTGATAGGTGCGGGCGTAGCTGGTCACGATCGGCTTTTGCGGGTCGTTGGGATCGAGCTTGTCGGCGACCAGCAGCGCCGCGGCCGGCAGCCGCACGCCTTCCGCCGCCGCGCCGGCAAGCTCGATGAACTCCTTGGAGGCGACGCCGTGGCTCTGGTAGAGCGGCAACGCGATGCCGAGCTGGCGGTAGTTGCGCGTCACGATTGCGGGGCCCTGGCCGAAGCCGGGATTGACCACGGCCTGAACGCCGGGCGTGCCCTTGATGTTGGTGAGTTGCGGCGTCATGTCGCTGTCGCGCGGGCCGTAGCTCTCCTCGTGGGCGATGGTGATGCCGGCCTTGGGCGCCACCGCCACGCACTGGTCGCGCATCGATTTGCCGAACCCGTCCGTCCCCGAGATCATGGCGATGGTCGTCAGATTGCGCCGCTTGAGATCGGCGAAAATCTTCTCGCACGCCATCCTGTCGGTGTGCGGCGTCTTGAACACCCACTTGCGCACCGGATCGATGATCTGGATCGCGCCGGCGAGCGAAATGAACGGGATTTGCGCGTCCTCGAACGCCGGGATCATGGCGAGCGTCGAGCCGGTGGTGGTTCCGCCGACCATGGCGAACACGTTGTCCTCCTCGATCAGCCGCGTCGCGAAGGTGCGCGCGTTGTTGGCGTCGCCGCCGTCGTCGTAGACGACGAGCTTGAGCTTCTCGCCGTTGACGCCGCCCTTGGCGTTGATGGCCTCGACGTACATCTCGAGGGTGCGCTTTTCCGGATCGCCGAGAAACGACGCCGGCCCCGTGACCGAAAGCACCGAGCCGATCTTGACCTCTGCCGAGGCCGCGCCGACGGCCGTCAGCATGAGCACGACGGCGCCCAGCGCGCCGAAGCCTGCTTGCAGCGGTTTCATCATGAGCCTCCTTGGGGCACGCTTGTGCCGGACCTTTTTTGTTTGCCCTTACCAAACTCGATCGAGGCTTTAATTGAATTGCGGCAACCCGACCTTGACCTATGTCAATGTCCTCCGTGCACGCGCGACGCGGCCCTAAACGTCAATGCCGGCGCGGCCGCGTCCCGACGCGGTTACCCCGAGGTAGGTTTCAAGGATCGCCGGGTCGGCCATGAGCGCGGCGCTCGCGCCCTGGCGAACGATCGTTCCCCGCTCCAGGATCGCCGCACAATCGGTCATGCCGAGGACCTTGCGCGCGTGCTGCTCGACGATGATGGCCGCCATGCCCTGGCCGCGGATCAGGCGCCGTAACGCGGTGAGAACCTCTTCGACCAGGATCGGCGCCAACCCCTCGGTCGGCTCGTCGAGCAGGATGATGCGCGGATTGAGGACGAGCGCGCGGCCGATGGCCAGCATCTGCTGCTCGCCGCCGGACAATTGATCGCCGCGATTGCGCCGGCGCTCCGCCAGCTGCGGGAACAATTCATAGACCCGCGCCGTCGTCCACGGCCCCGGCCGGGCGATCGCGGTCAGATTTTCCTCGACGGTGAGCGACTTGAAGATGTTGCGCTCCTGCGGCACCCAGCCGATCCCGCAATGCGCCCTTTGGTCGGGACGCAGCCGCGCGATGTCGCGGCCGTCGAACCCGATCGAGCCGGAAACGTGACGGGTGGTTCCCATGATCGTGTTCAGCAGGGTCGTCTTGCCCATGCCGTTGCGGCCGAGGATTGCGAGGCTCCGGCCCTCGCCGACGGAAAGCGAAATCTCGCTCAGCACCACGGCCTTGCCGTAGCCCGCGGTCAGCCGCTCGATCTCCAGCAGGTCAGCCATCGACCGAGTCCCCGAGATAGATCGCCCTGACATCGGGGTTGCCGCCGATCTCCTCGGGCGACCCTTCCGCGAACAACATCCCGTTCACCAGAACGGAAATCCGTTCGGCGAAGCTGAACACGAGGTCCATGTCGTGCTCGATCAAAAGGACGGTCACGTCGCGCGGCAGGGCGGCGATCGTCGTGAGTATCTCCTGGCGCTCCGCCTCGGGAACGCCGGCCGCGGGCTCGTCGAGCAGCAGCACGCGCGGCCGGCAGGCGATGGCGAGCGCTATTTCCAGGAGCCGCTGCTTGCCGTAAGGCAGGCTGACGGTGGGCGCGTCCATCACGTCATCGAGATGAAAGCGCCCGATCAGCTGGCCGATTCGTTCGATGACGCCCGGATTCGAGCCCACCACCCGCCACCAGTCCATCCCCCGTCCCATCCGCTCGGAGATCGCGAGGCCGATCGTCTGCACCGGCGTCAGCTCGCCGAACAGCTGATTGATCTGAAAGGTGCGCGCCATGCCCAGCTGCACGCGCGCGTGCGGCGGCAGCGCGGTGATGTCGCGGCCGTCGAGCAGCACTTTCCCGGCGGTCGGCGCTTGCACCCCGGTCAGCAGATTGATCAGCGTGGTCTTGCCGGCGCCGTTGGGCCCGATCAGCGCGCGGCGCGCGCCCCGCTCGAGCTTGAGCGACACGTCGTTGGTGGCGACGACGGCGCCGAAGCGCTTCTGCAGCCCGACCGTTTCCAGCGCCGCGGTCATTTCCGCGCGTCCCGGGCGACCTGGAGCCTTGCCGCCAAATGCGCGCCGATCGGCCGCAGCGCCGCGCGCACCGGCCCGATCCAATCGATCATCCGCTCGCGGCCGACGAGCACGATCAGCACGAACAGACAGCCGACCCAGAACTGCCAGTATTGCGGCGTGAGGCCGGCAAGCCAGTCCTGCATCAGCTTGAACAGGATGGCGCCGACGGGTCCGCCGTAGAGGTAGCCGGTGCCGCCGACGATGAGCACGAGCAGGAGGTCGGCCGAGCGCTCGAACGACAACACGTCCATGGACGCAAACGCCGTGGTTTGCGTCAGCAGCGCCCCGGCGATGCCGGCGTAGCCGGCGGCGATGGTGTAGATCGCCACCAGCCGCCGATTGACGCCGATCCCGATCGAGGACGCGCGCAGCGGATTGTTTCTCGCCGCGCGCAGCGACAGGCCGAACGGCGAATTGACCAGGCGGCGGGCGCCGAGGAACAGCACGAACAGCACGATGAGGCAGTAGACATAGGCGACGTGCCCGGTGATGTCGAAGCTGAACAGGCCGAGCACGGGCGCCACGACGATTCCCTGCAGGCCGTCGGCCCCGCCGGTGAGCCAGGCGAGCTGGTTGGCGATCTCCTTGAGCATCAAGGCGACGCCGAGCGTGACCATCAGCCGGGTGAGGTCGGAGCCGCGCAGGACCAGAAAACTTGTGAGGAAGCCGAGGAGCGCGGCGGCAAGGCCGGCGATGACGAGGCCGGTCACCGGTTCGGCGACGACGTGGATCGCCAGCAGGCCGGCCGCGTAGGCGCCGAAGCCGAAATAGGCGGCATGGCCGAGCGAGATGATCCCGGCGTAACCGAGGATGAGATCGAGCGAGAGGGCAAACAGGCCGAGGATGGCGATCTCGGCAAGGATCAAATGCCGGCCGGGCAAGAGGAACACCGACGCCAGGGCGACGGCCCAGAACGCGATTTCGCAGCGACCCCAGCGCGCCTCGCCCGTCAAGCTGCGGCCGACGTCGGCGAGGGAAGACGCGCCGTGCGAGATTTCGGCCGTGCTCATCGCGCGGTTCCCCGGGCAAACAGGCCCCGCGGCCGCCAGATCAGCACCGCGATCATGATCGTGTAGATGGCGAACCCGCCGAATTTCGGCACGTAATACTTGCCGGCAACGTCGCCGATGCCGAGCAGCAGCGAGGCCAAAAACGCGCCGCTGACGCTGGTGGTGCCGCCGACCGAGACGACGATCAGAAAGTACACCATGAACTTGAGCGGAAAGGTCGGATCGAGTCCGAGGATCTCCGCGCCGAGCGCGCCGCCGAGACCGGCGAGCCCCGAACCCACCGCGAAGGTGGCCGAGAACACCGCACCGACGTTGATGCCGAGCCCGCGGGCGGTACGCGGATCATCGACCGCCGCGCGCAGCCGGCTGCCGAAGCGCGAGCGCGCGAGGATGAATTGCAGCGCGAGCGCGATCAAACCGCAGAGAACGACGATCAGAAGGCGATAGCGGCCGATGCCGACGCCAAACAGCTCGAACTGGCCCTGCAGCGGCCCCGGCAAATCGACGAACTGCTGTTGCGACCCTATGACGTAGTCGACCGCCGCGACTGACACGAAGACGAGGCCGATCGTGAACAGAACCTGGTCGAGCGGGCTCTTGGCGTAGACGCGGCGATAGAGGCTTTGCTCGAGCAGGAGGCCGAGCAGCGCGGCGAACAGGAAAGCGACCGGCAAGGCGGCAAAGAAGGAAAACCCGAGGCGATTGACCAGAACGACCGCGATGTAGCCGCCGGCCATCGCGAAGACGCCGTGCGCGAGGTTGACGAAATTCATCACCCCGAGCGTGACGACGAGACCGCACGCGAGCACGAAAAGCAGCATGCCGTAGGCGATGCCGTCGAATGCAACCGTCAGCACGCCGATCCCCCGGTGGGTCGGAGATGAAAGGTTCGCGAACGCCGCATCGAAACGCCGGTTCGGCCGGCGCCGAAGCTTCACGATTTGGCGGCCTTGACCGGATCCTTGACCGCCTCGATGGTCTCGAACTCGACGTTATAGAGCTGGCCGTTCACCCTCTCGATCTTGCGCACGTAGATGTTCTGGATGATGTCCCGCGTGTCCGGATCGATCGAGATCGGCCCGCGCGGGCTTTCCCACGCCATGCCCTTCATGGCGGCAACCAGCGCGTCCCCGTCGGTCGAGCCGTTGGTCTTGCGCAGCGCCGCGTAGACCAGGTGGATGCCGTCATAGCCGCCCACCGCCATGAAGTTCGGCCGCACGCCGGGGTTCGCCTTGGCGAACGCCTCGACGAAGGCGCGGTTGGCCGCCGACGGATGGGCGGCCGAGTACATGTGCGCGCTCACGGTTCCGATCGCCGCGTCGCCCATGCCGGGCAGTAGGTCGTCGTCCGTCACGTCGCCGGTGGCGATCAGCTTGATGCCCGCCTTGTCGAGCCCGCGCTCGGCAAATTGTTTCATCAGCGTGCCGCCCTGGCCCGAGGGCACGAATATGAAAATGGCTTCCGGGCTGGAATCCCGCGCGCGCTGCAGGAACGGCGCGAAATCGGGATTGGCGAGCGGCACCCGCAACGATTCGGTCACGATCCCGCCGCCGGCGGCGAAACGCTCCTTGAAGGAAGTTTCCGCATCGACGCCCGGCGCGTAATCTGACACGAGCGTCGCCACCTTCCTGATGCCGTTCTTGGCGGCCCATTGGGCGATGATCGTGGCCGATTGGGCGAGGGTGAAGCTCGTGCGCACGATATAGGGCGAACGTTCGGTGATGATCGACGTGCCCGCCGCCATGATGATCTCCGGGACTTTCGCCTGGGTGGCGAGCGGCGCTGCCGCCAGCGCGGCCGGCGTGACCCCGAAGCCGGCGATGACGGCCACGTGGTCGTTGACGATGAGTTCCTGCGCGATGCGCTTGGTGTTGTCGGGGACGGCGGCGTCGTCTCTGACGATCAACTCGACCTTCTTGCCGGCGACCTCCGTACCATGCTGCTGCATGTAGAGGCGCGCCGCGGCCTCGATCTGTTTGCCGGTCGAGGCCTGCTGGCCGGTCAGCGGCACGATCAAGCCGATCTTGACGTCCTGGGCGAACGCGGCGCCCGCAGCCAGGACGCCGCATGCCACGGCCGCTAGTGCCGTCACGATGCCCCTGCGCGTCATGGGTCTTCCTCCCTGTTGCACTCGTGTTCCCGGATTGACGGATCGCGCCACCAGGTGCTGCCGGTGCACATCAGCCGGCGGCGTCGACACAAAAACGCTGCAATGAAAGCGAAGGGCGATCATTGATCCAGGTCAAACAAGGCGACCTCGAACGGCGCCATGTTTGGTTCAAGCGCGATGACCGACCGACGACCGCCGGCGCATGCTGTCCGCCGGCGGTCGAGGCGGTGCTATTGATCGCTAACGCGATGCAGTCGCATTATGCGGGGGAGCCTGTGTCGTCCGCTGGCGGTGGACGGGAACAGCCGGCGGGATTCGGCCAAAAACGTCCGGCTTCGGGGGATCATCGGTGAACGGCGCGCTGCTCGAAGTCGAGGGCCTGTCAAAGCGCTTTCACGGCATCGTCGCCTCCGACGACATCCAATTCGCGGTGCGCGAGGGGGAGCTGCACGCGGTCATCGGCCCGAACGGCGCCGGCAAGACCACCTTGATCGGGCAACTGGCCGGCGAAATTCCACCCGACTCGGGCTGGATCCGGTTTGCCGGCCGCGACATCACCGCGCTGCCCGCCCACCGCCGCAGCCTGCTCGGCCTGGCGCGCTCGTTTCAGATCACGTCGCTGTTTCTCGATTTCACCGTCCTCGATAATGTTGCGCTTGCGGTTCAGGCGCACGCGGGGCACTCGTTTCGGTTCTGGCGCGATGCGCGTCGCGAACCGCGGTTGCGCGCGCCGGCGCTTGCGGCGCTCAAGCGCGTCGGCCTCGACGGCCGCGCCGACGTGCCGTGCTCCAAGCTGAGCCACGGCGAGCACCGTCAGCTCGAGATCGCTATGGCCCTCGCCACCTCCCCGCGCATGCTGCTGCTCGATGAACCAATGGCCGGATTGGGACCGGAGGAATCCCAGCGCGCGGTGGCGATGCTGCGCGAGCTCAAGCGCGCGTACACGATCCTCTTGGTCGAGCACGACATGGAAGCGGTGTTCGCGCTCGCCGATCGCATCACCGTGCTGCTCGAAGGCCGCGTTCTCGCCTCGGGCGCGCCGGAGACGATCCGCGCGGATGCGCAAGTGCGCCGGGCCTATCTGGGCGAAGCGGAGGCCGCGGCGGCGTCCTCCGGCGGCAATCGTTGACCTAGATCAAAGCGACCTTGGACCGCGCGTGCAAGATCGCCGGCGGTTCCGCGAGGGTCTGCCCATGGCCGGTCATACGTGGACGGTCGACGTTCGTTCGATCCCGCACATCGGCGGGGAGCCGTTCGCGCTGGTGATGCGCGAGGTTTCCGGCCTCAGGCCGGGCGAAGTGCTGCGGGTGCTCGCCGGCTGCGAGTCGATCCCGCTGTTCGAAGCACTCGGCGGCAACGAGTTTTCCCACGAAGCGCATCGGCTGGAGCAGGACGACTGGGAAGTTTTGTTCACCCGCATCGGGCCTGCGCCGAGCGAACCCGAGCCCGCCGCGCCGCCGCGCGCGCCCGCCGCATGGGCGATACCGACCGTGCGGCTCGACAACCGCGGGCTGCCGCCGACCGAACCGGTCATGCGCGTCCTCGAATTGCTCGAGCAGATGCATCCCGGCGAAGTGATGGAAGTCTTGAGCGACCAGGAGCTTTCATTCCTCTATCCCGAGCTTCACGCGCGCGGCCACGCGACCAGCGCGGAACTCGGGTGCGGACATCATCGATTGCTGATCCGGCGCGGCACGCCGCAAGTATGACGGCGTCGGCGCTTTTGCCGACCCTCGAGCATGATGCCGAAAATGCCTGCCCCGCACTTGATGCGGGGTGGGTACCGGTTTTCGGAAAACATCATGCTCCAACAATAAGCTAAAGCGGGATGGCGATTCGAAGAAAAAGCCATCACGCTTTAGGCCGGAATGACCGCGGTCGCCTCGAGCTCGATCTTCGCGGGCGTATCGAGCAAATCGGCCACGAAGATCATGCTCATCGCCGGGTAGTGGGTGCCCATCAAACGCCGCCACACGCGACCGAGTTCCGCCCGGCCGCGCAGGTAGGCGGGCTTGTCGATGCAGTAGGCGGTCAAGCGGCAGATGTGCTCGGGCAACCCTTGCGCTTCGGCGAGCACGGCAAGCACGTTCGTGAGCGCTTGCTCGAACTGCGGGACGAGTTCCTCGCTGTGAAAGCGCTGCTCGGCGTCCCAGCCGACCTGGCCGGCGATGAAGACGACGCGCCCGGCCGGCGCCTCGATGCCGTTCGCATAGCCGATCGGCGGCCGCCAGCCGGGAGGAAGCAGGACGCGCGCGGGCATGGACGTCAGTCGCCCGCGAACGCCGGCTTGGCCTTCTTGACGAAGGCCTCGTAGGCGCGCTCGTAGTCCTTGGTCTGCATACAGATCGCCTGCGCCTGCGCTTCCGCCTCGATCGCGTCGTCGATGCCCATGCTCCATTCGTGATGGATGCAGCGCTTGGTCATGGCATGGGCAAAGGTCGGCCCGTCGCCGAGCGACTTCGCCATTGCCTGCGCGTCGGCCAGCAGCGTCTCCGGTTCGCACAGCCGGTTGTAGAAGCCCCAGCGTTCCGCCTCGCCGCCGTCCATGGCGCGGCCGGTGTAGAGCAACTCGGCGGCGCGCCCGGCGCCGATGATCCGCGGCAGCATGTTGCACGCGCCCATGTCGGCGCCGGCGAGCCCCACGCGCACGAACAGGAACGCGACCTTGCTGCGCGCGGTGCCGAGCCGCAGGTCCGAGGCCATGGCGAGAATCGCCCCCGCCCCGGCGCAGACGCCGTCGACCGCGGCGACGATCGGTTGCGGACAGGCGCGCATCGCCTTGACCAAGTCGCCGGTCATGCGGGTGAAGGCGAGCAACCCGCCCATGTCGCCCGCCCGCTGCATCTCCACCAGCGGCCCGATGATCTCGTGCACGTCGCCGCCGGAACAAAAATTGCCGCCGGCGCCGGCCACCACCACCGCCTTGACGTCGTCGGCATAGACGAGGTCGCGGAAGGTATCGCGCAACTCGGCATAGGACTCGAGCGTCAACGGATTCTTCCGCTCGGGGCGGTTGAGCGTGACGGTCGCCACCTTGCCGTCGAGCTGCCAGAGAAAATGCCTGGCCTTGAAGGTGGCGAAGTCGTCGTGGGGCGGATGGAAGCGCTTGGCTGTATCGTTCATGGTCTCCCTCCTTTCAGGCCTTCGGGTCAGCCGGCGAAGGTGAGCCCGCCGCTGACGCTGAGGATTTGTCCGGTGATGTAGTCGGCCCGCGCGCTGGCGAAGAACAGGATCGCGTCGGCTACTTCCTGGGGTTTGGCGAACCGGCGGAAGGCGGTGGCGCGGATGAAGGCGTCGCGCACTTTCTCCGGCCGCGTCGCCAGCATGGGCGTGTCGGTCGGACCCGGGCAGACGCAGTTGACGTTGATCGCATAGCGCGCCACTTCGCGGGCGAGGGATTTGGTGAAGGCGATGATGCCGCCCTTGGCGGCCGCATAGACGGTCTCGCCCGTGCTCCCCACCCGCCCGGCGTCGCTGGCGACGCTGACGATCCTGCCCTTTCCGGCGGCGATCATCGTCGGCAGCAAAGCTTGGGTGAGGTGCACCGGGCCGCCGAGATTGATGGCGAGCAGGCGATCGATGTAGTCCGGCTTGTTGTCGAGAAACGCCTGCATTTCGCCCCAGCCGGCACCGTTGACCAGGATGTCGATGCGGGGATGGCGCTTGAGCACGTCGGCGACGCAGCCGCGGATCGAAGCGGAGTCGGCGAGGTCGACGGCGGCAAAGTCGACCGCGAGTTTCGCCGCCCCCGCCTCTTTGGCGACCTCCGCGCCCTTGTTCGCGTCGATGTCGGCGCAGATCACCGTGGCGCCGCAGCGCGCAAACTCCATCACGGTCGCCCTGCCGATGCCGGATGCGCCTCCGGTGATCAGCGCCGTCTTGCCGTCGAGCTTCATCGATGGTCTCCCTGCTTTTTCGTCAGCATCTCTATTCCGCCGCTTGGCGTTGCGCGGCCTCGCGCAATTTGAGGAGTTCGCGCGCGACGATGACCTTCTGCACTTCGGTCGCGCCCTCGTAGATGCGCAAGGCGCGGATCTCGCGATAGAGCGCCTCGGCCTTGACGCCGACGCGCACGCCGTGGCCGCCGAACAGCTGGACGGTGCGGTCGATGACCCGCTGTGCCATCTCGGTCGAGAACATTTTTGCGATGGAGGATTCGCGGGTGACGCGGGCTGCGCCCTGGTCCTTGGTCCAGGCGGCGCGATAGACGAGCAGCGCGGCGGCATCGACCTCGGCGGCGCTCTCCGCGAGCGCGGCCTGGGTCATTTGCAGGTCGCCGAGCCGCGCCCCGAACAGGCGGCGCGTGGCGGCGCGTTCGACCGCCTCGTGGAGCGCGCGGCGCGCCAGGCCGAGGGCCGCGGCGGCGACGGTCGAGCGGAAGATGTCGAGGGTCGCCATCGCCACCTTGAACCCTTCGCCCGGGGCGCCGAGACGGTTCGCGATCGGGACGCGGCAGCCGTCGAACGCCAGCGTCGCCAGCGGGTGCGGCGCGATCAGCTCGATCCGCTCGGCAATCGAGAGGCCGGGCGCGTCGGCATCGACGACGAAGGCCGACAACCCTCCGGCGCCCGGCGCCTCGCCGGTGCGGGCGAAGACGACGTAATGGTCGGCGATGCCGCCATTGGAAATCCAGGTCTTGGTCCCGTCGAGGCGCACATGGCCGGGACCGTCGGCCGCTGCCGTCGTCGCCAAAGCACCGACGTCGGAGCCCGCCTCCGGTTCGGACAACGCGAACGCCGCGATGCGCCGGCCCGCGGCGACCGGCGGGAGGTATTTCGCCTTCAGCTCGGGCGTGCCGTAGAGCGAAATCGATCCGGTGCCGAGCCCCTGCATGGCGAATGCGAAGTCGGCGAGGCTGTCGTGCCAGGCGAGCGTCTCGCGCGCGAGGCACAGCGTGCGCACGTCGAGCCGTTCCGTGA
>DASPVJ010000074.1:0-2911 GCA_035622435.1 Xanthobacteraceae bacterium | reverse complement strand
ACCGCATCTGGGGCAAGCGGCTCGGCATCGTCGGCATGGGCCGGATTGGGCAGGCGGTGGCGCGGCGTGCCCAGGCATTTGGACTCAAGATACACTATCACAACCGCCGCCGCGTGGCGCCGCGCCTCGAGGAGGAGCTGCACGCAACCTATTGGGAGAGTCTCGACCAGATGCTGGCGCGGATGGACATTATCTCCATCAATTGCCCGCACACGCCGGCGACCTATCACCTGCTCTCCGCGCGCCGGCTCAAGCTGATGCGGCCCGAGGCCTACGTCGTCAACACGGCGCGCGGCGAGGTGATCGACGAGAACGCGCTCACCCGCATGATCGAGGCGGGCGAACTCGCCGGCGCCGGCCTCGACGTGTTCGAGCACGAGCCGGCCGTGAACCCGAAGCTGCTGCGCCTTGCCCGCGCCGGCAAGGTCGTGCTCCTGCCCCACATGGGGTCCGCCACCATGGAAGGCCGTATCGACATGGGCGAAAAAGTCATTATCAACATCAGGACGTTCATGGACGGCCACCGCCCGCCCGACCGGGTGCTGCCGTCGATGCTGTGATCCCCTGGAGCATGATCCCGAAAAGTGGGTACCGGTTTTCGGAAAAGATCATGCTCCCCCATCCAGTCCGGCCCGTCATGTCCCCACGCACCATCGTCCGCATCGCCGCCCTGGCCGCCGCCTTCGTCGGCGCCAACCAGGCCCTCGCCGAGCCCGTTACGGTCGACGAGTTCCGCCGCGAACTCGTCGGCATGCCGCTGTGCGGCACGCCGACCACCGGCCCGCTCGCCGGCAAGGCGCTGTGCACCGTGCACCTTCCCGACGGCACGGCGGTGCTCGCCGGCGCCGGGCTGATCGTGCGCGGCATCTGGGACATCGACAACGGCCGCATCTGCCGCCGCGGCGCGCACGACCCGGTCGACAAGCGCCGCTGCGTCGACTACGAGCGCACCGGCCAGGACCGCTACCGCAACAGCGACGGCGTGGAGTTCTGCATCGGGCCCTGTCCGCCGGCCGAGCCGCCAGGCACCGCCCCCGAGCCCGACGCGGGCGCCAATCCCACCGGCAGCAAGTAGCGCTTTCGTCGCCGCGGCAACAAGCTATGATCCCGCGAGGACTCACCCGGGAGGTGCACCGATGCGCGCCGCGCTCGTGGGTATCGCCGCCGCCCTCCTCATCGCCACGACCGCTCTCGGCGGCAGCAAACTGACCCCGAGCGAAATCCAGGCGACGTTCTTCAACGGCGAGCCGTTCACCGCGTCGACGCCCCAGGGCGTCCGCTACAAGATGACGTTCACGCCCGACGGCAAGATGACGCGCGAGCCGGTGGGCAAGACCGGCGCCAAGAGCGAGGGCACCTGGAAGCTGTCGAAGGACGGCTATTGCACCACCTGGAAGGGCGCGCCGCAAAATTGTTTCGGGGTGCTCAACACAGCCGACAACAAATGGTCGATCATGCGCGGCACGCTCGCGATCGCGACTTGGTCGAAGTGACAGAGGTCAGATGTCGGATGACAGAATCATCCGTCATCTGTCATCCGTCATCCGACATCCGTCATCTGGTATCCGACATCCGCGCTTCGTATGCTCGGATGCTTGCCTGACAACGGATTATTTTCATCCCAGCCGTAGCGAAGCGTTTCGAAGCGCAGCGCGCGCGCGTCGATCATCAGCAGCCGACCGACCAAGCCCTCGCCGAAGCCGACGATCTCGCGGATCACTTCGAGCGCCATCAGCGAGCCGACGACGCCGGTGAGCGCGCCGAGGATGCCGGCTTCGGCGCAGGCCGGAACCGTGCCGGCCGGCGGCGGGTCCGGGAACAGGCAGCGATAAGTCGGGTTGGGACGGCCGTCCGGCCCGCGCTCGTGCGCGCGAATGGTGGTCAGCGTAGCGTCGAACGTGCCGACCGCGGCGGTCACCAGCGGCCGCTTGGCGAAGTAGCACGCGTCCGACACCACATAGCGGGTGGCGAAATTGTCCGAGCCGTCGGCCACGATGTCGCTGTCGCCGACGAGGGCGAGCGCATTGTCGGGGTCAAGCCGCACCGCGTGGGTCGTGACCTTGACGTGCGGATTGAGCCGATGGATCGCGGCGGCGGCGCTCTCGGTCTTCGCCTGGCCGATGTCGGGCGTGCCGTGTATGACCTGGCGCTGCAGGTTCGACAGCGCGACCGCATCGTCGTCGACGATCGCCAGCGTGCCAACGCCGGCGGCGGCGAGATAGAGCAGCGCCGGCGCGCCGAGCCCGCCGGCCCCGACGACGAGCACGCGCGCGGCCCCGAGCGCCGCCTGGCCGGGCCCGCCGACCTCGCGCAGCACGATATGGCGCGCGTAACGTTCCAATTCGTCGGACGTGAGCATTGCGCTCCCTCGCTGACCCACATGCTCACATAAGACGTCAATCGTAGGATTTCAGCGGTTTTCGAACTGCGGCGGCCGCTTGGCGATGAACGCCGCCATGCCTTCCTTCTGGTCGGCGGTCGCAAACAGGGAGTGGAACACCCGCCGCTCGAACCTGATGCCTTCGGCGAGCGTCGTCTCGAACGCGCGATTGACGCTCTCCTTGGCGATCATCAGCACCGGCAGCGACATCGACGCGATGGTCTCGGCGACCTTGACGGCCTCGTCCATCAGGCTCGCGAGCGGCACCACGCGGGCGACGAGGCCCGCGCGCTCGGCCTCCGCCGCGTCCATCATGCGGCCGGTGAGGCACAGGTCCATGGCCTTGGCCTTGCCGACCGCGCGGGTGAGCCGCTGGGTGCCGCCGATGCCGGGGATGACGCCGAGCTTGATCTCCGGCTGGCCGAACTTCGCGGTGTCCGCCGCGATGATCAGGTCGCACATCATCGCCAACTCGCAGCCGCCGCCGAGCGCAAATCCCGCGACCGCCGCGACGGTCGGCTTGCGCGCGCG
>DASPVJ010000073.1:0-6018 GCA_035622435.1 Xanthobacteraceae bacterium | reverse complement strand
GGTCGCTATCTGGGATGGTGAGATCAAGTACAGGTCGGTCGAGCACGACACCATTTACGATGAGCCCTGACGCGGCCCTTCGACCATCATTTTGCTGTGGCCGGATTCGGGATCGTGGCGTAGCAATGAGAGCAGGCGAGGCGTCAATGCTCCGGCTTCCCCCATGGCCCGGCCGGCCCGTCATTGCTCGGCGGCGCTGCCAGCGGCGCACCGAGATCGATCGGCGGCCGATCGGGAAGGAACGGGCGCTGTGCAGCCGGTTCCGCCGGCGCCTGGCCCCAAGGGCCACTTGATGGCGCACCCGGCTGCGCCGGCTGCTCGGCCGCTCCGCCCCACGGGCCCGCCGGTCCCGGCAGCGCGTCTGTCTGCGTCTCTTCCTCCGAGCCGGGCAGCGCCAATGGGCCGGGGTCATGCCCGCCCATCACATCGACCAATGCCTTGATGCGGGCCTCAATCGAGGGATGGGTCGAAAACAGATCAGTGAATTCCTCGCGCGGATTATCGACGCACATTTCCATCACGGCGGAAGTCGCGCCCGCAAGCTCGCCGCGGCCTTCGATCTTGCGCAGCGCCGTAATCATCGCATCGGGGTTCTTGGTCAGCTCGACCGAGCCGGCATCAGCAAGAAATTCGCGCGAGCGCGACAATGCCAACCGGATCACGCTGGAAAGCAGCCAGGCGATCCCCACCAGCACGACCGCGATCGCCACCGCGATGAAATTTCCGCCCCTGCCGCGATCGCTTTCGCCATCGCTCGCCCGCCGCCCGCGGAAGCCCCCGTAGAACCAAAGCCGGAAGAACATCTCAGCGAAGAACGCAATTGCGCCCGCGATGATCACCGCAATGACCAGCATGCGCACGTCGCCGTTGCGGATATGTGTGAGTTCGTGGCCGAGCACCGCCTCAAGTTCGGCATCGTCGAGCGCGGCGAGCAGCCCCGACGTCACCGTGATGGCGTATTGCTTCTCGTTCATGCCGGTCGCGAAAGCGTTGAGCGCATCGCTTTCCATCACCTTGAGCTTCGGCATGGTGATGCCGCGCGAGATGCACAGGTTTTCCAGCAGGTTCCACAGCCGCGGCTCCTCCTGGCGCGTGACCTCGCGGCCGCCGGTGATCGCGTCGATCATCGACTGATGGAACTTGTAGGCGATCAGGATCCAGGCCGCGGTGCCGAGCGTCGCCCACGGCATGGCGGTGATGAAATCCTGCCGCGCGCGGGCGAGGAGCCATTCGAGCGAGGCGTCGCCCATGAGCGCCTCGGCGGCGAGCGCACCGGCGAACACCATGACGTAGACGAGGAAGAACAGCCCGATCAGCAACGCGATCGACCGGCGCTTGTTCGCCTGGATGTGGGTGTAGAGGCCGTAGGCGTGTTCCATGGCCGATCCGGCCGACTGCTCGAAAACGCGCTCAGAACTTGACTTGCGGCGCCTGGTCGAGGGTCTTGCGCTCCTCGCCGACGTCGAAGAATTCGCGCGGCGCAAAGCCGAACATGCCGGCAAACAGGGCGGCCGGGAACTGCTGGATGCCGGTGTTGTACTCCTGCACCGAATTATTGAAGAAGCGGCGCGCGGCGGCGAGCTTGTTCTCGATGTCGGTGAGTTCCGCCTGCAGCTCCTGGAAATTCGTATTGGCCTTGAGGTTGGGATAGGATTCAGACAGGGCGAACAGCTGGCGCAGCGCGCCGCTCAGCATGTTCTCGGCGGCCGCCTGCTGTGCCGGACCCTGCGCCGCCATCGCGGTGTTGCGCGCCTGGATCACCGCTTCGAGCGTGCCGCGCTCGTGCGCCGCATAGCCTTTCACGGTCTCGACCAGGTTGGGGATCAGGTCGTGGCGCTGCTTGAGCTGCACGTCGATGTCGGCAAAGGCCTGGCCGACCCGCTGGCGCATGGCGACGAGGCCGTTGTAGACCGACACGATCCACAGCGCGAGGACGACGATCACGCCGAGGACGATCCAGGTCGAAGTGGACATGGGTTCTCTCCTGAGAGCCGACGGGGAAGGCTAGCCTAGAAACCGTTCGGGCGGCAGATAGGGCGGCGCGACGCCATCGACGACGTCAAACTGCCGGCCTGTTCTGGCAAGCGCCAGCCGCCGCGGCGCTCACGCCTCGACGACGACGTAGTCGTTCTCGACGCTCACCGCGAAGGTCTCGGCCTTGTAGGGGCCCTCGACCAGCTTCGTCCCCGGCTCGACCGACACCGGGTATTGCCGCGCGCGGAGCCGTTGCGGGTCGCACCACGAGCGGCCGGTGCGGATGTCGAATTCCCACGCGTGCCAGGGACAGCGGATGATCTCGCCGCGGCGCGAATAGCGGTACTCGCCGGGCTGCGGCGATTCGACGAGGCCGGTGCGCTTGCCCTGGCACAGGCTCCCGCCCCGGTGCGGACAGCGGTTGTTGAGCGCGAAGAACTCGCCGGCGAGGTTGAACACGACGATGGCGCGGCCGGCGATCGACACGAGCTTTAATCCGCCGGCGGGAATCTCGCCCACCGGCGCGACGACGTGCCGTGCCATCAGCCGAGCCTGTAGAGCGCCCGCGCGTT
This sequence comes from Xanthobacteraceae bacterium, assembly GCA_035622435.1. GTDB lineage: Bacteria > Pseudomonadota > Alphaproteobacteria > Rhizobiales > Xanthobacteraceae > AP-16. Next base: position 3,472 of record DASPVJ010000073.1, on the reverse strand, counting down.
GTCGGCGTAGATGGCGCGGCGCTGCGCCTCGCTGAGACTCGGCGGCAGCGACCGGAACGGATCGTCGAAATCCCAGTGCGGGTAGTCGCTGGCGAACAGCAGCCGGTCGAAGCCGATCCATTCCATCACGTCGATCAAGTGATCGGGCTTGTCGGTTTCTTCCATCGGCTGGGTCGATACCCAGAAGTGCTGGCGCAGATATTCCGACGGCGGGCGCTTGACGTGCGGAACCTCGTCGCGCATGCGCTCCCAGTGCTTGTCGAGCCGCCAGCCGAGCGAGGGCAGCCATCCGAACCCGGTCTCGATCAGCACGACCTTGAGGTCGGGATAGCGCTCGAACACGCCTTCCATGATCAGGCTGGCGATCAGCGTCTGGGTCGTGGTCGCGTTCTCGACCCCTTCCTCGAGATAGAACGACGGCCAGCCGGTGCCGGTCATGGCCCAGCCGCTGTAGCCGAACACGTGGATGCCGACCGGCCGCCCGGTCTCGACCGCCGCCTGATAGATCGGCCAGTAGCGCCGGCGGCCGAGCGCCTCGCTGGTGCGGCTGAGCAGCAGCACATGGGCGAAATCGCGGTCACCCGCGCGGCGGCGGATTTCCTTGACCGACGCCTCGGCGTCCTCATAGGGCACCACGACCGAGGCCTTGAGCCGCGGCTCGCGCCGCACCCAGTCGGCCGCCTGCCATTCGTTGAGGGCGAAGGCAAGCGCCGCGCTCAGGCCGGCGTTCTGGTCGCCCTGGCCGCTCGGCGCCAGCGGATTGAGGATGCCGTACTCGATGCCGTAGAAGTCGAGGTGCTGCTGACGGGTGAAGTCGAGGTCGCTTGCCGGCGGGCCGCCGCCCGGCGGCCAAGCGTCGCGGCGCGAAGCGAGCGGCGTCGGCTTGGGGAACGGATAACCCTTGACGTGGCCGTGGCGGGGCCGCAGCCCGTAGGTCTGGACGTAGTGCCACCAATGATTGCTCAGGTAGGGCCGCAAATCCTCGAGCATCGCCCTCGGGTGGATGTCGCAATCGACGATCGAAAGCTTGCTCTTGGCGGCGCGCAGGGGTTCTCGCACTTCGACGTTCATCGGGCGGCCTCCTCGGGACCTTTGAGGCGATCATAGGTCGCAACCGGATTCTCCACCAGGATTTTTCGGCGCAAGGCCGGCGGGATGCCGGCGGGGACCGGGTCGTCCCCGTCGAACTGCCAGTGGGGAAAATCCGAGGAATAGAGCAGCATGTCGTCGCAACGCAGATGCTCGATCGCCCGTTCCACCAGGCCGGGGGCCGCGGGCGCGTCGAACGGCTGCAGGGTCAGGCGGAAGTGCTCGCGCATGATTTCGTCCGGCGGCCGGTCGACCCACGGGGCCTCGAAGCGCAGCCCGCGCCAGTACTTGGAGAAGCGCCACAGGAAGCCCGGCACCCAAGTGACGCCGGATTCCATCAGGACGACCTTCAGCGCAGGAAACTTGGCGAACACGCCTTCCGAGATCAGGCTCGCGACCTGCGACTGGAAGCCCTGCGCCTGCGCCACGTAGTCCTCGACGTAATAGCTCGGCCATCCGAGCGAGGTGACGGGGTGACGGTAGCTCGAGCCGGCGTGGATGCCGAGCGGCAGCTTGTGGCGCTCGGCCGCCGCATAGATCGGCCAGAATTGCCGGCGCCCGAGCGGCGCCTCCTGCATGGCGAGCACGAGGATCTGCACGAAGCGGCGGTCCCCGGCGCAGCGTTCGATCTCCTCGACCGCGCTCTCCACGTTCTGCATCGGCACCACGATCGAGGCGCGCAGCCGCGGGTCGCGGTCGAGCCATTCCTTGACCATCCAGTCGTTGAGCGCGCGGGTGAACGCCAGCGCCATGTCTTCGTTGAGTACGAGCTGCACCCCGTAGAGGCAATTGCAGATGGCGATCGACGAGCGCCAGCGGTCGAACACCTGGCGGCCGATGTCGGCGACGCTGGTCGCCGCCTGCCCGTTGGCGTCGCGCCAGTCGGGCCGCGCCGTGATCGGGGCGTTGGGCGGATAGCTGGTCGATTCGAACGAGAGGATGCCGCGCGTCTCGGTCGATTCGCGCCACACCTCGTCGAGATAGGGATAAAGCGCCTTGATGTCCGGCACCGTGGGGTGCACGTCGCAATCGATGGAACCAAGGCCGTCGGCGGTCATCGGCATGAGAGTGGCACGGCGCGCCCGATCGGCGCCCGGCGGGCGTGTGGGCGCGGGGTTTTTGTCATGGGAGTCACGCGGTGGGATCATACCCGAACCCTGGTGCGGCCGAAATCCCGCTTGTATGGTAGGGCTACGGTGCCGGCGCGCCAGCGAGAACGCCGCAACGGGAGGGTTGCCGGATGAACGAGACGGTCATGAACGAGACGATGGTGCAGGCGGATGCGGCCGTTGCGGACTGCTTGGCGGGCGTGCGGGTGCTCGATCTCACGCAATTCGAGGCGGGGCCGTCGTGCACCGAGGCGCTCGCCTTCCTCGGTGCCGAAGTGGTCAAGATCGAGAACCCCAAGGCCGGCGAGCCCGGCCGCACCGGCTTTCGCGGTCCGAGCAAGAGCAGCGACTCCTATTATTTCATGCTGTTCAACGCCAACAAAAAGTCGGTCACCGTCAATCTGAAATCCCCGCGCGGACTCGACATCATCAAGGACATGGCGCGGCACGCCGACGTGTTCGCGGAAAACTTCGCGCCCGGCGCGATCGAGCGGCTCGGCCTCGGCTACGACGTGATCACGGCGATCAACCCGAGCATCATCTACGCCCAGGTCAAAGGGTTCGGAAAGGGCAGCCCGTACGAGAACAACCTCGCCTTCGACATGATCGCGCAGGCGACCGGCGGCGTCATGAGCATCACCGGCGAGCGCGGCGGGCCGCCGGCCAAGCCCGGCTGCACGCTCGGCGACACCGGCACCGGCATGCTGATGGCGATCTCGATCCTCGGCGCGCTCTACCGCCGCAAGGGCACCGGCCGGGGCGAGCGGCTCGAACTCGCCATGCAGGACGCCATGCTGCAGTACATCCGGGTGGCGCTCGCCACCAATTCGGTGTTCGGCAAGGCGGTCGAGCGCAACGGCGCCAAGGTCATCTCCGGCGGAACGGTGCCGAGCGGCATCTACAAGTGCAAGCCGGGCGGCCCGAACGACTACGTCTATGCCTATACCAGCCGCGCCAACCCCGCCCATTGGCACAACCTGCTCAAGGTGATCGGCCATCCGGAATTGATCGGCGATCCGCGCTACGATACGCCGGCGGCGCGCTCCGAGCGCGAGGAGGAGATCGACGCGATGATCGCGGCGTGGGCCTGCAACCACGACAAGCGCGAGGCGATGCGGATTTTGGGCTCGGCCGGCGTGCCCGCCGGCGCGGTCTACGACACCATGGAATTGCAGAACGAGCCGAGCTTCGAAGCGCGCGGCATCATGCAGACGATCGACCATCCGGCGTCGGGAAAATTCAAAATGCCGAGCTGGCCGGTGCGCCACGGCGGC
>DASPVJ010000072.1:0-2868 GCA_035622435.1 Xanthobacteraceae bacterium | reverse complement strand
GCTCTAGCCGCCGGTCATGCGATCTTCGATATTGTTGGCGATCTCCTCGCAGATCGCCGCCAATTCCAGAAGCTCGGCTTTGATCGTGGAATCCTGCGCGGCATCGGCCAGCTGCCGGTAGTGGACGGCCTGGTCGCGGAGATAGTCGTGGTAGTCCATAAAACCCTCGCGCTGTCCTCCCGGCAGCAACGATCCGCATTGTGCGAAACGCATTGATCCAAGTCAAAAAAGACCGTCCGGTCGTGCCGTTACCCCTCCGTGAGTTCCCGGCCCTTGGTCTCCGGCAGCGCCAGCGCGGCGGCGATCATGATGCCGTAGGCGATGATGGCGAAGACGCCGATCGATTGGCCGAGCGACAGGGTCGCGCTCAACAGGCCGACGAACGTCGGGTTCAAGGCGGCGACGCCGCGGCCGAAATTATAGGCGAAGCCCTGGCCCGAGCCGCGGATGCGGGTGGGGAAGTTCTCGGTCAGGAACGCGCCCATGCCGGAGAAAATGCCGGAGGCGAAGAAGCCGAGCGGGAAGCCGAGGAACAGCATCGTCGTGTCGGTGATGGGAAGCTGGGTGTAGACGAGAACCGTGATCACCGAGCACACGGCGAACAGGATGAAGTTCGCCCGGCGGCCGATGCGGTCGGCGAGATAGGCGCCGACGAGGTAGCCGACGAACGAGCCGAGGATGACGACGGCGAGATAGCCGCCGGTGCCGAGCACGGTGAGCTTGCGCTCGGTGCGCAGGAAGGTCGGCAGCCAGGTGAAGATCGCGTAGTAGCCGCCCTGGGCGCCGGTGGTCAAAAGCGAGGTCAGGACCGTCGTCGCCAGGATGCCGGGGGAGAAAATCTCCGTGAACTTCGGCTTGCTGCCGTGCGCCGCGAGCCGCTCCAACGTGCCTTTGTAGACCGCCGGCTCGTCGACGAAGCGGCGCACGAAGAACACCAGGAACGCCGGCGCCACGCCGACCCAGAACAGCGCCCGCCACGCGGTCTCCTGCGGCAGCACCGAGAAGAACAGGGTCGCCATCCCCGCGGCCACCGCCCAGCCGATCGACCAGCCGCTCTGCACGCTGCCGACCGCCTTGCCGCGGTGCTGCGCGCGGATGACTTCGCCCATGAGCACCGCGCCCGCCGCCCATTCGCCGCCGAACCCGAACCCCATCAGGGCGCGGAAGGTCAGGAGCTGCCCGTAGGTCTGGGCGAAGCCGCACAGCAGGGTGAAGAAGGCGAACCACAGGATGGTGATCTGCAGGGTGCGCACCCGGCCGACCCGGTCGGCGAGCGCACCGGCGAGCCAGCCGCCGAACGCCGAGGTGAACAGGGTCACCGTGCCGATGAGGCCGGCGTCCGCATTGGTGATGGCGAAGGCGGCGATGATCGCCGGGATCACGAACGAAAATATTTGCACGTCCATGGCGTCGAGCGCCCAGCCGCCGAAGCAGGCCCAAAAGGTGCGCTTCTCGACCGGGCTGAGCTCGCGATACCAATTGATCGCGTTGGCGTCCTCGTGGGTGGCGACGGTTGTCATGGGGTCCTCCAGGCCGGGCGCTAGAGCGTGATGCCGAAAGAGCCTGCCCCGCACTTGATGCGGGGTGGGTACCGGTTTTCGGAAAACATCATGCTCCAACAATAAGATAAAGCGGGATGGCGATTCGAAGAAAAGCCATCACGCTTTAGGCTGCGGGGGCGCCGACCGCCATCGCCGTCGGCGCCGTGCGATTGGGGATGTGCAGGAAGAACGCGCACACGAGGGCGGAGAGGAGCGCCGTCAGGGCGAGCCCATAGAGGCCGCCGGCGAAGCTGTTGGTCCAGTCTTTCATCACGCCGACATACCAGGGCCCGAAGAAGCCGCCGAGATTGCCGAGCGAATTGATCCAGGCGATGCCGGCCGCCAATCCGGTGCCGCTGAGGAACATCGGCGGCATGGCGAAGAACGGTCCCTTGGAGCCGTAGAATCCCATGGCGGCGATCGACATGCCGGCGAGCGCCCACCAGGTGCCCATGGTCATGCCGGCGAGGATGAGCCCGGCGGCGGCCAATATGCACGCCGCCAGCAAATGCCAGCGCCGCTCGTCCCTATGGTCGGACATGCGGCCCCAGCCCACCATGGCGATCGCGCCGCACAGATAGGGGATCATGGTCAGCCAGCCGATCGTCATGGTGCTGAAAGTGCCGAGCGAGTCGATGATCTGCGGGATGAAGATCAGCATCCCGAGACTGGCGGTGACGATGCCGAAATAGTTCACCGCCAGGAGCAGCACCTTGGCGTCGCGCAGCGACTGCCACAGCGTGAAGGTGCGCACCGCCTCCTTGGCCTTGCGTTCGGCCGCCAAGGTCGCGGCGAGCCAGTCGCGTTCCTGCGGGTCGAGGAATTTCGCCTGCTCCGGCCGATCGGTGAGCAGGAACAGGGTCGCGACGCCGAGCGCCACGGTCGGGATCGCCTCGGCGATGTACATGACCTGCCAGCCCTTGAGCCCGAACAGGCCGTCGAGGCCGAGCAGCCCCGTCGATACCGGCGCGCCGAAGGCGACCGCGATCGGCAGCCCGATCATGAAGCCGGAAACGATGCGGGCGTGATGGCGGCTGGGAAACCAGTAGGTGAAATAGAGCAACAGGCCGGGAAAGAAACCGGCCTCGCAAACGCCCAGCAGGAAGCGCACCGCGACGAAGCTCGTCGTGCCCACCACCATGGCGGTCAAGCCGGCGGAGATGCCCCAGGAGATCATGATGCGGGCGATCCACACCCGCGCGCCGACCTTTTCCAGGATCACGTTGCTGGGCACTTCGAAGATGAAATAGCCCCAGAAGAACATGCCGGCGGCGAAGCCGAAGGCGGAAGCGGACATGTCGAGGTCGCCGCGCATGGTGAGCGCCGC
>DASPVJ010000071.1:0-3814 GCA_035622435.1 Xanthobacteraceae bacterium | reverse complement strand
GCTTCGACGTTCCCGACCCCTTCGTAGAGCGTGTAGATCGCCTCGTTGATCATCGGCAGCAGGATGCGGTTGACGATGAAGGCGGGAAAATCCTCGGCGACCGCGATGGTCTTGCCGAGCTTGGCGACGAAGGCCTTGGTGCTCTCGAAGGTGGTGTCGGCGGTGGCGATGCCGCGGATCAATTCGACCAGTTCCATCAGCGGTACCGGATTCATGAAGTGAATGCCGATGAAGCGCTCGGGCCGGTCGGTCGAGGACGCGAGCCGGGTGATCGAAATCGACGACGTGTTGGTGCCGATGATCGCCTCGGACTTGAGGATCGGGCACAGCGCGGAAAATATCTTGAGCTTGATGTCTTCCTTTTCCGACGCGGTTTCGATGACGAGATCGCAGTCGGCCATGGGGTCGAGCGCCTCGGCCGGCGTGATGCGCGCGAGCGCGGTCTGGCGCTGGTCCTCGCTGATCAGCTTGCGGGAAACCTGCCGCGCCATGTTGCCGTTGATGGTGGCAAGGCCCGACTTGATGCGGTCCGGGGCCACGTCGTTGAGCAGCACCGGAAAGCCGGCGAGCGCGCACACGTGGGCAATGCCGTTGCCCATCTGGCCGGCCCCGATGACGCCGACTTTGCGAATGTTGACTTTCATCCCGTTGGTCCGAATTGCGGCTCGTCCGGCGCTCTTTTACGACGATTGGGCCCGCGACTCCATCGTGACGCAACGCCAGTTTGCCGGACGGTTACTTGCCGAGCTTGCCCAGCTCCGCCGCAAGCTCCGGCAGGGCCTGGTAGAGATCGGCGACGAGGCCGTAATCGGCGACCTGGAAGATCGGCGCCTCTTCGTCCTTGTTGATCGCCACGATGACCTTGGAGTCCTTCATGCCGGCGAGGTGCTGGATCGCGCCCGATATGCCGACGGCGATGTAGAGTTCCGGCGCCACCACTTTGCCGGTCTGGCCGACCTGCCAGTCGTTGGGCGCGTAGCCGGCGTCGACCGCCGCGCGCGAGGCGCCGACCGCCGCGCCGAGCTTGTCGGCGACCGGCTCGATGTATTTGGCGAAGTTCTCGCGGCTCTGCATGGCGCGGCCGCCCGAGATCACGATCTTGGCGGCGGTCAGCTCCGGCCGGTCGGTCTTCGACAGTTCTTCGCTCACGAAGGCCGACAGGGCCGGGTCGCTCGCCGCCGCTACCGTTTCGATCGGCGCCGGTCCGCCGGCGCCCGCCGCCTGGAACGCCGCGGTGCGGATCGTGATCACCTTCTTGGCGTCGTGCGAGCGCACGGTCTGGACCGCATTGCCGGCGTAGATCGGCCGCTCGAACGTGTCGGGCGCGATCACTTTGGTGATTTCCGATACCTGCATCACGTCGAGCAGCGCCGCCACCCGCGGCATGATGTTCTTGCCGAGCGTCGTCGCCGGCGCGGCCAGCGTCTCGTACGGGCCGGCGAGCGACACGATCAGCGCCGCGACCGGCTCGGCCAGCATGTGTTCGAAGGCCGGGTTTTCGGCGAGCAGCACCTTGGCGACGCCGTCGATCTTGGCGCCCGCTTCCGCCACCGGCCGGCAGCCGTTGCCGGCCACGAGCAGATGAATGTCGGCGCCGAGCGCCTTGACGGCCGTCACCGCCTTGGGCGTCGCCTCGCGCAGGCTCTTGTTGTCGTGCTCGGCCAGCAGCAGGGTGGCCATTACAGCACCCCCGCTTCGTTCTTGAGCTTGGCGACCAGGTCGGCGACCGAAGCGACCTTGACGCCGGCCTTGCGGCCGGACGGCTCGGCGGTCTTGAGCACTTCGAGCCGCGGCTTGATATCGACCCCGTAGGCGTCCGGCGTCTTCTCGTCGATCGGCTTCTTCTTCGCCTTCATGATGTTGGGCAGGCTGGCGTAGCGCGGCTCGTTGAGCCGCAGGTCGGTCGTCACGATCGCGGGGGATTTCAGCTTCACGGTCTGCAGGCCGCCGTCGACCTCGCGGGTGACGAGGAAGTCGGAGCCCTCGATTACGATCTTCGAGGCGAACGTCCCTTGCGCCCAGCCGAGCAGCGCCGCCAGCATCTGGCCGGTCTGGTTGCTGTCGTCGTCGATCGCCTGCTTGCCCATGATCACGAGGCCGGGTTTCTCCGCCTCGACGATGGCTTTGAGGATCTTGGCGACCGCCAGCGGCTCGATGCCGCCGGCGTCGGTCTTGACCAGGATGCCGCGGTCGGCCCCCATGGCGAGCGCGGTGCGGATGGTCTCGGCGGCCTGCGCCGGGCCGATCGAGGCGCACACGATCTCGGTCGCCTTGCCCTGCTCCTTGAGGCGGATCGCCTCCTCGACCGCGATCTCGTCGAACGGATTCATCGACATTTTGACGTTGGCAAGCTCGACGCCAGAGCCGTCCGCCTTCACGCGGACCTTGACGTTGAAGTCGACCACCCGCTTGACCGGCACCAGGATTTTCATGGGTTCAGCCCGATAAACGCGCGTCGCCGGCGCGGTTGAAAGGGGCGAGGCGCAGAGCGCGGCACCCTAATGGCGGCCGCGCTCAAGTGTCAACGGACCAGATGTCGGAGGTCAGAGGTCAGAGGTCAGAGGTCAGAGGTCAGCCTCTCGGCGAAGCCATCTGCCATCTGTCCTCCGTCATCTGTTCTTCCCCGGCACCCACAGCACATCGCGCGCGCCCTTGTCGTTGACGTAACGGCTGGCCACGAACAGGAAGTCGGACAGCCGATTGACATATTTCAAGAGCGCGGCGGAGACGCTTTCGCCCGGACGCGTGCCGAGTTCGACGATCATGCGCTCGGCGCGCCGGCACACGGTGCGCGCCACATGCAGCGCCGCGGCCGCGGGCGTGCCGCCGGGAAGCACGAACGAGCGCAGCGGGGCGAGGTCGCCGTTGAGCGCGTCGATTTCCTGCTCCAGCCGGGCGACCTGGGAATCGACGATGGCGAGGCGCTCGCCGCCCGGCCCCTTGCCCTTGTCGGGCGAGCACAAGTCGGCGCCGAGATCGAACAGGTCGTTCTGGATGCGCGCGAGCATCGCGTCCACCCGTTGATCGGCGCCGGTATGAAGCCGCGCCATGCCGACCGCCGCGTTGACCTCGTCGATGGTGCCATAGGCGGCGACGCGCAGATCGTACTTGGGCCGGCGCTCGCCGTTGCCCAGCGCAGTCGAGCCGTCGTCGCCGGTGCGCGTATAGATGCGGTTGAGCACGACCATCGCGGCCCCCGAATGCGCTAGCGCTGCAGCGCCCAGATCGTCACCATGACGATCACGATGGCGATGAACTGCAGCAACACGCGCAGCCGCATCAGCCGTTGCGACGTGTTGGGGGAGCCGCCGCGCATCATGTTGGCGAGCCCGAGCAGCAGCACCAGCGCCACGGCGCCGATGGCGATCGGCACGATGAGATAGGACAGCGCGTCCGTCATGGCGTCCTCATATCGCCGGGCCGCGATACTAGCAAATTTGTGATTTTAGTGTGATTTTTGGATTTGCGGTTCCCGTGCGAGATTGGCGCGGGTGCTGGAGTTTCCGATGAACGACCAATCCCGATCCGACCTGCGGCCGCGCACGCTGGCCGCCCAGGCGCTCGGCGCCGTCGAGCCGACCACCAAGGCGGTGGTGCCGCCGGTGCACGTCGCCACCACGTTCATCCGCGACCCCGACAATCAAAACCGTTCGGGCTTCGGCTACGGCCGCCCCGACAACGCGACGGTGCGCCAGGCCGAGGCGGTGATCGCGGCGCTCGAAGGCGCCGCCGACGCCAGGCTGTTCGGCGCCGGCATGGCGGCGGCCATCGCGGTGGTGCTGGCATTCGATCCGCCCGCCCACGTCGTCGCGCC
>DASPVJ010000070.1:0-2553 GCA_035622435.1 Xanthobacteraceae bacterium | reverse complement strand
TCGCCGCCTGCGCGTCGGGCACGCGGATGCGCAGGCCTTCGGCCGCCGCGGTGAGGTGGCCGTCGACCCGCTCGATCGTCACGTCGAGGAAATTCATCGCCGGCGCGCCGATGAAGCCGGCGACGAAGCGGTTGCGCGGCCGGTTGTAGATGTCGAGCGGCGTGCCCACTTGCTGGATGCGCCCGTCGCGCATCACCACCACCCGGTCGCCCAGGGTCATCGCCTCGACCTGGTCGTGGGTCACGTAGATCGAGGTGGTGGCGACCCGCTCGCGCAGGCGCTTGAGCTCGATGCGCATCTGCGCGCGCAGCTTGGCGTCGAGGTTCGACAGCGGCTCGTCGAACAGGAACACTTGCGGGTGGCGCACGATGCAGCGGCCGAGCGCGACGCGCTGCTGCTGGCCGCCGGACAATTGCCGCGGCTTGCGGCTCAGCAAATCGCCGATGCCGAGGATGTCGGCGGCGCGCGCGACCTCGGCGCGGATGGTGGCTTCGGCGACCTTGCGGTTGCGCAGCCCGAAGGCGAGGTTGTCGTAGATCGTCATGTGCTGGTAGAGCGCGTAGTTCTGGAACACCATGGCGATGTCGCGGTCCTTGGGCGCCAGGCGGTTGACCACCCGCTCGCCGATGCGGATCAAGCCCGAGGTCGCCTCCTCGAGCCCCGCCACCATGCGCAACGTCGTCGACTTGCCGCAGCCGGACGGGCCGACCAGCACGACGAACTCGCCCTCGGCGATGGCAAGGTCGACGTCGATCACCGCCGGCACCGCGCCGTAGCGCTTGTTGAGCTTTTCGAGCGCGACCTTGGCCATCAGATGCGCAAGCCCCGGATGACGTATTTCTGCGCGAACACGGTGACGAGCACCGCCGGCCCCATGGCCAGCACCGCCATCGCGCTCATCAGGTTCCACGCGGTGCCGAGTTCGGTGACGAACTGCGCCATGGTCACAGTGATCAGCGCCGTGTCGTGGCCGGTGAGGATGAGCGCGAACAGGAACTCGTTCCAGGTATAGAGCCAGGAGAGGATGGCGAGGGCGGCGATCGCCGGGATCGCCGCCGGCAAGGCGACCTTGCGGAACGCGCCCCAGCGGGTGCAGCCGTCGATCATCGCCGCGTGCTCCATCGACGGGTCGATGCCGTCGAAGAAGCCCTTCATGATCCACGAGAAGAAGCAGATGTGCACGGCGATGTGCGGCAGCAGGATCCCGGCGTAGGTGTCGTAGATGCCGAAGTAGTAGTCGACCAGATAGAGCGGCAGCACCCAGGAAATGTACGGCACCGTGCGGAACAGATAGATGGTGCCGAACCAGGCGCGCGGGATCGGCCCGTCGAAGCGCGACAGCATGTAGCCGCTCGTCACCGTGATGCCGAGCGAAATCAGGGTCGCCAAGGTCGCGAGCACGAAGCTGTTGACGAAAGCGTGCACGACGGCAGGGCGGGCGAACACGTCGAGGTAGTTCTGCACGGTGAACGCCGTGCCGCGATAGATGTAATAGACCGCCCAGCCCGGGCGCAGCGAGGTGACCACGAGGATCACGACCGGCCCGAGGAACAGGAGCGCGATGGCGGCGACGGCGAGCAACAACAACGCCACGCGGGCGCCGGGCGCGAGCGCGTCCAGGAACCGGGCCGGGCGATCGTCGATGGCGGCGGCGGCGGTCATCGCGACACGTTCGCGAGGCGATCGACCGCCCGGTACATCAGCCAGGCGACGACGAGGATGATCAATGCGCCGATGACCGCGGCGGCCGAGCCGCGGCCGAAGTCGAGGTTCACGAAGGTCTCGATATAGGCATAGACGCTGAACACTTCGGTCGAGCGCGCCGGCCCGCCGCCGGTGAGCACCCACACCTGGTCGAAGGTGCGAAACGCGTCGATCGAGCGGATCAGCACGCATACGCCGATCACCGGGCGCAGCATCGGCAGGGTGACGTGGGTGAACGTGCGCCAGCGCCCGGCCGCGTCGATCTGCGCCGCCTCGAACGGCTCGCGCGGCAGGCTCTTGAGCGCGGCCAGCAGGATGAGCGCGAACCACGGCGCCCAGATCCACACGTCGGTGAACAGGATGATGAGGAAGCTCGGCCAGCGTTGCGCGAGCCACGACATTTGCCCGTAGCCGACATAGCGCAGGAACGCCGCCACCACGCCGAACTGGTCGTTGAAGGTCCAGCGCATCGAGGTCGCGGCGATCACCGGCGCGATCATCTGCGGCAGCAGGATGACGGTCTGCACCAACCGGTGGCCGGGGAAGTTCCAGTTGAGCAAATGGGCGAGCGCGAGGCCGATGATCAGCGCAAGGGCGACCGAGGCGGCCATCAGGAGAAACGTATTCGGCAGCACCACGGTGAGAAACACCGGATCGGAAAGGATGTAGGCGTAGTGGGCAAGCCCGATCCAGGTTTCCTTGGGATTATAGAGCTGCCAGTCGCGGAAGCTGGCGTTGGCGCCGATCAAGATCGGCACGATCTGGAACAGGACGAGCACCGCCGCGGCCGGCGCGATCAGGAGCAGCATGAAGCGCTCCTTCTCGCCCAGGCGGCTGGTTTGGCCGGGC
>DASPVJ010000069.1:0-4989 GCA_035622435.1 Xanthobacteraceae bacterium | reverse complement strand
GCCTGGGATCCGGCGGTGAGCGGCGTCTTCTCCTACGTCGGACTCTATTTCGGCCTGCACGAGGCGCTGCTCTGTCTCAAGCGGCGCGGCATCGTGCTCGCCTGCGTGAGCAAGAACGACGAGGCCACGGTCCGCGAGCTGTGGAAATACCCGGACCACTATCCGCGTCAGCGCCTCTTGACCCTCGACGACTTCGTCACTTGGCGCATCAACTGGAACGACAAGGTCGACAACATCCGCTCGATCGCCGATCAGCTCGGCTTCGCCCTCGACACCTTTCTGTTCATCGACGATCACCCGATCGAGCGCGATCGCGTGCGCAAGCGGCTGCCCGAGGTCGAGGTGTGGGGCGAAGACCCGTTCGGCCTGCGCCGCGCGCTGCTCGACGACCCGCGGCTGCAGCTGCCGCGCATCACCGCGGAGACCGCCGCGCGCACCGATCTCGTCAAGGCGCAGCTCGGCCGCCGGCAATTCCGCGCCGAAGCGCACGACGAAGCGGGCTACATCGCGTCGTTGAACATCCGATGCCGCATCGAGCGGCTCGCCGCCGGCGCCAAGCTCGACCGCATCGCGGAATTGTTCCAGCGCACGACCCAGTTCAACACCACCGGCCGCAAGTTTTCCGCCGCCGAGATCGCCGCCATGTCGGCCGCGCCGGACAAGCTTGTCTTCTCGATCCATGTCTCCGATCGGTTCGGCGATCACGGCCTCGTCGGCGCGGCGGTCGTCGACGGCTGCGAGATCGTCGGGTTTGTCATGAGCTGCCGCGTGCTCGGGCTCGGCGTCGAGCACACCTTCCTGCAGCACATCGTGCAGGCGCTCAAAGCCGACTTCGACGCGCTCACGGCGCGCATCGTTGCGACGCCGCGCAACATTCCCGTGCGCAACATCTATCGGGACAACGGCTTCGTCGCCGCGGACGACGGCCTGTGGCGCCTCAAGTGCGCGTGATTCAAACAGCACTCAAGGCGTCGATCTGACAGCGCGTCAAACAAACTCGACGTCATCCTGAGGAGCGCGCAGAAGGCGCGCGTCTCGAAGGATGGAAACGAGCTCGGCGCCTACTTCCATCCTTCGAGACGGCCGTGCTGCGCACGGCCTCCTCAGGATGACGTCGAGTATGTTTCGCGCTTGATCAGGATGACGTTGTCTGTGCGGCGATGGTGGGTTTTAGCAGCGGGCCCGCCTCACGCCGCCGTGCTGGGGGCGATGAGGCGCGCCTGCAGCTGGATGAGCGTTTCGAGAATGTTGTTTGCACTCGCCGGCGGCTGGGTTGCGGCGGCCGTCGGCGTCGTGCCGTTTCCGCTCGACGCCTGCGCCGGCGTGGTCATGCTGACCTCGGAGCCGTCCGCATAGGTGATCGTGGTGGTGGTCGAGCCGTTGGCGTTGGTGGTGGTCGCGCTCGAAGCGCCTTGCGCTCCGCCGCCCAGCAGGTTGGCAAGCGGCCCCGATTGGCCCGACTGCGCCTGCGCCGTGAAGCCGGCGTGGCGATGGTGATGCCAATGGGCGCCGCTGTTCTGGGCGGCGGCGCCGGGCTCGTTCGCGTCGACCGCGGCGGTGCCGTTGGCGGTGATTGGGCTCGACGGCGTCGTGCCCGCCGTGTTGGCGTTGGCGCTCGCGGCGCTCGGCAATTGGGAACTGCCGGCGGCGCCGCCCGCGTTGGCGGCGAATTGGGAAAACAGCGCCTGGAACGGCGCCCACGCGAGGGTGCCGGCCGCGTCCGGGCTCCCCGTCGTTCCCGTTGTCGGCGCGTTTGTAGTGCCGGTCGTTCCGCTGGTCCCGGCGGCTGCTGCTGCTGCCGCGGCGCCCCCTTGCTGGCTCTGGTTCCAGATCAGGAATCCGAGCACGTTGGGGCTGAGCGACGTCTGTCCGACCGCCCCGGTCGGCGGCGGCGCGAACGGCGGCGCGTTCGCCGACGTGCCCGGCGCGCTGGTGCCGTCGGCTGCGAACTGGCCGGCGCCGATTCCCCCGGCGGCGCCGGAATGCGGCGCCAGCTGCGCCTGCAGCGAATTGAGAAGGTCCCACCCGTTGCCTGCGAGGCCCGGAACGAGCATGCCGCGCTCCATCAGTCGAGCGGTGAGAGGGCAGCAAATTGCGTGCCATGGCCGCGAAGCCTGATATTCGCGGCAAATCCGTCGTTTGTTCCATCGTGCTGACGGCAGGAATTGCACGACCGGCCGGGCGGCGGCAGAAATTGCCCGTCTCCAAGCGCCGCAAACCGCGGCCCCGTCGTCGCCTCGACACCTTCGCGCGAATCACGACCTATGAGCCGGCTCGCGGAATCGGGTTGCCGATAATGAGCGAAACCAGAGGATTGCGCGCATTTCATAAGGCTCGGCTGAAGAAGCAGCAAAAAACCTACAACGTCGCCGCCGCGCTCGCGCGCGCCCAGGCGCTCCATCGGCGCGGCCTCGTTGCCGAGGCCCGGACGCAATGTCGGGAAATTCTGCAAATCTTCCCGCGGCATTTCGATAGCCTGCATCTCCTCGGCATCGTCGAATATCAAAGCGGCCGCCATGAAGATGCCGACCGGCTGCTGGCGCAGGCGCTGAGCATCGAGCCGCGATCGGTCGCGGCGCTGTCCAATCGCGGCGTCGTGTTGCACGAACTCAAGCGCTTCGAGGAGGCGCTCGCCTGCTACGACAGGGCCGTCGCGCTCCAACCCGACTGCGTCGAGGCGCTCAGCAACGGCGCCAACGCGCTGGCGCAGCTCGAGCGGTTCGAGGAGGCGGTGGCGCGTTACGGCAAGGCGCTGGCGGTCAAGCCGGACTACGCCGAGGCCTACAGCAACCGCGCCAATGCGCTGCGGCATTTGCGGCGGTTCGACGAGGCGTTGGCGAGCGCCGACCAGGCCCTCGCGCACAAACCGGACGACGCCGACGCGCTGAGCAATCGCGGCAACGCGCTCGCCGAGTTGCGGCGGTTCGACGACGCCCTCGCAAGCTACGACAAGGCGCTCGCCGTCGATCCCCGCCTGTCGACCGCCTGGCTCGGCCGCGGCAACGTATTGCTCAACTTCAATCGTTATGCCGAGGCGTTCACGGCTTTCCAAAAAGCGCTGGAAGCCAAGCCCGACAACGTGAACGCCATCGCCCAGCTCGCCCATTGCCATGAGCGGCAGGGCCGGATCGAAGAGGCGGTTGCCTGCTATGATCGGGCGCTGGCGCTCAAGCCCGACTTTGCCGACGCGATTTCCAACCGCATCTTCACCCTCGATTTGGCGACTCACGTCGGGGTCGCGGAACAGCAGGGCGCGCGCAAATATTGGTGGCAGCAGATCGGCGCGAAGACCGCCGCGACCGCATCATTGCTTCACGACAACGCTCCCGATCCTGCGCGCCGCCTCGTACTGGGCTACGTATCGGCCGACTTCCGGCGCCACTCGGCTGCCGCCATCTTCAGGCCGATCCTGCAAAACCACGACAAGGCGCAATTCGACATCGTCTGCTATTCGTGTTCGGTCGCCGAGGACGAAAGAACCGAGGATTTTCGCCGGATCGCGGACACATGGGTCGACGCGTCGCAGTGGTCCGACCACGTGCTCGCCGACCGCATCCGCGCCGACAAGGTCGACATCCTCGTCGATCTGTCGGGCCACACGGCCGGACACCGGCTCGGCGCGTTCGCCCGCAAGCCGGCCCCGGTCCAGGTGACGGCGTGGGGGCACGCGACCGGCACGGGACTTCCGGCGATCGATTATTTGTTTTGCGATCCCGTCACGATGCCGCAGAGCGTGCGCCACCTGTTCGCCGAGAAGCTTTACGACTTGCCCTGCATCATCACGACGGAGCCGCCGCCGGCCGGATTGCGGCCCGTCGACCCGCCCGTTCTTTCCAAGGGATTCGTCACATTCGGCGTGTTCAACCGCATCGCCAAGGTCTCCGACGACGCCGTAGCGGTCTGGGCCGCCGTTCTCGATCGCGTGCCAGGAGCGCGGCTGTTGATGAAGGACGGCGCGCTCAACGAGGACGCGTTGCGCGACCTGCTGCGGGCGCGGTTCGCCGCGCACGGCATTTCGTCCGATCGCATCGACTTTCTCGGGTACACCCCGCGGGAGCAGCATCTTGCGGCGTACGCCAATGTCGACATTTGCCTCGATCCGTTCCCGCAAAACGGCGGCGTGAGCACGTGGGAAGCGCTGCATATGGGGGTTCCGGTCGTCGCCAAGCTCGGCAACGTCCCGGTCAGCCGCTTGTCGGGCGCGATCCTCACCTCGATCGGCTTGGCCGACTGGGTGGCGGGCAGCGCCGATGACTATGTTTCCATTGCCGTGACGCGGGCATCCATGCCCGAGAGCCTCAGGACATTGCGCCACGCGCTGCCGACGACGATTGCGCAATCCGCTTCCGGCAATAGCGTGCTCTATACGCGCGCGGTCGAACAAGGCTACCGGACGATATGGGAGGACTACTGCCGGCAGCGGCAAACGCGCAGCGAGACCATTTGAAACCACCGTCCGCGGTCCCCGACTCGGCAGGCACACGCTTCGGCTACGCGACCGATCCGTCGACGGGCGAGCCGCTTTACGCCTACAAGCCCTCGCTCGCGAGCGCGCCATGGCAGTTTCGGCTCGGGCCCGACGCGCTCGAGTGGCGCCTGGGCGCGCGCGCCGACCGGCTCGCCTACGGACGCATCCGCCGGCTGCGGCTGTCGTTCCGGCCGGCCGGCATCGGCAGCCGCCGCTACATCGCGGAAATCTGGCCGGCCTCCGGCCCCAAGCTGACGATCGCGTCGATGTCGTTGAAAGGGATCGCCGAGCGGGAACGGCTCGATGCGGGCTACGCGGCGTTTGTCGCCGAGCTCAACCGGCGCGTCGGCGCTGCCGGCGCGCGCGCCTCGTTCGAGCGCGGCGTGGCGCCGCTGCTTTATTGGCCGGCGCTCGCGTTGAGCGCTGCGGCGGCGCTCGCCATGGCCGCGCTGGCGGTCGAGGCGATGCGCGCCGGCGTGCTGGCGGGCGCGCTGTTCGTCGTGGCGTTCCTGGCGCTGTTC
>DASPVJ010000068.1:0-10348 GCA_035622435.1 Xanthobacteraceae bacterium | reverse complement strand
CCGCAGTGATAGAAGGAAACGCTCCGCCGCGCAGGCCGTTTGATGAAGATTCGTGCAGGCTACGAGATCATTTACGACTCGCCGCAGCCGGCCCCCAAGGTTTTTCTGCTCAACGTCCATCCCTCGCGCGTGGCGGATCTGGTCACGCCCGACCGCATGCAGTTCGAGCCGCAGGTCGCGTCGACCGGGTACGTCGACGGATTCGGCAACATCTGTACCCGCGTCGTCGCCCCGCCCGGGCGGTTCCGCGTCTTCACCGATTTCATCATCGCCGATTCCGGCCTGCCGGACCCGGTGGTGCCCGACGCCCGACAGCACGACGTCGCCGATCTGCCCGACGACCTGTTGGTCTATCTGCTCGGCAGCCGCTATTGCGACACCGACCTGATGGCGGCCACCGCCTGGTCGCTGTTCAAGGACACCGCCCCGGGCTGGACGCGGGTGCAGGCGATCTGCGACTACGTGCACAACCATCTGGTCTTCGGCTACGGCCACGCGCGCTCGACCCGCACCGCGCGCGAGGGCCACGCCGAGGGCCGCGGGGTGTGCCGCGACTTCGCCCATCTCGCCATCACGTTCTGCCGCTGCATGAACATTCCGGCGCGCTATTGCACCGGCTACCTCGGCGACATCGGCATTCCGCCGGTCGACGAGCCGATGGATTTTTCCGCCTGGTTCGAGGCCTATCTGGGCGGCCAGTGGTATACGTTCGACGCGCGCTACAACATTCCGCGCATCGGCCGCGTGCTGATCGCGCGCGGGCGCGACGCGACCGACGTCGCCATCTCGACCACGTTCGCGCCGAGCAGGCTCGTCAAGTTCGACGTGCTCACCGACCTGGCGCCGGAGTAGACGTAGGGCGCATTAGCGGAGCGTAATGCGCCATCTTCAACGCGGCGGATTACGCCTTCGGCTAATCCGCCTTACGCTCGAGTAAATTTCACCCGTGTTTGATGAACGTGCCGTTGCGCAGCTCGGCCATCGCCTGCTGAAGCTCGGCGTTGGTGTTCATCACGATCGGACCGTACCAGGCGACCGGCTCCTCGATCGGCTTGCCGGAGACCAGCAAGAAGCGGATGCCGTCCGCGCCCGCCTCGACCGTCACCGCGTCGCCGCGGTCGAACAAAACGAGCGAGCGGTTGCCGGTGCGTTCGCGCACCAGGGTCTCGCCGTCGGCGCCTTCCTTTTCGGTGAGCACGCCGAACGGCCGCGAGGCGTCGCGGAACGTCCCCGAGCCTTCGAACACGTAGGCGAAGGCGTGCCGGTCGGTCTCGACGGGAAGCGTCTTGCGCTTGCGCGCCGGCACGAACACGTCGAGGTAGCGCGGGTCCGCGGCGATGCCGTCGACCGGGCCGCGCTTGCCCCAGAAGTCGCCGCAGATGACGCGCACCGTAGTGCCGTCGTCGTCGACGATTTGCGGAATCTCGAGCGCCGGGATGTCCTGGTAGCGCGGCGCCGTCATCTTGAGCGCGGACGGCAGGTTCGCCCACAGCTGGAAGCCGTGCATGCGCCCGCGCGGATCGCCCTGGGGCATTTCCTGGTGCAGGATGCCGCTGCCGGCGGTCATCCACTGCACGTCGCCGGCGCCGAGCGTCCCCTTGTTGCCGAGGCTGTCGCCGTGGTCGACCGTGCCGGCGAGCACGTAGGTGATCGTCTCGATGCCGCGGTGGGGATGCCACGGGAACCCGGCGCGGTAGTCGTCCGGGCGGTCGTTGCGGAAGTCGTCGAACAGCAGGAACGGATCGAAGTCGCGCGTCTCGCCGAAGCCGAAGGCGCGGTGGAGCTTCACCCCGGCGCCTTCCATCGTGGGCGTCGACGTGACGATCCGTTTGACGGGTCGAATGGACATGGCGGGCTCGCTTTGCTGGAACGGGTCCGGCCCTATTTGGGGACGCGGGCGCGGGCCGTCCAGGCTGCGGGCGCCGGCGCGCCCGGGCAGGCACGCAAAGGCGGCGTGCGGCGGTGCAAGGAGCTACGGCGCCGCCGCCGCGGCTATGACGGCGGCTCCGCCGTGCGGTCCGGCCGCTTCACTTAATTTCGCACTTCTCGGACTTGCAGGCTTCCTTGGCGGCGTCCAAATACTGCGTCCAATCGGTCGCGATGCCCTTTCGCGCGACGTTGAGGTCGATCTTGCCCGCCTTGACCATTTCGGCGAGGTAGTTTTCCACCTTGTCCTTCTGCTTGAAATACCGCTCGTCGAGCGTGACGCCGTCGGGACCGCATTGCGGCCAGATGTTGTCGAGGCCGTCCGCGCCGCCCAGCTCCAACGAGATCAGGTGATCGAGCTCACAGGTTTGGTTCTTTCCCTCGTTGTCGCTCGGATGCGGTATGCCGTACCACTCGTAGGTCGTCGCCTTCTCCTTTTCCGTCGTCACGTCGTCGCGAAGGCATTTGGTCGTGAAGCCCTTGGTGCGAAGGATTTTCGCAGTCATGGTCGGGTTGAACGCCCCCGGCGTGCACTTCGGGTCGGGGAGCAAGAATCCGCCCGCCGCCGTGCGCACGGAGCAACTGCCATCGGCCGGCTGCGTCCAGGGTTGCAATGACTTCGACGCCGTATCCTTGATGTGGAACTTCTTGCATTTGGCGGGCGTTTCGGCCTTCTTTGCCTCCCGCCCGTATGCCGGTCCCCAACTGCCGGCGATGCCGACGCACACCAGAACGCCGATAGCGAGCCGTAAATAAATTCGCATTGTGTCCTCCCTGCCAAAACGGATCAGCGCCGCCTGCTTCTTTACTCCGCTTTCCCGACGAAAACAATTCTTAGTTGATCGGGCCGGCTTGGCGCCGCAGGGGCAAAAGCACCGGGCAAGACTCCGCGAGCCCAATGGCCGTGCTCGATTTTGCGCGCCGCGCAGGGGCTGCTAGGCTCGGGCATTCATCGACGGAGGAAGCGCATGATCCATGTGGTCGCGGTGATCACCGCCCAGCCCGGGCAACGCGAGGCGGTGCTCGAGGCGTTCCGGGCGAACGTGCCGGCGGTCCACGCCGAAGACGGCTGCATCGAGTACGGCGCCACGGTCGACGCCGACTTCGGCGGCTTCCAGACCAAGTTCGGCCCGGACACCTTCGTGGTGGTCGAGAAATGGGCGAGCCCCGCGGCGCTCAAGGCGCACGCCGCCTCCCCCCACATGGCCGCCTATGGGGCCAAGACCAAGCCGCTGCTCGCGAGCCGGGTCATCCACGTGCTGACGCCCGCCTGAGGCACGCCAAGGAGACAACGATGCGAACCATCTTCATCGGATGCGCGGCGCTCGCCGGCGCATTGGCCGTCGCCGCCCCGGGGTCGCAGGCGCTGCCGCGCGCAGATGCCGGCGTGACGGGCCTTCCCGCGGCCGCCCTCGTCGAGGTCGCGACCGTCACCCGCAAGCATCGCCGCGTCCGCGTGGCGGTGCCGGTGCCGGCCTATCCACCCGCCCCGGTCGCCGCCCCCGAATGCCCGGGTTTGTATTCGTGGAACCCGGCCAATCCCGACCGCGGGTTCTGCGACCCCGGCTTCGCCTATCACGGCAACGTCAACGGTTGCGCCGTCGACCTCGGCTACGGCCGCTGGGAACCCTGCGACCACACGCGGTGACCTACCACGCCGCATCGAGCAGCATCCGCACCGTCGCCGGGCCGTCGATCTTGCGCGGGTTGGTGTGGACCCATCGATCGTGCATCCCCTGTTCGGCGATCAGGTCGAGCTCTTCCGCCTTGACGCCCACGTCGCGCAGACGGCCGGGCAAGCCCAGATCGGCGATCAGCGCGGCGACCGCGTCCGCCGCCGGCGTGTCGGGCATGCCCAGCGCTTCGCTCACCAGCGCCTGACGCTCGGCATTGACCGCCTGATTGAAGCGCAGCACGTGCGGCAGCATCACGCACGACGTGTAGCCGTGCGGCACTCCCGCGGTGCCGCCGAGCACGTGGCCGATGCCGTGGCTCGCGCCCTTGGTGACGCCGGTCTGCGCGCCGACCATGGACATCCAGGCGCCGAGCTGGCAGTCGAGCCGCGCCGCGACATCGGACGGATTTGATTTGACGGCGCGCAGGCCCGCGCCGAGCAGGCGCAAGGCGTGGATGGAGGCGGCGTCCGACATCGGCTGGGAGTTCACCGAGCAGAGATCCTCGACCGCGTGGTCGACGGCGCGGATTCCGGTCGAGAGCCACAGCCATTCCGGCGTGTGCACGGTCGCGCCCGGATCGAGAATCACGGTCGACGGCGCCATCAGCGGATGGGCGAAGCTTTCCTTGACGTGGCGGATCGTGTCGGTGCAGCCGGCGGACGCGTTGAACTCGCCGGCCGAGAGCGTCGTCGGGATGGCGATGAAGCGCACGGCCGGCGCGTTGACGGGAGGGCGCCGCACGCTGCCGTCGGGCGCAACCACCGCCCGATAGGCATCGAGCGCGGACGGCTCCGTCACGTCGTTGCCGAGGCAGAGCCCGACCATCTTGGCCGCGTCGGTGATGGAGCCGCCGCCGACGGTGAGCAGCAGATCGGCGCCCGCCTGACGCGCGGCGTTCGCCGCTTCGACCACGTCGGCGCGCGGCGTATGGGCGCCGATCTTGGCCGCCAGCCCGGCGCAGCGGTTTCCCAGCACGCCGCGAACGGTCGTCACCACGTCGGTGTCGCGGGCGAGCGAGCCGCTGGCAAGCACGTAGACGGCGTGCGCCTCCAGGCGATCGACCTCGGCTCCGAGCACCTCCGCCAACGGCCGGCCGTAGATCACCCGGTCCATGCGGGGATAGCGGTAGACGCCGGTCTGCATCGTCCTCCTCCCTGGTCGGCCAAGCCGCTTGGCAGCCGCCCGATCGTGCATTAAGCCGTGGACGCCGGCACGCGGAGGCCACGGCGTTGAGCATCATCGATCGAAGGACGACCGCGGACAAGCCGAGCCGGGCGCGCGGCCGGTTGAAGATCGGCGATGACTGGAACGCCATCACCATCATCGCGCTCTCCCAGAGCAGCCCGCTCAAAGCGATCGCCGAGTTGGTCGAGAACAGCATCGACGCCAAGGCGCGCAACGTCACGATCACCCGCGGGCGCGAGCACGGCCGGCACTTCCTCGCCATCCGCGACGACGGCGAAGGCGTGCCGCGCGACGGCGACGGGCGGCCGGATTTCCGCTACGTCGCCACTCACATTTGCGATTCGGCCAAGCGCCGCCTCAAGGCCGACGGAACCGCCGGCGTGCAGGGAGAGTTCGGCATCGGGCTGCTCAGCTTCTGGACGCTCGGCGGCGAACTGACGATGACGTCGACCGGCGCCGACCAGCGCGCCTACCAGATGATCATGCGCAAGGGCGATCCGAGCTACGCAGTCTCGCCCAAGCGCGCCCTGTTCGGCGACCGCGGCACGGACGTGCGCATCGCGCCGCTGCTCGACGGAATCCGCGCCCTGTCGGGCGAGAAGATTCAGTGGTACCTCGCCGCCGAGCTGCGCGATCGCATCCGGCAGACCGGCGTGCGCATCAACGTCCTCGACCGGCTTGCGCGCAAGCAATACGCCGTCGAGCCGCGCCAATACGAAGGGCGGCTGCTGCATCAGCTGCCGATGGTGCGCACGTCGTTGGGGGACATCTATGTCGAGCTCTATCTCAACGAGCCGGCGGACGCGAACCGCGTTGCGCTCTACCGCCACGGCACGCGCGTGATCGAGGATCTCGCCCTGCTGGACGATTTCGCCCATGCCCCCTGGACGCTGCGCTACCTGCAGGGCCATGTGGATACGCCGTTCCTCAACCTTACGCCGGGCACGCGCAGCGGATTCATCCACGATGCCGCCTACGCGGCCCTGTGCGAGGCGCTCGCGCCGCTCGAGCGCAAGCTGATCGACGTCATCGACGAGCAGCGCCGCGCCGAGGAAGAGCAGGCGAGCCGCGAGCAGCTGCGCACGATCCAGCGCGCGTTCCGCGAGGCGCTGCTCGCGCTGCCGGCCGAGGAGTACGACTGGTTCGACATTCGCGCCCGCACGTTCCGACCGACCCCCGCCGGTGCGGTCGCGACCGAGGCGGACGCGCGGGCTCAGTCGGGCGGCCTCGACGATGCGGCGCTCGCCGCCCCCGCGCCGGGGCTTGGCGAAGAGCGGCAACGGCAGTTCTTCGAGTTCGCCGGCCCGCTGTTCAGCGTCGCGGTCTCTCCCGCGTCGAGCATCGTGCGAGTCGGCGAGACGCGGGAGTTGCGGGCGCTGCCGCGCGACCGATCACGGCGGCGCGTCGAACAAAACCTGGAATTCCACTGGCGGGTGGTCGAAGGTCCGGGCGCCCTGACGGGCGCCCATAATCAAGCCGCGACCTACCTGGCGCCGGTCGAGCCCGGCCTCGCCCGGGTCGAGGTGAGCGTGCGTCAGAACGACACCGTCTGCGTCGGCGAGGGACTTATCACCGTCACCCACGAATTGCTGGCGCAGCTGGACAGCACGGGCGGCTCCGCGCCCGGCCTGCCCGGCTACACCTTCGAGCGCGCCGCCGGGGAGTCCTGGCGCTCGCGCTTCGATCCCAAGCGCAATGTCATCGTCGTCAATAACGGGCACCGGGATTTCGTCTACGCCTCGCGCAGCAAGTCGCTGAAGCTGCGCTACCTCGTTCGCCTCTACGCCAAGGAGCTGGTGATGCACAACTTCGTCGGCCTGCCTGCCGACCAGCTGCTGGAGCGAATGGTCGAGCTGTCGTTGCGCACGGAGGAGCATCTGTGAGTGCGGCCTGATCGTACGGCCGCGAGAACCTCCGCCAGCGGCGAGCCGTAGATCGCCCGGTCGCCCGCCGTCAGGCGGCGTGCAGCACGAAGTCGACGTGCACGGCGTCAAACGGAAAGACGACGCGGCCGTCGTCGTCCCGCTGCAACACGCCGGCCCCGAGCAGCGCATGCACGTCGCCGTGCACGGCCTTCACGTCGCGCTCGACCCGGCGCGCCGCCTCGCGGATCGACATCGCGCCGGCGCCGGCCATGGCGCGGATGAGTTCCCAGCGCTTGGGCGTCATCAGGGAGAACAGCAGTTCGGGCGAGGCGAAACTGATCCGGGCTCCCTGCCTGGTCCCGCCAAACGCCGCCCGGGCGCGTCGCGTGACCTCTTCGGGCGAGGACACCGCAAATGTGACCGTCTTCATCGTCGTCTCCATGCTTTCACGTCGTTCCAGAAATCCGTCAGCAGCGCATCGTATGTCGTGAAGGCATAGGGTTCTTCCTTGTCGCCGGCATGCCGATGATCGCCCTTGCCGGGTTCGTTGTCGTAACGCAGCACGCATACGCCGTCGACGACGAAGGCAAGCCGATACTTGAACCCGTGCGCCGAGCTGAGAAGCGGGCGCGGCACGCGCCAAATGACGATCTCGACGAACGAGCGCTCGTCCAATACATGGCGCTCGTTCATCAGCCCTTCGGCCTTCATGTTGGAGAGTATGACAACACGTCGAGGCGTTGTCAAATGCTCCAACGCGAGCCTGGATTTGCCTCACCTTCGCGGGGGCCGTCCGGATTGCAGGGACTCACGCGCCTCCCTTATCGCGCGCCACACCCGCTCGGGAGTCGCCGGCATTTCGATGTGCGTAACCCCGAGGTCGGCGAGCGCGTCGACGATGGCGTTGACGACCGCGGCGAGCGCCGGCGTCGTGCCGCCTTCCCCGCCGGAGCGCACGCCCAGGCGGTTGGTCGGCGAGGGCACCTCGCTCAGCGCCGTTGCGAACGCGGGGAAATCGTCGGCGCGCGGCATCGCGTAGTCCATGAAGCTGCCGGCCAGCAATTGCCCGCTCGCCGGGTCGTAATGGGCGTCTTCGAACAGCGCCTGGCCGGCGCCCTGGGCGATGCCGCCGTGGGTCTGCCCGTGCAGGATCATGGGATTGACCGCGCGGCCGACGTCGTCGACCGCGGCGAAGGCGACGATCTCGACGCCGCCGGTCTCGGCGTCGACCTCGACCTCGCACACCTGCGTGCCGTAAGGAAAGCTCGCGACCGGCACGGTCTCGTCCGATATGCCGGCGAGCGGGCCCTGCAGCTCCGCGGGCACATCCGCGCCCGCGGCCGCGGCGGCGACCTCGAACAGGCCGACCTCGCGATCGGTGCCGATGACGCGGTAGCGGCCTTGGACGAACTCGAGGTCGGCTTCCCCGGCCTCGAGCAGGACGCCCGCGATCTTGCGTCCCTTGTCGATGATGGCGTCGGTCGCCTTGCCGACGACCGTCGCGGCAAGCTTCATCGAGCGGCCCGAGTGGGAGCCGCCGCCGGCGTGCACCCGCGCGGTGTCGTGGGCGACGTAGCCGATGCTTTCGAACGGCACCCCCAGCCATTCGGTGACGAGTTGGGCGAAGCTCGTCTCGTGGCCCTGCCCCGACGCCATCGTGCCCATCACCAGTTCGACGGTGCGGTCCGGGCGCACGGTGATCTCGGCGCGCTCGCGCGGCCAGCCCGAGGTGACCTCGACATAGTTGGCGACGCCGATGCCGCGCCGCTTGCCGCGCCGCCGCGCTTCGGCGCGCCGGGCACGAAACCCCCGCCAGTCGCCGAGGGCGAGCGCGCGCTCCATCGCCTCCGCGTAGCGCCCGCTGTCATAGGTGAGGCCGAGCGGGTTGGCGTAGGGCTGCGCCTTGGGCGGGATCATGTTGCGCCGGCGCAGCTTCGCCGGATCGACCCCCAACCGATCGGCCGCGAGATCGATCAGGCGCTCGATCGCGAAGATGACCTCGGGCCGGCCGGCGCTGCGGTAGGGCGTGGTCGGCACCGTGTTGGTGACGGCGCCGCGGCCGCGCACGTAGGCCACCGGGATGTGGTAGACGCCGGACAACAGACCCATCCCCTTTTGCAACGACACGAAGGCGGCGGCGTAGGCGCCGAGGTTGCTCAGGTGCGCGCCGCGCACCGCCAGGAACTTTCCGTCCTTGTCGAGCGCGAGTTCCGCCTCGACTTCGAGGTCGCGGCCCTGATAGTCGCTGAGAAAGGCTTCGCTGCGCTCGCAGGTCCATTTGATCGGCCGGCCGATGCGGCGCGCCGCCCAGGTGAGCAACGCCCATTCGGGATAGAAGAAATTGCGCGTGCCGAAATTGCCGCCCATCTCCTCGCACAGCACGCGCACGTCGTCGGCCGGCACGCCGAGCGCGCGGGCGAGATCGTGCCGCGCCTTGACCACGCCGCGCCCGGTCCCGCTGTAGAGCGTGTACCGCCCGTCTTCGTAGTCGGCGATGGTGGTGCGCGGCTCGAGCGGCACGCCGGTGACACGCTGCACCCAGGTGTCGAGGCGCACCACGTGGGCGGCGCGCGCGAAGGCGGCGTCGGTGCCGGCGGCGTCGCCCGCCTCGATGTCGATGCACAGGTTGCCCGGCGCCTCGTCCCACAATTGCGGCGCGCCCGGCTTGGTCGCGTCGCTCGCCCGGGCGACCGCCGGCAGCGGCGCGTAGTCGACCGCAACCCGCTCGGCCATGTCCCGCGCCGCGGGGATCGATTCCGCCACGACCATGGCCACCGGCTCGCCGACGAAGCGCGCCTTGTCGAGCGGCAGCGGCCAATGGGGGGTCGCGATCGGGCCCGGCCCGCGCACGCGCACGGAGAGGTCGGGCGGGCGCATGAGACCCGCATCGTGCGGAATGGGTTTGAGCCCGTCAGCCACGTAGTCGGCGCCGGTAAGGACGGCGAGCGCGCCCGGCACCGCCAGCGCCGCTTCTGTGTTCGCCGCGCCGACGCGCGCGTGCGCATGAGGCGAGCGCACGAACGCCGCGTGCGCCATGCGCGGCAGCACGAAGTCGTCGCCGTAGCGCCCGCGGCCGGTGACGAGGCGCAGGTCCTCCTTGCGCCGCACCGGCTGGCCGATGCCGTTACCGGAGGACGCAGGACGGACGACGGACGGCGGATGGCTGTCGACTCGGTCGTCTGTCATCGCTCGTCTGTCCTCCGATTAAACTGCGGCAGGAGGCGTTCGGCGTTGCCGCGCAAGCCCTGACCTACCTGAGGGAATCGAAATTTGTCGGGCCTAGATGATTCAATTCGTTTTGCGTCTGCCGCGTCGTTTTTCACTTTTGCGTTTCCTCGGGCGCTTGTCGAATGCATGGGACGGCAACCACACAATCGTGAATCCCGCGGCCTTCACTTGAGTCGGATAAGCGCGCACGGCACGGCGGTCCTTGTCTTTCTCCTCCTTGGGCAAGTCGCCGTAGGGCACCATCAGAGGATGGACTTTACGCGCGTCGTCGCGCGGCGTGCCGTGGCGCCAGCCGTTTTTCGTGCGTTGCGCCATCCAGCCGTCATGCTCGGCCTCCGCAAGGAGTTCGATATTCTCCTCAATGCAACGTTTAATTTGTTCGTCGCTCGGCTTGTTTCCGGCCGCCACATCCTCTTGCGACACGAGCCCGAGCCCGACCAGCGCCAGTACGTCAGGAATTCGGCGCGC
>DASPVJ010000067.1:0-2013 GCA_035622435.1 Xanthobacteraceae bacterium | reverse complement strand
TTCATCCGGAAAAGAGCCAGCGGCTCGGGCTTGCGCTGATCGCCAACTTCCTCAAGTGGGCGCCGTGATCCTTTTTCCGGCGATCGACCTCAAGGACGGCCTCGCCGTGCGCCTGGAGCAGGGCGACATGGCGCGCGCGACGGTGTTCAACCGCGATCCGGCCGCCCAGGCCGCGGCGTTCGCGGCGCAGGGGTTCGAGTACCTGCACGTGGTCGATCTCGACGGCGCTTTCGCCGGCAAGCCGATGAACGCCGCCGCGGTCGAGCGTATTCTTTCGGCGGTGAAAATCCCGCTGCAGCTCGGTGGCGGCATCCGCGACATGGCGACGGTCGAAGCCTGGCTCGCCAAGGGGGTCAGGCGCGTCATCATCGGCACCGCGGCGGTGCGCGACCCCGCCTTGGTGACGGCTGCCGCCCGCCGCTTTCCCGGGCGCGTCGCCGTGGGTCTCGACACGCGCGACGGCAAGGTTGCGGTCGCCGGCTGGGCGGAAACGTCGGCGCTCGCCGCCGAAGACGTTGCGCGCCGCTTCGCCGACGCGGGGGTCGCCGCCATCGTCTACACCGACATCGCCCGCGACGGCCTGCTCGAGGGCCTCAATCTCGACGCCGCCGTCGCGCTGGCCGAACGGATCGCCATCCCCGTCATCGCCTCCGGCGGCCTCGCTTCGATCGAGGACGTGAAGGCGCTGCTGGCACCGCGCGCGCGCAAACTCGCAGGTGCCATCGCCGGCCGCGCGCTCTACGACGGCCGCCTCGATGCCGCCGCGGCGCTGGCGCTCGTCCGCGCGGCGCGCATGGCGGTCTAAGGCTCACCGTGTTCAAGGTTCGCGTCATTCCCTGCCTCGACGTGAAGGACGGCCGCGTGGTCAAGGGCGTCCGCTTCGTCGACCTGCGCGACGCCGGCGACCCGGTGGAGGCAGCCATGGCGTACGACGCCGCCGGCGCCGACGAGCTTTGCTTCCTCGACATCACGGCGAGCCACGAGAACCGCGGCATCATCCTCGACGTGGTGCGGCGGACCGCCGAGGCCTGCTTCATGCCGCTCACGGTGGGCGGCGGGGTGCGCACGGTCGAGGACATCCGCCGCCTGCTGGCGTCCGGCGCCGACAAGGTCTCGATCAACACCGCCGCCGTGAACGACCGCGGTTTCGTCAAGGAGGCGGCGGAAAAGTTCGGCGACCAGTGCATCGTGGTGGCGATCGATGCCAAGAAGGCGTCGCGGCCGGGCGAGCCCGACCGCTGGGAGATTTTCACCCACGGCGGCCGCAACCCGACCGGCATCGACGCGCTCGCCTATGCCAAGGAGGTGGTGGCGCTCGGCGCCGGCGAAATCCTCCTCACCTCCATGGACCGGGACGGCACCCGGCGCGGCTTCGACATCCCGCTCACCCGCGCGGTCGCCGACGGCGTGAGCGTGCCGGTCATCGCCTCGGGCGGCGTCGGCACGCTCGAGCATCTGGTCGAGGGCATCCGCGACGGCCACGCCACCGCGGTGCTCGCCGCCTCCATCTTCCACTTCGGCGAACACACCGTGCGCGAGGCCAAGGACTACATGGCCCGGGCCGGCCTGCCGATGCGGCTCGATGCGTAGAGCACTAAGCTAAGTGGAGCGATGCTAGACGGGGATTGGACTCAGAAAATCTCGTTAGTGAAAAGCCATTGGCAATGGTCGTTCGTCCAGCAATAATTGTACTATGTACCTCATGTATGTCGATGAAAGTGGAGATTCCGGGCTGCATAATTCGCCTACACGATATTTCGTCTTAAGCGGAATCGTGCTCCATGAGCTTCGATGGCATGAAGCCTTGAACCGATTGGTTTCCTTCCGAGAGCGAATGAGAACCCAGTTTGGGTTGCAAATGCGTGAAGAAATTGGTGATGTCGTAGAATTGCTGGAAAAAGGGTTGGGGTGCACCATCGCCTGATTGGCGAATCCACGAGGTCCGGTTTGCCGCCGGCCTCTGACGAAGGAGCACCCCGATGGACAGGATACCCGCATCCGAGCGGACACGCG
>DASPVJ010000066.1:0-2380 GCA_035622435.1 Xanthobacteraceae bacterium | reverse complement strand
GTGTCGATCGCCATTTTGTCCCCCCGATCGTTTGGACAATTCAGGCGGGCGGAAGGCTACTCCTGTAATCGCCGGAATGCTGTGACAAATGCGCCACAGTTCGGAAAAACAGAATCCTGTGACAAATGCGCCACAGTCGGATGACGGGTGTCGGAGATTGGATGACGAATGGCCGGGTGCCTCCTATCATCCGACCTTCTGACATCCAACGGCTGACATGTCGCTTCCGATGAATGAACCCGGCGGCAAGAGTGTTGACACCCGCTTTGCCGCCGCGCTCGCGGCCGGGCGGTTCGCGATCACCGCCGAGATTGCGCCGCCGCTCTCCTGCGACCCGGAGGACATCGTCCGCAAGGCGCTGCCGCTCAAGGGGCTCGCCGACGCCGTCAACGTCACCGACGGGGCGGGCGCGCAGGCGCATCTCGGCGCGCTCGCGGCGGCCGCAATTCTCGCCCGCGAAGGGATCGAGCCGATCCAGCAGTTCACCTGCCGCGACCGGAACCGCATCGCGCTGCAGGGCGACCTGTTGTCGGCAGCGGCGCTCGGCGTGCGCAACCTCTTGCTGCTGCGCGGCGACGACCCGAGCGCCGGCGACCAGCCCGACGCCAAGCCGGTGTTCGACCTCGACACCGTGGGCCTCTTGCGCACCGCGGCCGGCATGCGCGACCGCAGCGAGCTGCCGTCGGGGCGCAAGCTCACCTGCGCGCCGGCATTTTTTCTCGGCGTTGCCGACTCGCCGATCGACCCGCCGGACGGCTGGGCGCCGCACGCGCTCAAGGCCAAGGTCGAGGCCGGCGCGCAGTTCGTGCAGACCCAGTTCTGCATGGATGCGGGCGTCGTGCGGCGCTACCTGCGGCGCCTCGACGAGCACGGGCTTCCGGCGCGCCTCTCCATCCTCATCGGGGTCGCGCCGCTCAAGTCGGCGCGCTCGGCCCGCTGGATGCGCCGGCATTTGCCCGGCACCATCATCCCGGACGCGATGATCGCGCGGCTCGAGGGCGCCGCCGACCCGGCGGCCGAAGGCCGGCGCATCTGCGTCGACCTGATGGACGAACTGGCCGCGATTCCCGGCGTTGCCGGGGCGCATGTGATGGCGCCCGGCAACGAGAGCGCGATCCCGGAGGTTATCGCGGCGGCTGGACGGACCGGGCGGCTTCGCGTGCCTTGAGGCGCCAACAGGGGAGCGGGTTCACCTCTTCCTTTCGCCGGCGCTTGCTGCACCGTCACCGATCCTCGATGATGACGACAAGAAACGCGACGTTGGGGAGGAGGAAGCCGTGAAGCCCGCGCCGTTCGCCTACGCCAAGGCGCGGTCGCTCGACCATGCGGTCGAGCTGCTCGGGCGCGACGGCGCGCGGGTGCTGGCGGGCGGGCAGAGCCTGATCGCCACGCTTAACATGCGGCTGTCGAGCCCGAGCCTGCTGGTCGACATCAACGACATCGCCGGCCTCGACCGCATCGTGCGCCGCAACGGCCATCTGGAACTCGGCGCCCTGGTGCGCCACGTCCAGGCGGAGCGCTCGGCCGAGGTCGGCGCCGCGGCGCCGTTGATCGCCCGCGCCATCCCGCATATCGGCCACCCGGCGATCCGCAACCGCGGCACCGTCGGCGGCTCGATCGCCTTCGCCGATCCGGCGGCGGAGTTGCCGGCCTGCCTCGTCGCCCTCGACGGCGAGGTCGACATCGTCGGCCCGATGGGGCCGCGCACCGTCACGGCCGGGGACTTCTTCAAGGACCTGTTCGAGACCGCGCTCGGCCCGCGCGACGTGCTCGTCGCCATTCGGGTGCCGGCGGCGACGGCCGCGACCCGCGTCGGCTTTGCCGAACTGACGCGCCGGCACGGCGACTATGCCATGGTTGGGCTCGCCGCGGCCGCGCGAGCCGTCGGCAAGGCGGTCGCCGACGTACGGCTTGTTTTTCTCGCGGTCGAGGCGACGCCGGTGCGCGCGCGCAACGCCGAGGCGGCGCTTGCGGCCGGCGACGTCGATGCCGCGGTCGCGGCGCTTCCTCACGACCTCGATCCGCCCGACGACCTGCAGGCGACCGGCAAGGCGAAGAAGCATCTCGCCGGCGTGCTGCTGCGCCGGGTCGCGCGCCAGCTCATGGAGCCGCCTTCATGAGCGCGCACGAGATCACGCTCACGGTCAACGGCGAACAAGTGCGCGAGAGCGTTGAACCGCGCACGACCCTGGTCGACTTCTTGCGCGAGACCCTCGGGCTCACGGGCAGCCACGTGGGTTGCGAGCACGGCGTGTGCGGCGCCTGCACGGTGCGCCTCGACGGCACGATCGTGCGCGGCTGCCTGACGCTGGCGGTGCAATGCGACGGGCACAAGGTCGAGACCATCGAGGGCATCTCGGATTCCGGCGCCATCGTCGAT
>DASPVJ010000065.1:0-2648 GCA_035622435.1 Xanthobacteraceae bacterium | reverse complement strand
TTTATATCGAGGCCATCAACCAGGCGGTCGGCGACCGCCCGGCCGAGATGGTCGTCGGCGTCCACATGTGCCGCGGCAATTTCAAGGGGCACTATCTCGCCGCCGGCGGCTACGAGTCGGTCGCCGAGCGCCTCTTCGCCGGCGCGAACGTCGACCACTTTTTGCTCGAATACGACACGCCCCGCGCCGGCGATTTTACGCCGCTGCGCTTCGTGCCGAAGGGCAAGGGCGTGGTGCTCGGTCTCGTCAGCTCGAAGACGCCCGCGCTCGAGGACATGGACGCGCTGTGCCGGCGGGTCGAGGAAGCTGCGCGCCATCTCGATCTCGACCGCCTGGCGATCAGCCCGCAATGCGGCTTCGCCAGCACGGTCGCCGGCAACCCGCTCAGCGAGGACGACCAGCGGGCGAAGCTCGCGCTGGTCGTGCGCACGGCGGCGGCGATCTGGGGATGAAAGCCGCCACAAACGCCAACGTCATCGTCAGAGAGCGTGAAACAAACGCGACGTCATCCTGAGGAACGCGCGCGACAAAGTCGCGTGCGTGTCTCGAAGGATGGCCACGAGCTCGGAGTTTGCTTCCATCCTTCGAGACGGTCGCGCGCAAGTGCGCGCGACCTCCTCAGGATGACGTGGTGTTTGTTTAGCCGCGCGCCTACGCCAGCAGCCCCGCCATCGGCTTCACGTCGTCGCTGCCCGGGAACACGGTCGCGGCAAGCGCGCGCTCGTCGAGGCGCAAGTGGTCCTGCAACAGGCCCTTGAGCACGGCGCGCAGGTCGGTCGTGGCGTTGAGGTCGCGGCGCTCGTAGAGATCGGCGTCCTTGAGCCCGGGCCAGTCGGCGATGACGCGCCCGCCCTTGAGCGCGCCGCCGACGAGCCACGCCACCGTGCCGGTGCCATGGTCGGTGCCGTCGGTGCCGTTGATGCGGGCGGTGCGGCCGAACTCGGTGACGACGGCGACGACGGTCTCGTTCCAGACATCGCCCATGTTCTGCTCGAACGCCGTGATGGCCCCATCGAGCGCCCCGAGCAGGTCCGCCAGCCGCCCGCCGGTCGCGCCCTCGTTGATGTGGGTGTCCCAGCCGACAACGCCAACGGCGCCGACGCGCGGCCCGTCGGGCCGCGCCATGTACTTGGCGGCGGTGCCGGCGACCTCGGAGAAGTATTGCCGGATGCGCGCCATGCCCACCGTGGTGAGGTCGCCCTCGGGCGGAATCACCGCGTCGATGCCGCCGGCGCGCCCGACGGCGAGGAGATCGCGGCGTCCTTCGAGCGCGCGGGCGAGCTTGGGGTCGGTGTGGCGATAAAGATCGAGCAGGCGCGCCTGGGTATCCTCGGTCGCCGGGAGGAGGCGCTGCGGCACCCACGACATCACCGGGGCCGGCCCGCGCACGACGAGCGGCGTCACCGGCCCGACCGCGAAGGCGCGGGCGCCGGCCGGGTTGACCCGTCCGTCGGCCTCCAGAAGGGCGAGCGCCCGGTTGAGCCAGCCGCTGTCCTTGCGGCCGGGCCGCGCCAAGCCGCTCTCGAGCACGTCCTGGCCGTCGAAATGGGAGCGCTCCCGATAGGGGGTGGCGGCGGCGTGCACGATCGTCGCCTGCCCGGCCTTGTAAAGGCGGTGGAGGTTCGGCATCGCCGGGTTGAGGGCGAAG
Source organism: Xanthobacteraceae bacterium (assembly GCA_035622435.1). GTDB lineage: Bacteria > Pseudomonadota > Alphaproteobacteria > Rhizobiales > Xanthobacteraceae > AP-16. Next base: position 1,000 of record DASPVJ010000065.1, on the reverse strand, counting down.
AAGGCGTCGAGCGGCAGGGCCGGGGTCTTGCCATCCAGGGCGAGCCCCTTGTCGCCGCGCAGCTTCACCCAATCCGGGTCGCCGACCGGCGCCACCATGGCAAGCCCGTCGAGCGCGCCGCGCAGCACGACCACGAGCAGCCGCGGGTCGCGGCCCTCCGCGCGCGCGAGTTTTGGGGCATAGGCCCAGGCGAACAGCGCGCCGGCGCCGAGCAAGGCTTCGCGGCGGGTCGGCAGATGCAGCGAGGTCATGATCACCTCCGTTGGAATTCCGCGGACATGAAGGCGAGCGCCAGCGCCTGCTGGCGGCTTTCGGCGCGGGCGATGGCTTGGCGGGTTTCCGCCGAGGCGAGGGGACCGAGCGCGGTCGCGACGACCGCATCGGGCTCGACCTTGTCAGCGACGCGCTCAGCGAGATTGTTGGCGACGTCGAGGCGCAGCCCCATGCCGTCGATCCACGACCCTTCGTCGTCGGCGAATCCCTGCGGCGCCCCCGGCCCCCACAGCGGCTGGCCGAGCAGCCGCTGGCCGTTGCGGAATCGCTCCGGATTGGCGCGCAAGCCGGTCGCCCGCACCATGGCGACGACCCACTCGCACGGCAGCTTGAGCTTGTCGCGGGGCGCCTCCCACGCTTCCGGCGCCGTCACCAGCGCCTTGGCGACTTCCTTGAGGTCGCCGTCGGTGTCGCGGAACGTCTGCGCCAGCCGCTCGACCAGGGGCGGGGGCGGAACGTCGGCGACGAAGTGGCGCGCGAGCTTGCTCGCCACGTGGGTCGCGGTCGCCGGATGATGGGCGAGGTCGGTGAGCACCGCGCGGCCCTGCTCGACGCCGGTGTCGGCATAGACCTTGCCGAGCACCTGCTGCGGCCCGGGTTCGTGCATGCGCCGATTGAAGATGAACTCGACGCCGTGCTCGGGATCGTTGGCCACCGGAATGATGGTCCAGCCGGTGAGCACGTTGGCGAAGCGGATCACGTCGTCCTGGCTGTAGCCGGTGCGGAC
>DASPVJ010000064.1:0-33779 GCA_035622435.1 Xanthobacteraceae bacterium | reverse complement strand
GCAGATCCGGACAGGCCTCGGGCGTGATCATGCCGAGAATGCGCCGCGACGGCTTGCTGACGAACAATTCGCCGGCGACGTTGATCTCCAGGTGCTTGAGCTTGGGAAGCAGCGGCGCCAGCTTGACCTCGATGTTTTTCGCCTTCGCCTCGTTCTGCGACGGCTTCTCGATGATGCGCTCGCGCCGGCACGACGGGCAGGCGAGGTTGCAGCTCTTGTCGTAGGCAAAGAGCATGTCCTCGACATGGTCGACGGTGAAATCGCCGGAGGCGACGGCGGCGAGGATAGCGGGGTCGCGGACTTCTTGCCGGCGCGGCAACTTGCTTTGCGACAAGCTCACGCACTCGAGATGGTTGCAGTACTTGTAGGTTCCGTCGGTCATCGAGCGGCGGATCGCCTGCGCGCTCTGCGAGTTGAGGGTCGCGGCGAGGTCGTCCGCGTCGATGTTGCCGACCGACTTCGGCAGCCAGTGGCCGCAACACAGGTTGACCTCGCCGGTCTCGACGATGTCGAACCGCCGGAACGGCATGTCGCAGACGAAATCCTTCAGATAGCCGTTGTCCGGCCCGACGAACTTCTCCAGCCAGGGCGGAACCGCGGCGCCGTCGAGGCGCAAATGCAGCGTGTGCCGCGCCGCTTCGAGGTGGACCGAGCGTCGATGGTCCTCCAGCGCCCGCTCGACGAAATGCAGCGCGCGGGCGTAGTTGCCGAGGCTGCCGTAGTGCTTGGAGAGCGCCAGCGCGGCGGCCTCGACGACGTTGAAGCGCAGCTCGTTCTTCCAGGTGAAGTCGTAGAATGTCTGCCACAGTTTCTCGAAGAGGACGGCTCGCGCGGACGCGCTGCCGGCAGGGTCGAGTGCCGAGGTCGCCGCCCAGTAGCGCTCGGAAACCGCCATCTCGGAGGCGACCTCGGGCGACGCCGCGTCGAGGCCCGCCAATATGCTCGCGGCATTGTCGCGGGCGCCGGCGGCCGAGGAACGGGCGCGGTAATAGCCGACGGAGACCGAGCGATCGTCCTCGCCGCCGCGCAGCCAGGCAAACCACGCCTCGAAGGCGTCGTAGGTCTCGCGCTGCAAGGCGTCACGCAACGCGCGCACGAACGGGCTCGATGCGAGCGCCGGGGCGGCAAGGTCCGCCACAATCGCGTCGAGCGAAGCGGGATCGAGCGGATGCAGCACCGATTTGAGGCGTCCGCGCTGCCGCCACGCCGCCCCGAGGAACGGCTCGTTGTAGGCGACGAGCAGCCGGGCGTGGCGCCACGGGAACGTCAAACGGGCCAAGCGGTCGGCGAGGGTCATGGCGGCTGCGCCCGACTCAACCGCGGCCCAGCGCCCGCTTCAAGCGCCGCCGAATATTCTTCGGACGCAACCTGGCTCGCATCCGCCCCCAGGCCGAGGCCGGCGGCGGGCGGGCCGCCTCCATCTTGTCTTGCAAATAGTCGGTGAGCTTGCCCTTGAACTCCGCGAGCGGAATTTCCGGCCGGATCGGGCAGTCGTGGCATTCGATCGTCAGGTTCCCGTCGAGGAAATCCTGGCGGAACTTGCGGAAGCTCGGGCCGTTCACCAGGGCTTCCATGTCCCATTCGAGGCCGATCGTGTCGATCACCGCCGAGGTGCAGCATACGCGGACGCTGCGGTCGGCATGGATGAAGACGGTGTCCCAGGGATAGAAGCAGTCGCGGGTGAAGCCGGGGCGCACCCGCCGCAATGCCGGTTCGTCGATCTTGGGAGCGGCGTCGTTCATGGTCAGCCCGTGAGTTCCAACGCCGGCCGCTCGCCGATGCCCCACCGCCGGCACAGGTTGGCAATCAGGCCGTCGAGCCCGAACGACATCGTGATCTTGCGGCCGGCCGCGTCGACCATCCGGCGCGCCTTGGCGATCTGGTCGAGCCCCTCGGCAAATTGCGCGGCGGAGAACTTGTCGATCTGCCGGGGCGTCAGCGCGCCCGGCAATTCCGGCGTCTCGCCCAGCACCGAAAGGTGGAAACGGTCGACGCCGACCGCGATACCCTCGCTGACCGAGCGCACCAAGTCCAACATGGAATGGCTGTGGACGATCATGTTCCACACGAACTCGGGCGGCGTGCGGCCCCGCGCCAGCGCCATCGCGCGCAGGCGCAGCATGTTGTTGAGCACGAGCCCGATGTCGGCCTTGCGGCGGATCGCCCGGAACACCGCGGGGTCGGTCGTGTCGACGCTCACGGTGATGCTGGCATAGCGGCTGAACGCCTCGAGTTCCTCGTCGGTATAGGGGCGCGAGAGGTTGGTCACCGCGGTGACTTCGAGGCCGATGTCCAACGCCCGGCCGACGATGGTGTGCCAGCCGTCCAGGAAAGAGTTCTCCCCGCGCCCGTTGAAGATCAATTCGCGCGTGTGGCGCGCCTTCAAGCTGTCGATGAAGCGGTCGAAATGAGTGAAATCGATGTCGACCTCGGGAATATCTTCGTGGCTGAGGTGGCAGTAAGTGCAGCGGAGATTGCACCGGCTGGTGGCCTCCAGCCAGACCTTGTCGGTAATGTGCGACCGCGTCAGGTCGAGCATCGGCGCTGCGCTCCCATGGTGGCGTCCGATCCGCCCATGCGGCTGGTAATCACCGGCCGCCGGGCTCGCCGTCGACCTTAGTCCAAAGCGGCGTTTGCTGCCAGCAGACCCGGCGCGGCGCTCGACCGAGTGCACAAATGGCGGCCCTTCGCCGCAGGCCGGTCGAGCATTCGCTCCCATCATCCCGGGCGGGGCCGCGTCGCCGGCCCGGGAACCTCGGCCGCAGCCTCGGCGGCCGGCCGGGTCCACAGGCGGCGCAGGCGCAAGGTGGTGCGCGGAACTCGCCAGAACGAGCGGACGACGTGCGCGAGCGTCGCCAGGCGCCGTTTCTCGGCCCAATTGATCGAGGCGAGCTCGAACTCGAAGCAGGCCTTGAGCCGGTTGACGATCGCGGGATCGAGCCGGTACGGCCCGGCCGGATCGGCGTATTTCGCGCGCAGGTGCGCGATCATGGGGTTGACGGCGGCAAGGCCCGGCCTGTTCGCGGTCTCGACGATGGCGGCAATGTGCGGCCAGACCGCGAGCCGTCCGCCCATCAGGGCGAAGCGAATGAACCAATCGAAATCCTCGAGGCGGCGCAACGCCGGATCGCTCGGGCCGACGCGCGCCAGGGCCTCGCGGCGCAACAGGCCGGTCGAACCGTGCGCAAACCAGCACCCGCTGACGAAGTCCTTGAGATCGGCGCTGGGGAACGGGATGCGCGGCTCGCGCTGGCCGGACGCTTTGCGGTCGAGCACGAACCCGGCCGTATAGGCGACCATCGGATCGCCGCTCGCCGCAAACTCGCGCTCGGCCAGCGCGAGCCGCGGCGCAAGCGTCCCGGGCAGCCAATAATCGTCGGAATCGAGAAAAGCGATCCATTCGCCGCGCGCGGCGGCAATGCCCGTGTCCCGCGCCGCGCCGGCTCCCTGATTGACCGCGTGGCGCAGCAGCCGGACGCGCGCATCCGACGCCAAGTCGGCGGGAAGCGAAAACGGCGGCACAGAGCCGTCGTCGACGAGGACGACCTCCATGCCGTCGACCGCCTGCGCGAGCGCGCTGCGCAAAGCCCGCTCGCCAAGCTCCTGGCGCTCATAAACCGGAATGACGACCGACAGTGTCATCCGCTGTGCAATCGCCCCTCGACACCGGCACTGACTTGACCAACGCTTAGCGGCAAATGTTTCCCTTGTCTCGCAGAATGATACGGCTTAGGGGAAGCCGCCGCAGGGCGCCCCGGCGAGCGTTTCGGGGCGAGGACAAGGATATTCGGGCTTTCGATGGTGCAGGTCTTCGATGCCACGACCGGCGCGCCCATGCCGCGAACCGGCGGCGCGATCTGGCTCGGCGTACGCACCCTGCGCAACCTCCGCAAGGGATTGACCTGGGCGTGGCTCGACACGGTTTGTCAATACCGTCGGTCGCGGATCGGCCCGCTGTGGGAGACCATCAACGTCCTCGTCATGACGCTGGGGATCACCGTCGTGTCGGCCGCGGTGATCGGCGGGACCGTGACCGAGCTGATCGGCTACGTCGGGCTCGGCATCGTCGTGTGGACGGCCATCACCTCGTTCGCCGCCGAGGGCGGCAGCACCTTCGTCAGGAACCGCGAGTATATCCTCGCCACCAACCTCAGCATCGACTACTACGTCGGCCGCGCGATCTTCCGCACCTTCATCACCTTCTGTCACCATTTCGTCTTGTACTTCGTCGCCGTGGCGGTCGGCCTGGTGGCGCTGACGCCGGTCGCCCTGCTCGCGGTTCCCGGCGTCCTGCTGCTGTTCGTCAACGGATATTGGATGGTCACGCTGCTGGCGCTGCTGTGCGCGCGGTTCCGCGATCTCGAACTGATCGTGCGCAACCTGCTGCAGCTCGCGTTTTTCGTCACGCCGGTGTTTTGGGACTATCGCAACATCGCCAAGGAGCGGATGTTCATCGTCGACTACAACGTCCTGTTCTACTTCCTGGAAATCGTGCGCGCGCCGCTGCTGGGGGAGGCCCCGCCCGCCTCGCACTATGCCGTCGTGCTGGTGACCACGCCGATCGGCTTCCTGCTCGCCTATCTGGTGTACCGCCGCATGCGGCGGCGACTGGCGTTCTTCGTTTGACGAGGGCGCAAGCGCAGAACAATGGCCCGCGTCAGCCTCCAGGATGTCAGCCTGCGCATTCCGGTCTACGACGCGGCCTCGCTGCGCCTGCTGCGCATGCCCGCCTTCGGCCGCGCGAAGGTCGGCACGCGCACGGTCAGCCATGCTGGCGCCGTCCTGAGCATCCATGCGCTCAACAAGATCGACCTCGAGCTGGTTGAAGGCGACCGGCTGTGCCTGATCGGCCACAACGGGGCCGGCAAGACGTCGTTGCTCCGCCTCATTGCCGGCATCTATCCTCCGAGCGACGGACGCATGGAGGTGGTCGGCAAAGCCATGGCGCTGCTCGGCAACAGCCTCGCGCTCAACTCCGACGCCACCGGGTACGAGAATATCCGGCTGGTGGCGAGCCTCTACGACTGGCCCAAGGCGAAAGTGCCGGAGTACATCCGCGACATCGAGGAATTCACCGAACTGGGCGAGTACCTGTCGCTGCCCACCCGCATCTATTCGGCCGGCATGCTGGCGCGCCTCGCCTTCGCCATGGCGACCATGCAGTCGCCCGACGTGCTGCTGATCGACGAGGGCATCGGCGCCGGCGACGTGCAATTCCAGTCGCGCGCCCAGGTGCGCATGATGGACTTCGCCGGCCGGGCGAAGATCATGGTGCTGGCCTCGCATTCGGTCGACCTGTGCCGGGCGCTGTGCAACAAGGCGCTGGTGATGTCGAAGGGCAGCCGCGTGTTCTTCGGCGATATCGACGAGGCATTCGAACGCTACAGGAAGGCCGCCTGATGAGCGCCGCCTCGAGCGCAGAAACGGCGCCGCAAGCCCGGCTCCGCGAGTTGCGCACCACGCTGCACCGGCTGCTGCGCGCCGCCGCGATCGGAATGTTCCGCCTGGTGCCGGGCGATGACGAGCGTCTCCTCTCCCACCTGCTCTGGCTGCAGCAGTATTCCACCGACACCCACGCCGCGCTCGAGCGCGAGCCGCTGTTCGTCCTGTCGGCGCTCGACAGCTGGATGCGGCGGGTGCGCAGCCTGCGGCTCTCCACGATCCAGACGACGGTCGAACAGGCGTTGCCGCGACCCGCCTATCTCGCCGCGCGCGTGCTCGCCCGGCTGCTCTACCCGCTTTACTGGATCATGGCCGCGGTCGGCCGGGCGGTCGGGATCGGCGCCGGGGCGGCTGCCGAGTTCGAACAGACCGCGCTCAAATGGATCCCGGCCTGGCTGAAACCCATTCCGCGCAAGATCCGCTGGCTGTTGTTCCTGCCGCTGGTCGAGGCGCGGCGGCTCAAGACCGCGGCCGCCGCCCGCGCCATGTCGGGCGCAAGGCTCGATACGCTCTATCCCTACGCCCGCAAGTGTGCCTACGACCTGCTGGTGCACAACGGCGATCTCGCCGCCGCCGCGCAAGCGTTCGAGTTTCTTTCGCAAATCCACAACGCCGCGAGCCTAAAGGAGCGCGCATTCGATCAGTTCACGCTCGGCATGCTGGCGACCCTGGCGCGGCTCGAGCGCGAGATCGCCGTAACCAATTTTGGCGGCCGGCCGGTACGGCTGATCATCGCCCTTACGCTCCTCGACGCCGCCGACGTCGACCTGTTCGAGACCTTTGCGGCACCCTCGCTGCTCTCCCCCGGCAACGTGCCCGCGCTGCCGCGCACGGCAAACCCCGTCCTGCACGTCATCGCCGGCGCCGAGTGCCGGGCTCGCCTTGTCGAGAGCCCCGCCTTCGCGCGGCTGCGCGAGTTGTGCCGGGTCCGCATCGACGAAGTGTCGCCCGATCTGGTACGGGCCGCCGCAGGCGAGCGCCGCGGTTGGCTCGAGGCGGCTCTGCTCCAGCAGTCCTGCGGCCTCGCCGCGCGACTCGGCGCCACCCTGGCGTTGATCGAGCCGGGGAGCGTCTATTCCGAAAACTATCTGCCGCGGCTGCGCGAGCTTCCGACGGAGACGTACTCCGACGTCGTTCTTTCGATGTCGTTCCCGGCCGACCGCGCGGGCATCGGCCCGGCCTTGGCGGCTATGCGCGGCGCGGATGGCTCGGTTGCCGTCGGGACGCGCGCCCTTCACACCCTGGGCCTGCGGCATTTGCATCCGACCGGCCGCCGCCTTCTGGTCACCGCCGATGAGATGCGGCACGGACGCATTCCGCGCACCGGGACGTTCATGTGGTGCGAGGACGACAGCATCATCCTCCACGCCGTCCATCATCGTCCGCTGTCGCTGCGCGGAACGAGCCTGAGCGAGGCGGCGGCGTTGTGCTATTACGCCGTGGATTCGCCGCTCGTGCGCAATTGGGTCGCCGCCGCGCAGGTCACGGTCTCGGCCCACGCCGTCCTACCCGGCGACGACATCGGGTTCATCGATGTCGCGGCGCCGGACGCCGCAGATGTTCCGACATGCTCCGCCCGCGAATTCGGCCGGATGTTCTGGCACGGCCATAGCAGGGACGGCCTGGAGCTATTGCGGCGCGAGTTGCGGCTGCCGGTCGAGGAGGTTCCGAGCGGCATTCCCTGGGCGCTGCCGTCCGATGTCCGTTCGGCTTTCGTCGCCGTCATCGACCAGATCAGACGGTCGCCGATGCCGGACGAAACCTTATCCGGCATCACCGAGCCGATGAGCGTCACCCAACTGGTGAGCTACGCGGACGCGATCTACCGGTTCGAAGTGAACTCGGGCTACGGCACCCAGGTCGAGAACAAGATCGAAGAGCTGCGCGCGCTGATCAGGGTGGGGCAAACGTCCTATGACGAAGCCGTCGACCGCGACAACCTCGATGCGCTCGCCGTATGCCTGCTGCGCCTGGGACTGCTGCACGAGCTGATCGAGCTTAAGGCCCGGCATGCGCTTACGCTCGATCCAACCGTTTCCACCTTCGTCAATTTCTGCAGCCGGGAATTCCAGGAGTTCGCCGCCCAGGGCCAGACATGGCGAACGCTCCACCCGGACGAAAATCTCTTCGTCGTCAGCGGCGTCGTCTGGGGCGAGCAATACGTCGCCAACTTCATGGATTATTGCCTGCGCTCCCTGCTCGCGCCGGGCAACCTGCCGGCAATCGCGCGGCAGGGGCCCTGCGTCGTGGTCATCACCACCGACGAAGCGGGCGCGGCGGCGATCCGCCGGCATCCCGCTTTCGCGGCGGCGTGCCGCCACGCCGCGTTCCGGTTCGCGCTCGTCCCGGACGCGATGATCAAGAAGCTGGTGGACGGCCATCTCAAGCGGATGTTCTACCTGCTCTACGGCATGCTCGATCACATCGGGGTTTTCTTCGCCCAGGGCGCCAAAGCCCACCTGTTCATGATTCCGGTCGACGCCATCGTCGCCGACGGCTCGCTCGTGGCGATGGCGAACTACCGTCATGACGGCTTCGAGTGCTGCGGCGGCGGCAACCTCGTGGCCGAAACCGAGACCTTCCTGCCGGAGCTGGCGCACCGCTATGCCGGCGAGGGAGCCATCGCCATCTCGACGTTCGACCTCGCGTCGCTGGCGATCGCGCACCCGCATCACTATTTCGTGTCGCAGGTCATCTGCCGGGAAAACACCGACTTCGGCATGCACGCGCGCGAGCTGTTCTGGCCGGTCGCGGGCGGCATGGAAATCCATTCCTGCTTCATCCACCCCCTGTTTACCGCGGCGGCGGCGCTGCAACGCTATCGCAGCAAGCATTTCGCGAACGTCGATTATGGGATGCTGCCTCGGATGTTCAGTGAGCCCGACCGGATAAAAATCATCGAGGACACCAAAGAGGCCTATATCAACAATTTCGCCAGCCGCACGCGACGCTACGAAACGACCGGAGCTCCGTTCGCTTATGACGCGTTCCTGACCGCCCATCAATTCACCTACCCGGTGCAGAAAGCGCTGTTCATTCACGCGCAGACGCTGCCGTGCCGGTACGAGGGCATCACCCCCTATCGCGACACTGCCAAGGACGTGGCGGCGCTGGTGCGCCGATTGCGGCCGGCGAAGTTCAAGCGCTCCCGGCCCGGGCCGGCGCAGGTCGAGCCGGCCGGCGAACGCGTCGAAGCCGTGGAAGCGCGATGAGCAGGGCTGCCGCGTGCCGCCTGTGCGGGCATGCCGACCTCGCCGACGCGCTTCTCCTCGACGAGATGCCGGTATCGCACTATCTGCGCAAAACCCGCGACGAGCCCGATCCACGCTTCCCGCTGCAATTCAAGAGCTGCCGGGGCTGCGGCCTGCTGCAGATCGTCGACCCGGTGCCGCCGGAGGTGCTCTACCGGACGACCGATTCCTACCTGACCGGCTTTCAGCGGCCGCGCCACATCGACGACCTGATCACGACCGCGGTCGCCTACCAGGATCCCGCGCGGGTCGTCGACATCGGCTGCAACGACGGCGCCCTGATGGATGCGCTCGCGCGTTACGGCTATGCCGCCATCGTCGGCATCGAGCCGAACCGGCCGGCCGCCGCAGCCGCGATCCGCGCCGGGCACGTCGTTCATCAGGATTTTCTCTCGCCCGGGCTTGCCGAGCGGTTGCTCGCCGAGCACGGCGCCTTCGACACCGCCTACTTGCGCCACGTCGCCGAGCATGTCGGGGACCTTGCGGGCTTCTTCGCCGCCGTCCGCCGGCTGCTGCGCGAGGGCGGCCTGCTGGTGATGGAGCTGCCCCAGGTCGAGGCCGGCCTTGCGCGCGGCAACCCGGCGATCCTGTGGGAGGAGCACGTCAACTATTTCACCGAGCCGCTCGCCGCCCATCTGCTCGCGCGTTACGGCTTCGCGATCCTCGACCGCCGGCACTACGCCTTCGGCGGCGGCTCCGTCGCCTACCTCGCGCGCAAGGAGGCCGAGCCCGCGGCGGTTGCGCCGCCCCGGCCGCAGCCGGCGCTGCGCCTGACGCGCCGTTTCGCGGCCGGTCTCAAGCGCTACCGCGCCGCGCTGCGGCGAGCGGTGGCGAAAGCCAAGGCGGCGGGCTACGGCGTTGCCATGTACGGCGCGGCGCCGCGCTCCTGCATGGTCGCCGGCGCCTGCGGGATCAGCGATACGATCGATCACGTGATCGACGACCGGGTCGAAATCCAGGGACGCCTGATGCCGGGCACCGGACGCGAGATCCGCTCGCTCGAAGCGGCATCCTCCGACGTCAAGGCCCCGCTGCTGTGCCTGATGGGCGTGGGCTGCGAAAACGAATACAAGGTGCGCACGCGGCTCGCCGCGCGTTTGCGCGCGCCGCCGGTGTGCATTAGCCTGTTCCCGCCGCGCGACACGCTTGCCAGCATTGCGGCGGCGCAGGCGGCCATCGCAGCCCGGCCATCGAGTCAAGCGGATCATAGCGGATGACGCGATTTGGGCTAGTCGCCTGATTCAGTCAGATTGAAGGGTACAGGTGCTTGAGCTTGACGCGCGCGTTGGCGGCTGTGAAGTGCCAGTTGGCCTTGGTATGCCGGACATTTCGGTCGTGTTCCCAGGCGGCGATTTCGTCGATGAGCGTCTGTTGGTCAGGGATGCGGCGGTCAAGGCATTGGGCGGATAGGACGCCAAGTTCAGACTCCGCCAGATTGAGCCAGCTGCCGTGCTTTGGGGTGTAGTGCCATTCGAAGCGTTCGACCAGCCGCCTGGCTTCGGCGGCGGGAAAGGCTTCATAGAGTGACGCTTTGCTGTGGATGTTGAGATTGTCCTGGACCAAGACGATGGTCTTGGCGTCGGCGAAGTGGATATCGGCCAACTCCTTCAAGACGTGGGCGTAATCGACGGCGGTGTGGCGATCCGTGACCTTGACATGGCGCCAACCTTCGAGTGGGGCGAACAACATGAAGAGGTTGGCGGTCCCGTTACGCTCGTACTCGTAATCGAACCGGGCCGGGCGGCCCCGCTTCATCGGGATCGGCACCCGCGTTTCGGCGATCAACTGCTTCGAGGTCTCGTCGAGACAGACCAATGGGCGATCGCGATCGCGTGGCCGCGTGTAGACGGCCAGCACGTCCTCCATGCCGGCTACAAACGCACTGTTGGCCTTCGGCGGGATGACCCAGTGCTGGCGGCGATGGGGCTGGAGAGTGTTTTTTTAAGCGCCCGCCCGATCGTACTGTCGCTGGCGCGATCGACAATGCCGAGTTCCACGACCTTGTTCTCCAACAACCGCAAGGTCCAGCGGGCGCGTCCTCTCGGAGGCTTCGAACACGCCAGCGCAATCAGTTTGGCCTCCTTCTCGCCATCGAAAATGGGCGGAACGGCCGGTGTCGCGCGCTGCTTGCGGCTCAAGACCGCCTCGAGGCCCTCTTCCACCAGTTGCTTGCGCACGCGGTAAACCATCGACGCGCTGGCATCCAGAGCCTCGATGATCCGGCTGTCGCTCCATCCTTCACCCGCTTCCGAGACGTCGGCCTTCAACAAGATGCGCGCCTTCAGCAGCCGGCGCGCCGGGCTCTTCCCCTTTCGAATCAACGTCTTGAGCCGTTCGCGTTCCTCCTCGCTCAACCGCACCACATACCTCTTTACCGAAATCTCCTTCGCCGCCATGATTGCCTCCATCGCCAGAAGCTGGCGATGAAAGCGAATCACTAAACCCTTTCAAATTGGTTGAAGCAAGCGACTAGGCCCCCATGAATGACAGCTCGCGCGGGCAAGACCACCTGCGATCGCCTGCCGAAGCGGCTCCATCGCCTTCGTCGCGGCGGCGAACCGCCATCCTCGTTCTGGGAATGCATCGCAGCGGGACCTCGGCGGTCTCGGGCGTTTTGAACGCCTTGGGGGCGGCGGTGCCCAAGAAAACGCTGATGGGTGCCGATCAAACCAATCAGAGCGGATATTTCGAGAGCTTTGCCCTTGCCGTCGCTCACGACGAGATGCTCGCATCGGCAGGCTCTCACTGGCATGACTGGCGGGAATTCGATCCGCAGTGGGCGCGCTCAGATGTGGCCGAGCAGCATCGCCGGAAGATAAAGGCAATCCTCGTCGAAGAGTTCGATGACGAACCGTTGATCCTGGTTAAAGACCCTCGAATATGCCGCTTCATTCCGCTGATGCTGTCGGTTTTGACGGAGCTAAACTTCAGCCCAGTCGCAATTCTGCCGATACGCAATCCTCTCGAGGTGGCGCACTCGCTGAGACGGCGAAACGGATTCGGCTTGCCGAAATCAATTCTGTTGTGGCTCAGACACGTGCTCGACGCCGAATTTCATTCCCGGCCGCTGCCCCGATGTTTCCTGCCGTATGAAGAACTGCTGAACGACTGGCGACATTACGTCGACCGAGCGGCCGCAACCATCGGCGTCGCATGGCCGGGCCAGTTCGATCGCTCTGATGGGATCGATCGCTTCTTGACGGCCGGCCTGCGGCATGAACGAGCATCGTTCGACGACATGAGCGATCATCCGGCGGTCTCGCCAGTGGCGTGCGAGACCTACCGCATCCTGCGCGACATCGCGGCCGACGGCGAAAGCGGGGAGCTGCTCGATAAACTCGACCTCCTGCGGGCCAGGTTTACTGAAGGATGCCGGATATTCGGACCGGCGGTCGCGGCCGAGGAGCTGGCATCGGCGGACAGCGGATTGATCGCCGAGCGGCATTCCCTCGCCGCGGCGCACGACAACTTGACGTCCCGATATGACGCGCTCGTGCAAGCCCGCGACAAGGTGACGGCCGAACGCGACGTGCTCGCCCGGGACCGAAACCGGCTGCGGGTCGAGCGCGATTCGCTTGCGGCGGCCTGCAACGAGCTGCGCGTCGAGCGCGGCACTTTGCTCGCGTCGCGGAGCTGGCGCATGACGGCTCCGCTGCGATCCCTGGCAAACTATTTCAAGCGTCAACGGTGAGCGGCGATAGGTACCGCACGGAGCTGTGACGAACCATTCGGCGAGCGCCCTGTCATGATATCTCCGGATCGCCGCTGGATTTTCGTACACATTCAGAAGACCGGCGGGAATTCAGTGCGTTCGGCCCTCGGCGTCGAGAGCAACGACCTGCACAAGCATTTTCTCGCACGCGAGCTCAGAGCGGTCTATGGCGAAGCGGTTTGGGTGGACGCTTTCAAATTCGCGTTCGTACGCAATCCCTGGGACCGGCTGGTATCTTGGTGGTCGATGATCGACGGCGGACGCGATCCATCGGGCGCGATCCCGGCTCCCAACAGCTTCTTCGGCTATGTCCTCGATCACGCCCGCACCTTCGAAGAGTTCATTTCACGCTGCACCGAGGAAATCATCGACAGCGACGGCCGAAAGAATATTTTCCGCAATCAGATCGACTATCTGGTCGACGAGAGCGGCGCGGTCATCGTCGATTTCATCGGCCGATTCGAGCGGCTGCAGGAGTGTTTCAACGACGTGACGGCACGCCTCGGTTTGCCGAGCGTCGAACTGCCGCGTCTCAACACATCCCGCCGCTCCGCTTATCCTGACTATTATACGCCTGCGATGGCCGCGGAGGTCGGCCGTCTCTACGCGCGGGACATCGAAGCTTTCGGCTACCGGTTCGGGACGTAGACGTTTGCGTCAGCACCGAGGTCGAATCGCGTCGGCCATGATCTCGCGAAAACGCGCGAAAGGCATCCTTATCCATTCGTGCATGTCGTCCGGACGCATGGCGTCGAGGGCGTTCATGAAATCCGACATCTCTCGACGAGGATCGGATCGGAAGCTTTCAAGCGACATGAGATAGTTGACCGACATCGTGCAGCAGGGATGCTTCACGGCACATGAGAGGTAATTGCCCGAGGTCACGAGCCCGAAACCCGCCTGATCGAAGGTGCGCTGAGCGGCATCGTGTTCGAAGAACGCCGCGCGCCCATGCCGATCGAGCCCCCCTACCGTCACGGCGTAATTGTTCGTGTAGACAATCGAATCGAGAGGGCGCCGCTGGATGATCGGTTCGCCGTAGCCATTCGACGCAAAACGGCGACCGACCCGCATGGAGCCCCACCGCACGCCGTCGTCGCCGGACGTCGCCGCCGGCAAGCTCTCGAACAGGTCGGGGGACATCCAGTCGTCGTCGTCCACAAAGGCGATCCAGCCCCCTGGGTCACCGCGGCCGTCCCACTCCTCGTGACGGAGGAGCGAAGCCTGACGAACATCGTTGTAGGTTTCTAATGCAAGCGTCTTCAGCCGCGCACGGACGCTGCAATAATCGACACTGAAATACCGGCTCCATAGCGCGGCAAATTCGACTATGAGGTTCTCGGGGAGACCAAACGGTCTAAGGAAGTCGCGGGATCTGGCAATGTCGAAGGCATGCCAATCCGGGCTGGCGCGCAGGATCAGCAAATTCTTCGTCATATCATTCCCGTCGCAATTGGGCGCGATCGAATCCGGTCATTTTGGCGGGACGCGCCACCATACGCCGCTGCGATCGACCTCGTGAATCGGCGCCTCGACCTTGTGCCGCCCCCGATAGTCGAACACCGCTTGCCGAGACGCGGGTGCCACGCCGAAATCGTCGATAATGACGAAGCCGCCGGGAGAAACCTTGGGATGGAGGTGATCGAGGGCCAGGTAGGTCGATTCGTAGAGATCGCCGTCCAGCCTGATCAATGCAAAGGCATCGGCGTCGAGCGTAGGCAGCGTGTCGCAGAAGTGGCCTTCGACGAATACGACTTGATCGTCGAGCAGGCCATAGCGGTGGAAGTTGGCCTTCACCGTGTCGAGCGACACGGCCAATTCCCGATGCAGATGAAACCGGCTGTCGCGGTCCGCCGGGTAGAGTTCCTGCTTCGGCGGCGGCACGCCCGCGAAGGAATCCGCGACGTAGACCTTTCGCCCGCGAATGCCGTTGGCGGCCAGGATGCCGCGCATCAGGATGCAGCAGCCGCCGCGCCACACCCCCGTTTCGATCAAGTCGCCGGGAACTTTCTCATCGAGCGCCGTCTGCACGAGGTCGCGCAGATTGCGAAGCCGCTCGACGCCGACCATCGTATGCGCGGTCGTCGGCCCCAACGTGCCGGGCGCGCGCTCGCCGCGATCGAACTTGTTGCCGAGCCGCCAAGGACCCGGCATGGGCTCGCCATAGATGGCATCGACGACGCTGCGAAGAAGAAGATCGACATAGAGATCGCGCGCCAGCGTCGCCGCGGCCGCGTCCGGCGGCCTGTCCAATTCAACCGGCGGCAGGATGTCGTACTGGCTCATTTTGGTGCCCAGTTGGCGTCGGCTCGCGCCGTTTGCGGCGCCGTTGCCTGCCGCTGCGCGCGCACCGTCACGCGAAGATGCGCCGCATAGTCGGGAAGGTCGGCCCAATCGTCCACTCGGTTGTTCCTCCAATCGAAAAACTCGGCCCGATAGCCGGCGTAATCTAGCATCGCCAGGAGGCCCGATTTCGAGGGCGCTCCGACCAACGCAATGGGGTTTCCGGTCGCTCCGTAGTCGATCGAATTGCGGCTGTCGGCGACGGGTTCGAAATGAAGCGCGACGACCGGCTCCTCGGCCGCCGATATGCTAGTGTCGATGATCAGGTATTCAATGCCGATTCGCCCGGCTTCCAACAGCAGCCGCATGTGCTCCATGGTGTGATAGAAGAACCCCAGGCACAGCAGGAGGTCGATGCTGCCGTCCTTCGTCATGCGTAAGGTCGCGATCGCATCGCCGGTCGAGAAATCGTACGAACTCCGCGGCACGCCATAGAACTCGAAGTTCTCCAGGGCCTTTTCGACGAGGTGCGCGCGAGCATCGACGCCGGTTACATGCGCGGCACCAGCCTTCAACGCGGCAAAGCTCCATCGCCCGTCATGGCAGCCAAGATCGAGCACGCGCCGACCGGACAAGATAGCCCTGTTCCATCCGATGATCGCGCGCCAACGGCTGTTCAGGCGGGAGCGCGACGGCTTTGTTTCCGTCGTTTCCAGGAAACGAGGATAGAGGTCGCAGAAACCCCGGTCCTGCACAGGTTCCCGTATCATCGCGCAGGCAGCACTCGCTTGAGGTAACCCTTGGGATTGAGGGTCAGCAGAAAACGCTCGCAGCGGCGATCGCTGGCAAATTCGTCGGTTTGCGCAAGAAACTTCTCGACCGCCTCCATCGGCCCGGGTCCGAACTCGGGAAGCGTCGGGTGGCCGTTCACATTGGTGTCCTCGACGATGAGATAATCGCCGACCTGCACAAAGTCGCGGTAGGACATCATCTCCTGAAAGACATGCGTAGCGGAATGGTCGGAATCCAGCACGACCGTGGTGCGACCACCGCGCGCCGCCTTTCGCGCCGCCGCCAGTATCGCTTCGTCCACGCTCGAACCGGTCCAATAGCTAAGGCGCGGATGTTGCGGCCTGCCGGCTTGCGGTTCGACGTCGATCGAGATCACGCGCCCATTGCCGATGAGGTCCATTACGGACGCGAGGAAGAGGGCGCTGCCGCCCGCGTATGTTCCCGTCTCGATGACCAGATCCGGGCGCGTGCGGACCAGAAGCTCCTGATATATCCATAGATCGAGCGGGCATTTGACAACCTTGAAGCCCATCCAGGTGAGCCATTTGGTGTCGGCGCCGCCGGACATCCACCTGCGATAATAGAGGTCGTGGAATCGGTCGATAACGTCCATGTCCTCGCGTGAGAGCGGGGGTTGATCGCGATCTATGGACTCAGAGCCGATCACAACCGGCATCAGATACCCCCGGGCCTTCCTCGGCAAAGTGCCATCGCGGCCCGCGCAAGGCAAGACGTTTGCCTTGCGGCCAAGCTGCTCCTGCCCGGCTTCACAGCCGCTCGATGCGCGGCCGTCCGTCAAACCGACCGCTTGCATGGAATGCGGCTTGCAATCAAGCTGGACGAACAGAGGCGATCGGGCTGGCGGTGAAATCCACGACTTCGCCCGAGCCGGTTTCGGAGGCCGCGGCGGTGAGTTGGTGGAAAAGGTCTCTTCGCAAACCGCCGCAACGGGCGGAACCGAAAGTTTCGGTCGTCGTCGTGGTCTACAATATGGCGCGCGAGGCCGCACGGACGCTCTATTCGCTCTCCGCCGCCTACCAGAAAAATATCGATCCCCGGGACTATGAGGTGATCGTCGTCGACAACGGGTCGAGTCCGCCGCTTGATCCCAGTCTCGTCGACAGCTTGAGCGGAAATTTCCGTCTGATACGGATCGACCCGGCGCCGCCGTCGCCGGCCCATGCGATCAATCGCGGGCTGGCGGCCGCTCGCGGCGAGATCATCGGCGTTATGATCGATGGCGCGCGCATCGTCACCCCCGGTGTCGTCCACTTTGCCGCGCACGGCGCGCGTCTCTACAGACGAGCCATCGTGACCGCCCTGGGATGGTACCTCGGCTACGACTACCAGCCGTGGTCGATACTAGCCGGCTACGACCAGGTCCAGGAAGACGCCCTGCTCGAATCGATCGATTGGCGGCAGGACGGGTATCGGCTGTTCGAAATCGCAACGATGGACGGGCCTTCGGAAGACGGCTGGCTGGCGCCGTTGAACGAATCGGGAGCCTTGTTTCTTAGCCGCGAGACCTGGGATCTGTTGGGCGGCACGGACGAACGCTTCGATCTGCCGGCCGGCGGGCTCGTCAACATCGACACCTTCTGTCGGGCACTGGAGCTGCCCGATGCCCAACTGGTCATCCTGCTCGGCGAAGGGAGTTTCCATCAGGTCCACGGCGGAGCCGCGAGCGGTACGCCGGCTGCGCAATTCCATCAGGTTGCCGAGGGATGGTTCAGGCAATACGAGACCTTGCGCGGACACCCGCTGGCCAGTCCCCGGTGGGATCTGCCAAGAACCTATATCGGGGTGCTGCCGCGCCCTGCGCTTGCGCGGTTCGTACGCACCGTCATGCAGCCGCTGCCGCGTCATCCCGAGCCGCCGCTTGGCGCGAACTTTGATTTCCAACGTTGGTCGCCGGCTCCCCTGCCCCGTCCGAACGACCCAATCGTTGCTCGCCTCATGGATTTCGCCTATCGCGAGCTTGACGCCGGTCGCGGCAGCACGGCGGTTGCCATCGCGCGACTTGCGCGCACGCGCGCGCCCCATGAACCCGCGGTGCAGCATCTGCTCGCGATCAATGCGGGGTGGCGCAGATACGACGAGGTGGTTGGGCCGCTCGGGCACCATCACCTCGCGCTGGCGGAGGCGCACCGGCTCCTGGGCGAGCATGACGAAGCCGCATCGCACTATCGCGCGGCTTTAACCCACGACTCCGACTTAGCCCCGGCACACGCCGGCCTCGCACAACTGCGTGTACAGCGTGATGATCACTAACAGCGCTCGCCGACACGCCTCGCGCGCCGATGGCCGGCTGGCGTTTAGCGTCTATGTGCATTAGGTTCCCGCCGCCGGACGCACGCGCGAGCCGGGGCGGCGCAGGCGGCCATCGCAGCCCGGCCATCGAGTCAAGCGGATCATAGCGGATGACGCGTATCGACCTGCCGATGCAGCCGAACGGCACCAAGGTTCAGTGGTCCTATCTCCCGCGCCAATTCAACCGGCAAAACGTCGAGGCCGTTCTCGACCGGCTGCGAGCGTTCGTGCCCACCGGCGACTTCACCCTCGGCAAGCCGGTGCGCGAGTTCGAGGAGCGGTTCGCCCGCCTGATCGGCGCGCGCCACGCGATCGGCGTGAACTCCGGGACCGACGCGCTCAAGCTCTCGCTCAAGGCGCTCGGCGTCGGCCCCGGCGACGAGGTCATCACCGCCGCCAATACCTTCATCGCGACGATCGGCGCGATCGCCGAGAATTTCGCCCGGCCGGTGCTGGTCGACTGCACAGACAACTTCTGCATGGACGTGACGAAGGTCGAGGCGGCGATCACGCCACGCACCAAGGCGATCATGCCGGTCCACCTCGCCGGCCAGATGACCGACATGCCGGCGCTCCTCGAAATCGCCAAGCGGCATGGGCTTCCGGTGATCGAGGACTCGTGCCAATGCATCCTCGGCGCCATCGATGACCGCAATGCCGGCACGTTCGGGCTCGCCGGCGGATTCTCGCTCCACCCGCTCAAGAACCTCAACGTGTGGGGCGACGGCGGCGTGATCGTCACCAACGACGACGCGTTCAACATCCGGCTGCGCCGGCTGCGCAATCATGGGCTTGCCGACCGCGACAGCGTCGTCATGCTCGGCTGCAACTCGCGGCTTGATTCGCTCCAGGCGGTGATCGGGAACTGGCTGATCGACCAAGTCGACTTCATCACCTCGACCCGGATCAAGAACGCCGCCTATCTCGACGCCGCACTCGGCAAGCTGCCGCAGATTCGCCTGCCGCAGCGCTACAACAATCGCCGGCTGGTGTTTCACCTCTACATCGTGTTCGCCGAGCGGCGCGACGCGCTCCTCGCCCATTGCAAAAAGGCCGGCGTCGAGGTCAAGGTCCACTACCCGGTCCCGGTCTATCGTCAGGAAGGCTTGCGCCAGTTCGGCTACCGCAAAGGCGATTTCCCCGTCACCGACCGGCACGCGGACACCATGATCTCGTTTCCCGCCCACGAGCACCTGACGCAAGAGCAGCTCGCCTACATGGTGCAGACGGTAGCCGAGTTCTACGGGAGCTGAGGTGCCACGCCACAACATCCCCTACGTCAATCTGCCCGCGCAGGCGGACGAGCAGATGGCGGAACTTGCCACGATCTTCGAGCGGGTCGTGCGCAAAGGCGCGTTCGTGGGCGCCGGCGCCGACATCGAGCGGCTCGAGGCGCGGCTTGCCGCCTATTGCGGCACCAAGGAAGCCGTGGCGCTCAATTCCGGCACCGACGCGCTGTTCCTCGCCCTCAAGGTCGCCGGCATCGGCCCGGGCGACGAAGTCATCACGCCGCCCAACTCGTTCATCGCCTCGACCGCGGTGATCGTGCATCTCGGCGCGCGCCCGGTCTTCGTCGACGTGCTCCCCGACCAAAACATCGATCCTGAGGCGATCGAGGGCGCGATCACGCCGCGCACCAAGGCGATCATGCCGGTGCACCTGACCGGGCGGGTGTGCCGGATGGACGCGATCATGGAGATCGCCGAGCGACACGGCCTGATCGTGATCGAGGACGCGGCGCAGTCGATCGGCTCGATGTTCCAGGGGCGCAAGAGCGGATCGTTCGGCCATTTCGGTTGCTTTTCCGCCCATCCGCTCAAGAACCTCAACGCCATGGGCGACGCCGGCTTCGTCACCACCAACGATGTCGCGGCGGCGGCGCGCATGCGGCGGCTGCGCACCCACGGCATGGCCGACCGCGAGACGGTCGACGAATGGGGCTTCGTCTCGCGCATGGACGTGCTGCAGGCGGCGATCCTCGAATACCGGCTCGACAAGCTGCCCGAGGTGATCGCCAAACGGCGGGAGAACGCCGCGCTCTATCAGCGCCTCATCAAGCACGACAAAGTGTTCGTGCCGCCGTGCCGCCAGGACGAGTTCAACACCTTCCACACCTTCGTGATCCAGGCCGAGCGCCGCGACGAGTTGCAGCGCCACCTGCGCGAGATCGGCATCAAGACGGCGATTCACTACCCGGTGCCGATCCACTTGCAGCCGGCGGCGGCGCGGCTCGGCTACCGCAAGGGCGACTTCCCGGCGACCGAGGGCCAAGCGGACAGAATCCTCACCCTTCCGGTCAACCAGTACATGAGCGCCCGGGACGTCGAGACGGTCGCCGCCGAGGTGCTCGATTTTTACCGGAGTTAGCGGCTTGATCGCCGCCGGACGATGGCCTACCAGCCTGTCGCAACAGGGGTGCGGCCCAAGGGCATGAACGACGCCATCAAAGCGATCTACGCGACCGACCTCGGGCGGGTGCAGGACCAGCCGCTCGACGAGCGCAGCCTCGATCTGCGCCGGCTGGTCATCCGCGCCATCGACAAGGGCAAGCGCGGCCACATCGGCCCGGCGCTGTCGCTGGTCGAGATTATTCGCGTGCTCTACGACGACATCCTGCGCCATCGACCGCACGAGCCGAAATGGCCGGGCCGCGACCGCTTCATCCTCAGCAAGGGCCATGGCTGCTTGGCGCTCTACGCGGTGCTCGCCGACAAGGGCTACTTCCCCCTCGAAGAACTCGACCGCTTCTGCCACTTCGACTCGATCCTCGGCGGCCACCCGGAGATCATCGCGCCCGGCGTCGAAGCCTGCACCGGCGCACTCGGGCATGGGCTGCCGATCGGCATCGGGCTTGCGCTTGCCGCCCGCATGCGCAAACGCGACAGCCGCATCGTCGTGCTCATGGGCGACGGCGAAATCAACGAGGGCTCGGTCTGGGAGGCCGCGGCCTGCGCCGACAAGCATCGGCTCGGCAACCTCACCGCGATCATCGATTATAACAAGCTGCAATCGGCCGGAAGCGTATTCGAGATCCAGAACATGGAGCCCCTCGCGGACAAGTGGGCGGCCTTCGGGTTCCAGGTATTCGAATGCAACGGCCACGACGTGGCCGACCTGCGCCGCACGCTTTCCGACGCCATCGGCCTGCAGTCGAGCCAGCCGCGCGTCGTCATTTGCCACACGGTCAAGGGCAAGGGCATTCCGGCCGCCGAGAACAACGCATCGTGGCACCACAAGGCCGAACTGTCGGACGACGTGCGCCACGCCATCGGCCTTGCGCCCAGGGATTGACCATGCGCAAGCGCAGCATCGACATGGTCTACGAACTCGCCAAGCGCGACGAGCGCGTGGTGTTCATCGGATCGGACCTGTCGCCGGGGCTCTTGGGCGAAATGAAGAAGGCCTATCCGGACCGCTACTACATGGAGGGGATCGCCGAGGCGAACATCATCGGGATGGCGGCCGGCATGGCCATGGAGGGCTTCCTTCCCTACGTCAATACCATCGCCACTTTCATCACCCGCCGCTGCTACGAACAGGTCGCCGTCGACCTGTGCCTGCACGACCTGCCGGTGCGGCTGCTCGGCAACGGCGGCGGCTACGTCTACGCGCCGCTGGGGCCGACCCACCAGGCGATCGAGGACATCGCCATCATGCGCGCGCTGCCCAACATGACGGTGACGGCGGTGTGCGACGCCGAGGAGATGACGCGGCTGATGACCGCGAGCCTCGACTGGCCGCATCCGATCTACATCCGTCTCGCCAAGGGCGGCGACCCGATCGTGAGCCGGGAGGAGAACGGCTTTGCCATCGGCAAGGCGATCGACATGAGCGACGACGCCGGGGACGCCGACGCGCTCGTGGTCTCGACCGGCGTTGCGACGGGCGCGGCGCTCGATGCGCGCAAGCGCCTCGCCGACCAGGGTGTGCGCTGCCGGGTGCTCCACGTGCACACGGTCAAGCCGCTTGACGCACAGGCGGTCGTCGCGGCGGCTCGCGGGCTGCGCCTCATCGTCACCGTCGAGGAGCACAGCGTGATCGGCGGGCTCGGCGGCGCCGTGCTCGAAGCCCTGGCGGACACCGGCGCGCCCATGCCGCCGGTGCGGCGCCTCGGCATCCGCGACGAATTCGCCACCCACTACGGCAACCAGCAAAAGCTGATGGACGCCTGGGGCATCAACGCCGACGGCATCGTCGCCGCGGTGGCCGACGGCCTCGCGCGAGCGCGGCCATGAGCACGACGACGACACGCGAGCGCCCGTTGGCGACGGTGGTGATCCCCACCTACAACGACGTCGAGCATTTGCTCGCGGCGCTGGAACTGATCCGGGCGCAGACCTGGCCGCACGTGGAGATCATCGTCGCCGACGACGGCTCGGCGACGCCGGTCGAGCCTTTGGTGCGCGCCTGGGCGGGCTGCGACGCGCGCGTCAGCGTCGTGCGCCGCCCCGCCAACGGCGGCGTCGCGGCCGCGCAACAGCTCGGGCTCGACCGGGCGCGCGGCGAGTTCATCTATCTGGCGTCGACCAACGACCCGATCGAGCCGCGCTTCCTCGAGGCAAGCATCGGCGCGCTTGAACGCCATCCACGCGCTGGCCTGTGCTTTTCCGACGCCGGCATCATCGCCGGCTGGAGCGACACGCGGCACGCCTTCCCGCTCGGCCTGGCACGCAGCGAAACCGGCTTCGAGCCCGACCGGCTGGCGGCCCTGCTGCGGCGCCGCCCGTTCCATATTTCCAGCAACACGGTCGTGTACCGCACCCGTTCGATCCGCGCAGTCGGGGGCTGCCGGCCCGACCTCGGCCTCTATGCCGATTGGTTCACCAGCATGGTGGTCGCGCTGCGCGAGGGAGCGGCCTACGTTCCCGAGGTGTTTGCCTATTCGCGCGCGCACGCGAGCGCCTACTCGGATCGGGCCCGCTGGAACCGGGCCAAGCTCGCCGCCGCGGTGGTCGAGGCCATCGTTGCGGAACAGCCGGACATCCTGGCGCGGCTACGCCACAGCGCCGTGCTCTCCGATTTCGGGCCGTTGGTGCTGATCGCGCTTCAGCGCGACAAGCGCACGCGCCCCCTCGTCGGCTTCGAGGCCCTGTGGGTGGCGCTCCTGCGCGCGGGCTGGCGGCGGATGCTGCCGCGCCGGAGCCGCAGGCTGCTGCGCCAGGCGGTGATGCCGGAAGCCGCGTGAGGGGCGCGTGAGCATCGATCTCGTGACCGGCGGCGCCGGCTTCATCGGCTCGCATCTGGTCGATCGGCTGATCGCGCTCGGGCGGCGGGTGCGGGTCATCGACAATTTCGCCTCCGGCCACCGCCGCAATTTCGCCCAGCACGCGGAAAGCGCCGCGCTCGAAATCGTCGAAGGCGACATAACAGACGCCGCGACCATGCGCGCGGCGGCCGACGGCGTCGAGCGGGTGTTCCACGTGGCGGCGCTCGCCGACATCGTGCCGTCGATCCAGAACCCGGAGGCCTATTTCCGCGCCAACGTCGACGGGACCTTCGCCACCCTGCAGGCGGCGCGCGCCGCCGACGTCCGGCGCTTCGTCTACGTCGCGTCCTCCTCGTGCTACGGCATTCCGGATGCCTATCCGACGGCGGAGGACGCGGAAATCCGTCCGCAATATCCCTACGCCCTGACAAAATGGCTGGGCGAATGCCTGGTCATGCATTGGGCGCAAGTCTATCGCCTGCCGGCGCTGTCGCTGCGGTTCTTCAACATCTACGGCCCGCGCGCGCGCACCAGCGGCACCTACGGGGCGGTATTCGGCGTGTTCCTGGCGCAGATGCTCGCCGGCAAGCCGCTGACGATCGTCGGCGACGGCACCCAGCGGCGCGACTTCACCTACGTATCCGACGCGGTCGAGGCGCTCCTCGCCGCGGCGCGCTCGGACCGGGTCGGGCGCTGTTACAACGTCGGCAGCGATCATCCGGTCTCGGTCAACCGGCTGGTCGAGCTGCTCGCGGCGCGCGAGACGGTGCATATTCCCAAGCGCCCGGGCGAGCCCGACTGCACCTTCGCCGACACGCGGCGGGTCAAGGCGGAACTCGGCTGGTCGGCCAAGGTGCCGATCGAGGACGGCATTAGTCGCATGCTGGCGGCAATCGAATACTGGCGCGACGCCCCGGTGTGGACCCCGGCGAGTATTGCGGCGGCGACCGCCGACTGGTTCAAATACCTTGGCAACCGGCAGTAGACTGGGCTATTGCGCTGCACGGGCGAACTCGAATGACGGGCGACAAGATCAAGTCGATCGACGAGCTGTCGGCGATCGCCGCGCGGGCGCGCAGCGAGGGCCACAAGGTCGTGCTCGCCCACGGGGTGTTCGACATCCTGCACGTCGGCCACAAGCGGCACCTCGAGATCGGCAAGCGCAACGGCGAACTGCTGCTCGTCACCATCACCACCGACCGCCACGTCAACAAGGGTCCGGGGCGACCGGTGTTCCCGGAGCGGCTGCGCGCGGAAATGCTCGCCGGGCTCGAGATCGTCGACCATGTCGGCATCTCCCCCAACCCGGGCGCCGAATACGTCATCGAGAAGATCAGGCCGGACGTCTATCTCAAGGGGTCCGAGTATCAAGCCGAGGAGAGCGATGTCACCGGGCGAATCACGACCGAGCGCACCGCCGTCGAGAAATACGGCGGCCAGGTGCTGTTCACCGAGGACATCACGTTCAGCTCGTCGAACCTCGCCAACATTGCGCTCCAGCTCTATCCCGACGAGGCCGCCGACTTTCTCAAGGCGCTGCGTGGACGCGTCACGCTCCCCGACCTGACCAAACAGCTCGATGCGCTGGCCGGCATGCGCTGCCTGATCGTCGGCGACACGATCCTCGACGAATACGTCTACGTCGAGCCGCTCGGCAAGCCGTCGAAAGAAAACATCATCTCCACCCGCTATCTCGACAAGGAGGTTTTCTGCGGCGGCGTCGGCGCCACTGCCAATCTGGTGGCGCAGTTCTGCGGCACCGTCGATCTCGTCACCGTGCTGGGCGGCGCCGAAAGCCAGGAGGATTTCATCCGCAGCGCGCTCCATCCCAATATCAACCTCGTGCCGTTCTATCGCGACGGCGCCAGGACCACGGTCAAGAGCCGCCTCGTCGATCCGGGTTACGTCAAGAAGCTGATCGAAGTCGCCTACCTGGTCGATTCCCCGCTTCCGGCGCCGATGCAGGCGGCGATCAACCGCAAGGTCGAGGAGATGGTCGAGCATTACGACGCCGTCATCGTCAACGATTTCGGCCACGGACTGATCGACGACGAACTGATCGACATATTCTGCCGCAAGGCCCGTTTCCTCGCCGTCAATGCCCAGACCAACAGCGCCAACCGCGGGTTCAATCTCGTTACCAAATATCCGCGCGCCGACTTCGTGTGCATCGACGAGCCGGAAGCGAGGCTTGCGGTCGCCGACCGCTACTCGGCGATCGAGACGGTGATCCGCGACAAGCTGCAGAGGCGGATGAATTGTCCGACCTTCATCGTCACCCACGGCAAGCTCGGCGCCGTGGTGGTGAGCCGCGATCACGGCATCCAACGCATTCCGGCGCTCATCGATCAGGCGATCGACACGATCGGGGCGGGCGACGCGTTCTTCTCCGTCTCGGCCCCGCTGGTCGCCGGCGGCTGCGATCCGTTCCTGGCCGGCTTCATCGGCAACGCGGTCGGGGCGATGAAGATTCGCATCGTCGGCCACCGTCACCACATCACCCGGCCGGAAGTGATCAAGTATATCGCCACGCTGCTCAAGTAGGGGCCGTTCGAGCCGCGCCCGATGAAGCACCGGAGCATTGCAACGGCATGACCGCGCTTGACGCGGGCGTCCGCGAGCCGTCGCGACCGGCTGCCGCGCTCTGGTTGACCGTGGGGCGCATTCTTCTCACGCCGCTCTGCGTCGGTGCGATCGGTGTCGTTGCAACGCGAGACTTCCTGGCGTCGGCGATTGGCGACGCCTGGATCCCGCGCGTCCAGCTGCATCTGCAGTTCAATTCGTTGCCTTTCCTGCTGATTTTTCTGCCCTGCACGCTGGCGCTCTACGCGCTGTACCGCAAGACCGCCTTGGCTAACTGGATTCTCACCGCCGCCGGCCTGGCGTTCTACGCGACCGCCGGCCTAATCTACCTCGTTCCGTTGCTGTTCACCTGTTTTTTCGACTACGCGGTGGGCGCGTATCTCGCCCGCTGCGACGACGCCCGCCGGCGCTGGGTCGCGTTCGTGACCAGCCTAGTCGTGCAATTGTCGCTGCTATGCGCCTTCAAATACGCCGGTTGGCTGTCGGCGGAGGTCGGCGGCCTGCTGGCGGCGCTCGGCACCGGCGTGGCCGTCGCGCATATATCCCTGCCGCTGCCGCCGGGGATTTCCTTCTACACGTTTCATACCATCAGCTACACCGCCGACATCTACCAACGCAAATTCGAGCCGCGCTGGCGGTTGATCGACTACGTCACCTTCGTTGGCTTCTTCCCGCAGCTGATCGCCGGGCCGATCACGAGGGCCGCCGAGCTTCTGCCGCAGATCGCCGTGACTCGCCTAGCCGTATCCGCCGCGCAGGCGGAGGAAGCCCTTTGGTTGATCGCGTGGGGGCTGTTCAAGAAAATTACGCTCGCGGACAATTTCGGTTCCGTCGTCGGGGAAGCGGCGGCTGCGCTCAACGACCCGCACCACGGCGGCGTCGCTTATCTGTTCGTGATCGGCTTCGCCGGCCAGATCTACTGCGACTTCAGCGCTTATACCGACATCGCCCGCGGCATCGCCCGGCTGTTCGGGATCGAGCTTCCGCGCAATTTCCTCACCCCCTTTTTCGCCGTTTCACCGTCCGACTTCTGGCAGCGCTGGCACATGTCGCTCACGCGGTTCATCAGGGCGTACATCTATAACCCGATCGTGGTTCGCGCGGTTCGCAAGCGCGCGGCGCGCGGGCTCCCGATTTCGCCCAAGGCGCTGGCCCGGCCGGTACCATTTCTGACGACGTTCGTATGGCCGACCATGTTCACCATGGCTTTGTTCGGCCTGTGGCACGGCGCCGGGTTCGGCTTCCTCATCTTTGGCCTCTATCACGGCGCCCTGCTCGTGCTCTATCGCGCGCTGCCGTTGGATGAGATTATGCAACGGTACTTCGAGCGGGCCGGAAAGGCGCTTGCCGCGCTGTTGATGTTCGCGTTTGCGTCGATCGGCTGGATCTTCTTCCGCGCCCCGGCCGCAGACGTTCTGCCGCTCTTCTCCTCGCTCGCGTCGTGGCCGCCGTTTTCTCTGTCGCTGCTCCTGCTGGGCGCGCCGGTACTAGCAACAGAGTTGATCGGCTATCGCAACGGCACCGAGTTCGTCGACGTCTATCCTTCGCTTCCCTGGTGGACGCGCGCGCTGTTGCTTGCGGGCTCGTTCTACGGCATCGTATTTTTCGGCGCGCGTCAGGCGTACGAGTTCATCTATTTCCAGTTCTAGACCACGACGACGCCCAGGGGCACCGAAATGAACAAGGCCGAGATATGGGACATCGCAACGAACGTCTTTCGCGAGACCTGGACCTCGATGATCTGGTGCTGACCCCCGCGTTGACCGCCAAGGACGTGGAGGACTGGGACTCTTTGAACCACATCCTGTTGGTCGTCGCGGTCGAACAGAGGTTTGGAATAAAGTTCAACACAGGGGAAATCGACGGGCTGGAAAACGTCGGCCAATTCGTCGACTTGCCGCCGGGGCGGCCGGCAAGACCTCCATCCTCGGCGACTTCATCGACAGCGGACGGAACGGCTTGGTTCGCGACCACTACGAGAAGCTGGGGTTTGTGCACGCGGGCGGCGATGAACGCCACACCCGCTGGCGGCTCGACGTTGTCCGTTTCAAGGCCCCCTCGCTCCCCTTTACGGTGAAGCGCGTGGTGGAGGTCGCCGACACCGGACTTGAGAAAGAGCAAGAAGTCGGCGTGTTATGAGGCCCATAGTCACGAAAAGCGTTTGGGCGCAAATCGTCTACTTCGGCGCGCGTGTCAGCACTATAAGTTCACCTTTTTCCAGTTTTAGGGTCATTGCTGCCGCCGTAGCCCTCGTCGGCCTGATCGAGGGCGCCTGCGCGCTGGCGCTGCGCCCGGGGCTCGTCGAGCGGGCGGATTTGGGTCTACTCGGCCGTTTTCACAACATGCTCGTCTTCGGCAAGCTCGCCGACTTCGAGCGCTCGTCGCCCGACATCATTCAGGTTGGCGACAGCTCGGGCTTTCACGGGGTACGGCCCGAGATCGTTATGCGATACCTGGGCGGCCTAAAGTACGTGAATCTCAGTTGCTGCGCCGGCACGGGATTCGGCGGTTACTACGCCATCGCCGACTTCATGCTGCGCCGAAATCCCAGCATCAAAACCCTCGTGCTGTATTTCGGCTGGTCCAATCTCCCGCAAGCGGCGCTGATTGACGGCGAGCATCAGCCCGGAAAGGTCGGAGAGGCGATCCAAAACTCCCTGACGACGCCGTTTACCTACCTTCTGCCGCCGACCATCGCGCTGCGGCAGCGGCTCGTGGAAGCGATCCGAACCAGACGGCAGTCGAGGCAGGATTCCGCCTTCCTCGACGACATGCGGCACTCGATGCACCGGCACTACGGTTGGTGGGCGGAGCACGATCGCCGGCTGACCGGAGAAAAGCGCGTCGACTATTGGCGCCGCACCTGCGGCGAGGACGGAATCGCGCGCCGCAACGACGGCGCCATTTTCTACGGCAAAGACCGGCAATCCTACATGCGCACGGAACTGGAGCGCTTCGCCCGGCTCGCCGCCGATCACGGCGCCAAGCTCGTGGTGTTTTTCCATCCATTCCCCTGCCGCGGCCTGGAAGGAACGCTGCTCACCGCGCGCCGTGAGGACATTCGCATGGTGACCAGTCGGTACGACAATGTCATTGCATTGCCAGACGGGCTGCTCGAACCATGGCCGACCGCGAAATTCGTCAGCGCCGATCATCTGCATGTCGGCTTCGACGAGGAAGATTCCCGGCGCGTCGGCCGGTTGCTCGCGCACGCGCTGGGCGTGCCGGCAGCCGAAGGGCCGGCAATCGACGATACAAACGTGACTGACGAACCAGCCCTTGGGGACGCAAAGATGCCGGTTGTGCAATGGAGATCCGGCGGCGCCCTGCTCACGTCGGACGATAACGAGCCCAAGATGGCCGGCGCCCGTCGGCTCATCGAAAGCGCGGGGCCGGGCCCCCATTTCATCGAAGGGACGCTCGCCGGCGTAGCTCCGGACGCGATCACCGTGCTGTCGTTGCCGGCGCGGGCACTCGGTGCGCGCGGCATCCTGGTGGAATTGGGCGCGGACCAGCAGTATGGCGGCGGCTACTGCGACCTCCCCGGCGAAACGGCACAGCGCGTTGGCGAGATGCTCGACGTGGGTCTCGACGTGCAACCGGGCGGCCCGGCGCGGTGTTGGGTCGCGATGGCGTTCAAAGCCTCAACCGTCGCCGTGCGTTTGAGCCTTTTGGACGAACGGCTCGAACCCACTTACATCGGAGACGGCCGATCAGGCGCGGCCATCGGCGACATCGAACTGCGCGAGGCCGCGCATTTCGTACGCGCTGAATCCTCCCCATGGTAAAGTGTACTGGAAGAAAGTTACCCGGCGTCCCGGACGGGTAGTGGGGGCCTTCGCCACATCCTTGACGCCCGCGCAGCCGGTGGCATAGGGTCCCGCGCAAATCACGAGGTGGAACATGCTGCAGCGGGCCGCGGCGGCGCAGGCATCCTGGTTCGACGACTATGCCGGCACTCTGGCGACGGTACTCGGGGACGGGCAAGCGACCGACCGCGCCGGCAACCGCGTGGCGGTCGATCACGTCATCCGCTGGGCGGCGGAGGCGGCGCGGACGGCGCACGAGGCCGGCAACAAGCTCATCTTCGTCGGCAACGGCGGCAGCGCGACGACCGCGAGCCACATGGCGACCGACTACAACAAGAACGGCAACCTGCGCACCATGGCGCTCAACGACGGCAGCATGCTCACTTGCCTCGCCAACGACTACGCCTTCGAGCACGTCTTTGCGAAGCAGGTCGAGTTTCACGGGGTGCGCGGCGACATTCTGGTGGCGATGAGTGCCTCCGGCACGTCGGCGAACATCCTCAACGCGGTGCGTACCGCGCGCGCGATCGGCTGCACCATCCTGACGATGAGCGGATTTGCCCCGGACAACACGCTGCGCGGCGAAGGCGATATGAACCTCTACCTCCCGTCCGATTATTACGGCGTCGTCGAGATCGGTCACCTGACGCTGTGCCACGCAATTCTCGACTTCAGCATGGAACGGGACGGCCGCGGCCCCGCGCGCAGGCGCGTCTGACGGGCGGCAATGCAGGCGAAGAACCCGTCGCTTCATCGCGTGATGGTGACCGGCGGCGCCGGCTACGTCGGCGCCGTGCTGGTGCCCGCGCTGCTCGACGCCGGCTACGCCGTCACCGTGCTCGATCTCTACATCTACGGCGAGGACGTGCTCGGCCACGTGCGCGGCAACCCGCGTCTCGCCGAGATCAAGGGCGACATCCGCGATCCGCTCGCGGTCAAGCGCGCGCTGGCCGGCTGCGACGCCGTCATCCACCTCGCCTGCATTTCCAACGATCCCTCCTTCGAGCTCAATCCGGCGCTCGGGCGCTCGATCAACCTCGACGCCTTCGTGCCGCTGGTGCGCGCGAGCAAGGACGCCGGCGTCAGGCGCTTCATCTACGCTTCGTCCTCCTCGGTCTACGGCGTCAAGGAAGGCGTCGAAGTCACCGAGGAACTGTCGCGCCAGCCGCTCACCGATTATTCGCGCTTCAAGGCCGAGTGCGAGGATCTGCTCGACAAGGAGCACGAGCACGGCTTCGTCTGCGTCACGGTGCGCCCGGCGACCGTATGCGGGTATTCGCCGCGCCAGCGGCTCGACGTGGTCGTCAACATCCTCACCAACCTCGGCTACAACAGGGGCGAAATCTCCGTGTTCGGCGGCGAGCAGCTGCGCCCGAACATCCACATCGGCGACATGGTCGACGTCTATCTGCTGCTACTGGCGGCTCCGGCCGATAGGATCGACGGCAAGGTGTTCAACGCCGGCTACGAGAACCACACGGTGATGCAGCTAGCCCGCATGGTGCAGGCGCAGGTGGGCAACCACGTCAAGCTGGTGGTCAAGCCGACCAACGACCCGCGCTCCTATCACGTGTCCTCGCGCAAGATTCAAAAGGAACTGGGATTTTCCGCGCACCACGCGATCGACCAGGCGGTCGGCGACCTCATCACCGCTTTCGGCCAGGGAAAATTGCCCAATTCGCTCGACGATCCGCGCTACTTCAACATCAAGATGATGCAGCGCCTCAACCTGCATTGACCCGATGGCTTGCAGCCTGTAACCCCGACGCGCGATGCGAGATCCGAGGTTCCTTCGCCCCCATTGGGTTTTGCTCCACGCAGGCTAAGGCGACTGCACGGCGATGACGCGATATGACGCTCTCGTGGTCGGCGGCGACGGGGTCCTCGGCAGCGAGCTGGTGACGGCGCTGCGCTCGGCCGGCTACGCCGTGCGCGCGACCTCGCGCCGATCCCGCGTCGACGCGCTGGCCCTCGACCTCGCCGATCCGGATTTGCCGGCATTGGCGCGCGCGCGGTTCGCCTGCGCCTTCATTTGCGCCGGCATCGCCACCATGCAGGCGTGCGAGAGCGCGCCCGCGGCGGCGCATCACGTCAACGTCGAAAATACGCTCAAAGTCATGCGGACGCTGGCGCGCTCGGGCAGCCATCTCGTCTTCCTATCGAGCGGACAGGTGTTCGACGGCGAAGTCCCCTCTCCCACCGAGACCGCCCCGCGCCGGCCGAAGAACCTCTACGGCCGGCATAAGCTCGAGGTCGAGGAGGCGATCGCGCGCGAAAACCTGCCGGCCACGGTCCTGCGGGTGACCAAAATTCTCGCCCGGGTCCCGGTCGGCATGTTCCGCACCTGGCACGCGGCACTCAGCGCCGGGCGGCCGGCGGTCGCCGCCACCAACATGACGATCGCGCCGGTGTCGGTGGAGGACGTGGCGCAGGCCGCCATGCGACTGGGCCTCGAACGCCGCGTCGGCCCCTGGCACCTGTCTTCGTCGGATGAACTCACCTACGCCGAGGCGGCCCTGCGCATGGCGCAGGTGTGCGGCCTGCCGGCGGCGCTGCTGCGCGGCGAGGACGTGACCGAGGCGCAGGTGCCGGCGAATTACCGCCACCGCTTCGCGGCGCTTGATTCCGGCAAGCTTGCGGCGCTCGGTTTTCCCATCCGACCCGCCGCCGCGGTGCTGACCGAAGTGTTCTCGGCCTTCCCGGCGGCTTCCGCCGCACGCACCGCATAGCGCGTGATCCCGAAAAGGGGGTACCGGTTTTCGGATAAGATCATGCTCCAGCAATAGGTGCCATGCTTCCTGCGCAGCCATGAGAATCGGCGTCGATTTCGACAATACCCTCGTCTTCTACGACCGCGCCTTCGCGACCGTGGGCCAGGAAACGGGCCTGTTGCCCGCCGACTTTACCGGGGGAAAGGACGCGGCGAAACGTCTGCTCTGCCGCGCGCGTCCGGACGGCTATCTGTGGGAACGGTTGCAGGGCCTGGTCTACGGCCGCCGCATCGACCAGGCGCAACTCTACGCGGGCGCGGCCGAGTTCCTGCGCCGGTGCCGCGACCTCGGCGACTGGCAGGTCTACGTCATCAGCCACAAGACGGTCCTCGCCCACCACGATCCGCTGCAGACGAATCTGCGCGACAGCGCGCTCGGTTGGATGACGCGGCAGGGCTTCTTCGACGAACGCGGCTTCGGCCTCGACCCGGGCCGGGTCTTCTTCGAGGACACGCGCGACGCCAAGGTGCGCCGCATCGGCGTGCTCGACTGCCGAATTTTCGTCGACGACCTGCCCGAGGTGCTCGGCCACGCGGACATGCCAGCCGCCTGCCGCAAGATTCTGTTCGGCGCGAAACAAAACGGCGCGTTCGAATGCGCCGCCGACTGGACCGAAGTCAGTGCTGCCGTTTTCCAAGGCCTCTGACCCGGTCGCGCAGGCGGCGCAGCGCCTCGCCGGAGCCCCGGTCAGGGGAATCGAGGAGGTGCGCAAGGGCGGCAACAGCCGCGTTTTCAAGATCACGACCGCGGCGGGCGCTTACGCGTTGAAGAAATATCCGCCGAACGACCGGCGCGACCGCCAGGGCGCCGAGGCGCGCGCGCTCGCTTTCTTCGCGCGCGCCGGCATCGCCCACACCCCGCGCCTCGTTGCGGCCGATTACGACGCCCGCGTCAGCCTCATCTCCTGGCTCGAAGGGACCGCAATGGCGGCGCCCTCCGACGCCGACGTCGCACAATTCGCCGCTTTCCAGATAAACCTCGACCGGGCGATCGACGCGCCGGCGCGGGGCGAAATCGGCCCGGCCGCCGAGGCCTGCGTGTCCGGCGCGCGCATCCTCGCGCACATCCGCGCGCGCTACGCGCCGCTCGCCGCGCTAAGCGAGCAAGTGCCCGACCTGCAAGGCTTTCTCCGCGCGCGCTTCCTGCCCGCGCTGGCCACGGCGGAAGCGCACGCGCGGCGCCTCTACGCCGAACTCGGCCTCGATTTCGACGTCGACCGGCCCGCCGCCGCCCAGACGCTGATCGCATCCGACTTCGGGACGCACAACGCGTTGCGCGGCGCCGATGGGCAACTGGCGTTCCTCGACTTCGAATATTTCGGTTGGGATGACCCGCTCACCAGCATCGGCAATTTCGTGCTGCATCCCGGCATGGAGCTGACGCCGTCCCAGGGCGCCGTCTATCAGGACGCGATCCTCGCCCATTTCGGCGCGGCGCACGCGCCGCGGCTAACCGCGCTGCTGCCGCTCTACGCGCTGCGCTGGTGCGCGATCGTTCTCAGCGACCTTCTGCCCGAGCGTCGCGCGCACCGCAGCGGCGCCAACGCCCCGATCGACGATCGGGGCGACCTCGACGCGCGGCAACTGTCGACCGCCGACCGGCTCCTCGCCCGCTTCGAAC
>DASPVJ010000063.1:0-5283 GCA_035622435.1 Xanthobacteraceae bacterium | reverse complement strand
CGCGACCCGGCGCACGCGCGTCGCGCCGATACACGGCCCTTCGTCAGGAACGCCGGCCGGCCAAGGAGTTAAGCGGTTAACCCTATGTTCAACCGCCCTTGCTAGGGTCCGGCCGTTGGGGCGGGCCGCACGCGGCCCGGGGACGCCGCCATTCGACCTCGTCAGAACGACGGGTGCGCGCGCGCCGCGGCGACGCGTAACGGAGCAGGAGCGATGGCTGTCGATCTGTCGATGCCGATCCTCGTGGTCGACGACTACAACACGATGATCCGCATCATCCGTAATTTGCTCAAGCAGCTGGGGTTCGAAGACATCGACGACGCCACCGACGGCTCGGCCGCGCTCTCCAAGATGCGCGGCAAGCGGTATGGCCTGGTCATCTCCGACTGGAACATGGAGCCGATGACTGGCTACGAACTGCTCAAGGAAGTGCGCGGCGATCCCGGCCTGTCCAAGACCCCGTTCATCATGGTCACCGCCGAATCGAAGACCGAGAACGTGATCGCGGCGAAGAAGGCCGGCGTCAACAACTACATCGTCAAGCCGTTCAACGCGCAGACGCTCAAGACGAAAATCGAGGCCGTCTTCGCCGAGTGAGGCGGCGCCGGCTGTCCCAGCTGTCGCGGGCAGCGGCAGGCCGACAGGGAACCGGCGATGGCAGCGCCCATCGAGCAGCATCGCGACCGCGTCGCCGCCTATCTCAAGCAGAAGCCGGACGACGCCGTATCGCTCGCCGACGTGGTGGCGCTTGCCGAGATCACGGCGCAATCGCTGCAGAGCGCGTTCGCGTCGATCGACGGCGCGATCCATCGCGAGCTCGTCGGGATCGCCGACTACATCCGGGCGATGAAGGTCGAAATCGGCGGGCTGCATTTCAACGAACTCAAGCACACGCGCATTCCCGCCGCCGGGCAGGAACTCGACGCGGTGGTCAAGGCGACCGAGGCCGCCTCCAACACCATCATGGAATGCGCCGAGGCGGTGCTGGCGGCCGACGCCGGCGATCCGACCGCGTTCAAGGCCATGGTCGATCAGAAGATGCTGGTCATCTTCGAAGCCTGCTCGTTCCAGGACATCACCGGCCAGCGCGTCGCCAAGGTGGTCGAGACGCTCAAGCACATCGAGGCGCGGGTCGCCCGGTTCGTCGACGCGGTACGCACCAAGGACACCGGCCGCTTCGTCAGCGCCGAGGAACGCGCCAGCGCCGAGCGCAAGCAACGGCTGATCCTGCACGGGCCGGAGCTGCCCGGCCGCGGCAACGGCCAGGGCGAGGTCGACAGGCTGATGGCAAAAGAATCATAGGGTGGGCAAAGCGCCGCAGTCGCGTGCCCACGCGTTCTGTCATTGCGAGGCACGCAGTGCCGAAGCAATCCAGGATGGAGGCGTGCCGCCCTGGATTGCTTCGTCGCTTCGCTCCTCGCAATGACGGATCACCACACCAGCCGGCGCATGACCGCGGCGGGGGCGACGCCGGCTTCGGCGAACATGAGCGCGAGCGCATCGACGTCGGGGGCGTGCCGGCCCCCCACTTCGCCAGCGTGGATGCCGGCGGTGACGAACAGGCAATCGATGCCCGCCTGGGTCGCGCCGGCGAGGTCCGTGCGCACCGAATCGCCGATCGCCAGCACGCGGGCGAGCGGCACCTCGGCGCCGCGCAAGGCGGCGATTTGCGCGAACGCCTCCGCGTAGATCGGCCGGTGCGGCTTGCCGGCGTACATCACCTCGCCGCCGAGGCTGGCGTAGCGGTCGGCGATGGCGCCGGCGCAATAGACCAGGCGCTCGCCGCGCTCGACCACCAGATCCGGGTTGGCGCACACCATGAACAGCGCGCGCGCGTGCATGCGGGCGAGAAGATCGCGGTAGTCGTCCGGGGTCTCCTTTTCGTCGTCGTAGAGGCCGGTGCAGACCGCGTAGTCGGCGGCCTCCAACGCGCCGAACGCGACGGGGAGCCCGTCGAAGATCGAATGATCGCGCTCGGGGCCGATGAGCAGCACCGTCTCGCCCGGGTGGCCGGTGAGGAACGCCCGGGTCACGTCGCCGGACGTGACGACGCCGTCGTAGGATTCGCGCGGCACCGCGAGCCGGTCGAGGGAGCGCACCACCCACTCGCGCGGGCGCGGCGCGTTGGAGATCAGGATGACGGTGCCGCCGGCGGCGCGGAAGCGCGCCAGCGCGTCGACCGCGTCCGCGTAAGCCGCGACGCCGTTGTGCACGACGCCCCAGATGTCGCACAGCACCGCGTCGTAACGCGGCGCGAGCGGCGAGAAGCGGTCGGTGAGCATGTCGGGGATCAGGCGTCAGGGATCAGGGATCAGGAGTCAAGCGCTTCATCGCGCCCGCACGTTGCCCCTCAGTCCCGACTCCTGATTTCTGATGGCCGATTCCTGACTTCTGATCCCCGCACTGCGGCTCACCAGCTGCCCCTCGCCGCCCCGGCGCGGCGCGTCGGGTTCCACCACCGGCGCGCGGCGCGCGCCCGCCGGCGGCTGGTCGGCAAGGCCCTGCAGCACCTCCGAGCGCACCGGCCGCGGCGGCGAGAACAGGAAGCCCTGGCCGAAGCGCACGTCGAAGTCGAGCAGGTCGACCACGGTGCCCTCGCTCTCGATCTTCTCGGCGATCAGGTCGATGCCGAACCGTCCGAGCAGATCGGAAAAGTCGGCCGGGTGGATGTCGGATGCGGTGACCGCGGCGCGGGCGAGCAGCAGGGTCGCCGGCACCTTGATGAACCGGAACCCGCGGCCGGCAAGCTCGCGCGGATCGATCTTGAGGTCGGCGACCCGGTCCATGGAAAAGCGGAAGCCGAGCTGGGCGAGCGCGGCGAGGCTCTCCTGCTCGATCGGCCCCATGGCGCGCACCGTGCTCTGGGCGAACTCGAAAACGATGGAGGGGGCGAGCGCGCGGTTCGCGTCCATGAACTCGGAGAACTGCGGGAAGTAGGCGGAATCGATCAACGTGTCGGCGGCGACGTTGCAGAACAGGCCGATCTCGCGGTTCTTCGCCTGCAGCCGCCGCACCACCTGGACGCAGCGGAACAACAGCACGTTGTCGATCATCGGCATCAAGCCGCCGGCTTCGGCAAAGCCGAGGAAATCGGCCGGCAGCAGCAGTTCGCCGTCGTCCGAGCGCAGCCGCGTCAACGCCTCGTAGTAGCGCACCTTGCGCTGCGGCAGGGTCACGATCGGCTGCAGGTAGAGGTCGACCCGGTTGGCCTCGACCGCCCGGCGGATCATCGCGACGACCTCGGCGCGGCTCATCCCCTTGAAGCGGCCGCCGGCAGGCTGCGCCTGATCGCTTTCCGGCTCGCCCAATTCGGCCGGGTCGGCGGTTTTCGCCGTTTCGCGGGCGAAGGCGGGGCCGGCGGACGCGATGCCCGTCCGCGCGGCGCCGGCGAGCACGCTCTCATGGGCGGCGACCGAATCGGCCAACTCCTTGACCAAGCCGCCGAGCACGCCGATTTCGGCCGCCAGCGGGTCGGCGGCCCCGCGCACCTTGTCGTCGCCGCGGGCGACCTCGGTCTCGACCGCGGAGAGCCGCCGGCCCATCTCGCCGACTTGCCGCGCCAGGTCGGCGGTGCCGCGCGAGAGGTCGGCGATCTGATCGCCCACGTTGGCGCGGTCGCGCGCCCGGGCGGTGACGGCGTTGAAGATGGCAAGGCCGGTGAGGACCGCGACCGCGATCACCGCGGCTTCGACCCGCAGGAACCCGTAATAGAGGTAAAGCACCGCGCCGACCGAGCCGGCGATCAGCACCATGCAGACGGCGATGAAGACGGCACCCAGGCGCGCCATGGCCGAGCCCCCGCGGCCCGCGCGTGGTGATTCGCGCCAAGCCGGGCCGGCACAATGTCCATGAGCGGCGCCGCCCGCGCAAGCTGGTTCGCGCGGGTGCGGGACAAAGGGGACCAGTAGATGGTTTTTCGCGGGATAGAAGCAGCCCAGCCGCGTTACACCGGCTGGAAAATGCGGCGAACCTTGATTTTTTCAGCATCTTTCGCGGCTTGAGCGAGGTCGAAGTCCATCTGCATTTTGAGCCATACCGCTGGGCTGCCGCCAAAGGCCTTGGACAGGCGAATGGCCATTTCCGGCGAAATCCCGCTTTTGCCGTTGACGAGGTTATTGAGCGCTTGGCGCGTGACGCCCAGTACCTTGGCGCCAGCGGTCACCGAGAGCCCAAGCGCATCGAGGCAATCGTGGCGCACATGCAGGCCAGGGTGGGGCGGGTTCTTCATCGGCATGGGCCTTCTCCCTGTCTTAGTGATAATCGACGAAATCAACATCGCAGGCATGGCCTCCTTCGAAACGAAAGATCACCCGCCAGTTCCGGCTCACCACAACCGACCAATAGCCCTTGCGGTCTCCGGTCATGGTATGCAGGCCAAAGCCCGGCACATCCATGTCCTTGGCCTCTGCTGACGCGTCCAACCTCGCAAGGATGCGTTCGACTTTACCAACGAGGTCCGGGCGGACTCGGCTGCGGTCGCCTCGGTCGTAAAGTCGCTGCAGCCCACGATGCCTGAAATTGCGGATCATTTATTGTATTGTGACAATTGTCAGTTGTCAACGACTTCGAGCAGCCCGGCCAGCGTACCGTCAGTTCAACGTCCGGATCACCTTGGCGAGCTTGGCGAAGATTTCGCCGATCTGCCCTTCATTGACGATCAGCGGCGGCGAGAGCGCGATGGTCTCGCCGGTGATGCGGATCATCAGGCCCTCCTCGTTGAACGCTTTCTCCATCGCCTCGGTGGCGCGGCGGCCGACCGCGTCGGGCTTGGAGGCGAGGTCGATGCCGGCGACGAGGCCAACGGTGCGGATGTCGAGCACATTGGGCAGGCCCCTGAGCGTCATGGCGGCGTCCGCCCAGGCGGGCTCGAGCTTTCGCGCGCGCTCGAACAGCCCCTCCTCGCGATAAAGATCGAGCGTCGCAAGCCCCGCCGCGCAGGCGAGCGGATGGGCCGAATAGGTATAGCCGTGGAACAGCTCGATCGCGTGCTCGGGGCCGTTCATGAAGGCGTCGTAGATCGCCTTGCGCACGATCACGCCGGCCATCGGCACCGCGCCGGAGGTCACGCCTTTGGCAAAGGTGATCATGTCGGGCTCGACCCCGTAGCGCTCGGCCGCGAAGGCATAGCCCATGCGGCCGAACCCGGTGATGACCTCGTCGAAGATCAACAGGATGCCGTGCTTGTCGCAGATGGCGCGCAGGCGCTCGAGGTAGCCCTTGGGCGCCGGCAGCACCCCGGTCGAGCCCGCCATCGGCTCGACGATCACCGCCGCGACGGTCGAG
>DASPVJ010000062.1:0-2410 GCA_035622435.1 Xanthobacteraceae bacterium | reverse complement strand
CATCCGCATGGACGCCGAGTTCGGCGCCTCGATGATCTACATCACCAATCTCGACAAGCCGGGCTTCATCGGCAAGTTCTCCTCGACGCTCGGCGAGGCCGGCATCAACATCGCGACCTTCCATGTCGGGCGCGAAGCGCCAGGCGGCGAGGCAGTGGCGCTGATCGAGATCGACGGCGAGCTGCCGGCCGGCGTGCTCGACAAGGTGCGCGCGCTGCCGCAGGTGCAGCAGGCAAAACCGCTGCGGTTTTGACGGCGCGGGCATGTGCCGAGTGGGAGAACGGGTTATTATGTAGTCTGGCGTACGGTTGAAAGGATCAACTCGTGGCTCGTCCGATTGTTATTCACGCGGATTGGGACCCAGACGCCGAAGTCTGGGTGGCGACAACACACGACCTCAGAGCCTGGTGACGGAAGCGGCCACGATCGAGGCGCTGCGCGCAAAATTGCCCGGCATGATTCTCGATCTGCTTGAGGAGCGCGGCGTTTCCGATCTGCCCGCATCAATCGAGATCATCGCGCGAGTAAGCGACCGATTGGCCGCAGCCGAATAGGCCCAATGGCGGACTATTACCGCGACGTAGTCCGTCTCTTGAGAGAAAGCGGATACGAATTTAAGCGACAGGGTCGACCACGAGATCTGGTGGAATCCGAAAACCGGCGTCCGCGTGACCGTCGATCGGAAACTAACATCACGATTCACGGCAAACGGCATTCTCAAAGAGGCCGGTCTCCCCAAGGCTTTTAAATTCGAGACTCAAGGGCGCAGCTCAGTACGTCGCCCACTGTGACGGCGTTTTGCGATCGTGACCATGCGAAGCGCCGCGACCCTGCGGCAATCGACGCTCGGGCGCTGCCCAGCGCGATCTGCCACGGCATTCAGAATCAGCGTAAATTGCTTATAATTCCAATGGCTTGAAAGCGCCGAGAAGCGCCCGATGGCAGGCGGCTCCGCCTTGCGTTGAGCGGCGTCATCTATTATCCGGACATCGGCTGCGGCCATACCCGAACCGTGCGAAGCAATTCATCGGCCTTCTGGGGATAGTTCCTCATGGCAAATGTTGTCGTGGTCGGCTCTCAGTGGGGCGACGAGGGCAAGGGCAAGATCGTCGATTGGCTCTCCGAGCAGGCCGACATTATCGTGCGCTTCCAGGGCGGCCACAATGCCGGCCACACCCTGGTGATCAACGGCAACACCTTCAAACTCTCGCTCCTGCCATCGGGGGTCGTGCGACCGGGCAAGCTGTCGATCATCGGCAACGGCGTGGTGCTCGACCCGCAGGCGCTGATCGAGGAGATCGCACGGCTCAAGGCGCAAGGCATCAGCGTGACGCCGGATGATCTGCGCATCGCCGAGAACACCACGCTGATCCTGCCGCTGCATCGCGAGCTCGACACCATCCGGGAATCCGCGAATTCGGTGACGCGGATCGGCACCACGCGGCGCGGCATCGGCCCGGCCTACGAGGACAAGGTCGGCCGGCGCGCGATCCGCCTGATGGATCTCGCCGACGGCGCGACGCTCGACGCCAAGATCGAGCGGCTCCTCGCTCACCATAATGCGCTGCGGCGCGGCCTCGGGCTCGAGCCGGTCTCAGCCGGCGCCATCCGCGCGGAGCTGATGGCGGTGGCGCCGCGCGTCCTTCCTTACATGGATTCGGTGTGGTCGCTGCTCGAGCAGAAGCGCCGCGAAGGCAAGCGCATTCTGTTCGAAGGCGCGCAGGGCTCGCTTCTTGACGTCGACCACGGCACCTATCCTTACGTCACCTCCTCGAACACGGTCGCGGCCCAGGCCGCGACCGGCTCCGGCCTCGGGCCAAACGCGATCGGCTACGTGCTCGGCATCTGTAAGGCCTACACCACCCGGGTCGGCGAGGGCCCGTTCCCCACCGAGCAGGACAACGAGATCGGCCGCATGCTGGGCAAGCGCGGCAAGGAATTCGGCGTGGTCACCGGCCGGCCGCGGCGCTGCGGCTGGTTCGACGCCGTCTTGGTGCGCCAGAGCGTGCGCACCAGCGGCATCCAGGGCCTAGCGCTCACCAAGCTCGACATCCTCGACGGTTTCGATGAAATCAACGTGTGCGTCGGTTACCATCTCGACGGCCGCGAAATCGACTATCTTCCCGCCGGCGAGCACGCCCAGGCGCGGGTCAAACCGATCTACGAGACCATCGCCGGCTGGCGGGAGAAGACCGCGCATGCGCGCTCCTGGGCCGATTTGCCGGCGCAGGCGATCAAATATGTGCGTCGCCTCGAGGAACTGATCGGTTGTTCCGCGGCGATGCTGTCGACGAGTCCGGAACGCGAAGACACGATCCTGATGCAGAACCCGTTCGAAACGTGACGCCAGAACGTGAATCAGGATGAAAAGCCGAGGAGTCGAGCGTAAGCTCAACCGATGACCGATTAT
>DASPVJ010000061.1:0-2149 GCA_035622435.1 Xanthobacteraceae bacterium | reverse complement strand
CGCGAAGGCCGCCAGGACCCAACGGTTGGAACGATCCTCGCGCGCGCCGCGGCTCAGGTTCCCGCGGGTGAAGAGCGCGACGACGGACATGGCAAAGGTCGCCACGGCGACGGCAACCAGCGCCGGGTGCGCGAGGAATGCGGCAAGCCCGCCCCAACCGAGGACCGCAAGGCCGAGATAGGCGACGGTCCCCGCTACGGTGAAGATCGCCATTCTGGGCTTAACCGTCATGGCTGCGGCGTGCCTTTAATTCTAGCCTCGCCGGCGGGACATGGCATGCGGAGCGCAAATCCGCCACACTGGGGCGCGCGGCCATCATCCCATCCATAACAGGAGCACCCGCCGGTCATGCCCAAGCTAGCAAGCGCGCCGTCGCCCGAGGAGGCCGGCCCGGTCGAGCGGATCGCGCGCATCGCCGAGGTGATCGGCGGCTCGGGCGACCGCAACGAGGCGCTCCGCCGCCTTGCGCCGGAGGTCGTCGACGCGCTGCACGAGCAGCGCATCTTCCGCCTGCTGCTGGCGCGCGCGTTGGGCGGCGACGAAATCGATCTGGTCACCTGGTTCCGCACCATGGAGGCGATCGCCAAGCTCGACGCCAGCACCGCCTGGTGCGTCGGCCAGATCAACGGCTGCGCCGCGGCGGCGACCTCGCTCGAGCCGGCGGTGGCGCGCAAGATCTGGGGCGAGCCGCGCGGCGCGCTGAGCTGGGGTCCGCCGGTCAAATCCCGCGCCGAGGAGGTCGACGGCGGCCACCGGGTGAGCGGCGAGTGGATGATGTCGAGCGGCAGCCGGCACGCGAGCTGGATCGGGCTGATGGCCGCGGTGTTCGGCCGCGACGGCGCCCCGGTTCCGCTGCCGCCCGGCGCCTCGATGCGCGTCTTCCTGGTGCCGGCCGCCGCCGTCGAGTTCATCGAGAACTGGAACGTCATCGGGCTCATCGCCACCAACAGCGGCGGCTTCAAGTGCGAGAACGTGTTCGTGCCGCACGGCCACTCGGTCTACCTGCCGTTTCCCAAAAGCCCGGCGGCGGCCGGGCCACTGTCGAAGTTTCCGCTCAACAATCTGTTCGGCGTCGGCTTCACCGGGGTCGCGCTGGGCATCGCCCGGGCGATGATGGACTTCGTCATCGCGCTGGCGCGGGAGAAGCGGCCGTGGCTCGCTAGGCTGCCGCTGCAGGAGAGCGCGCTCGCCCAATTCCAGATCGGCGAAGCGGAGGCGCGGCTGCGCGCGGCGCGCGCCTACGTGGAATCGACGGCGGCGCGGACGTGGGACGCCGTCGTCGCGACCGGCGAATTGACCATCGCGCAGCGCATCGACATCCGCCTGGCGACGACCTTCGCCATCCACGAGGCGCGCACGGTCGCCGACGCCGCCTGGGATATCGCCGGCGCCACCGCGATCTTCACGTCGAGCCCGTTCGAACGGCGGCTGCGCGACATCCGCACGCTCACCCAGCAACTGCAGGGGCGCAAATCGCACCTGCAGGACGTCGGCGCCTACCTGCTCGGGCTCGAGCCCAACCTGCGGCATGCGTGAATCTTTGAGGCAGCTTTTATCGCCGCTTCTTCCTGACCGGCAACTCGTCCCCTTTCGTCGGCGGCTTGCCGGCACCGGCGCGCTTGAGCACATCGAGCGCCTTGGGGACCGACGCTCGTCGGGCTCTCTCGGCGAAGTAGCTCTCCGTGCGTAGCGCGGACAGCTTCTCCGCCACCGCTACGTTGATGAGCTGATTGAGCGCGACGCCTTCGGCGTGCGCCAGCTTGCGCGCCTCTTCCAGAAGTGACGGCTGAAGCCGCAGGGCGAAGTTGCTCTTTCTCATCATCCTCTCCCCAATCGTGCTATCGCGGGCAATATTGCAAGCATTTCGGCGTGAACCTACGGCCTTGCCGCCAAAATGTCGTCGAGGCGGGCGGGCACGGCGGCGTCGCGCGTCAGGTGCG
The DNA here is from genome assembly GCA_035622435.1 of Xanthobacteraceae bacterium. Taxonomy (GTDB): domain Bacteria; phylum Pseudomonadota; class Alphaproteobacteria; order Rhizobiales; family Xanthobacteraceae; genus AP-16. The sequence goes on along the minus strand of DASPVJ010000061.1, from coordinate 209 downwards.
GGTAGCGCGCGCCGTCGTGATAATCGATGCGCACGGTGGAATAGCGGTCGCCGTTCTTGACCAGGAATTCGATCGGCGCGGCGTCGGTCCTGGACGCCTTGACGAGGTCCATCAGGCGGTCCTTGTCGTAGGCGACGCCGTTGACGGCGACGAGCTGGGTTCCGACCGTCAGGCCGGCGCCGTGCGCCGGGCCGCCCCATAGCACGTCG
>DASPVJ010000060.1:0-13390 GCA_035622435.1 Xanthobacteraceae bacterium | reverse complement strand
ACTGTTCGGGTTCGATGGAACGACGGACGGGGAACCAAGCTGAGGGACGGGCTTGCAAGCCCTTGGATGATGCGGTCTCCCGTCCGCCACCGCACCAGCCAATCTAGCCGATGCGGTGATTCGTGACTTACAAGGATGACGCCTGAGTTTTTTTCGCTCTCCTTCGCGGGCGATGACGAGGAGGTGCTTGCCACTCTTCTTGATCACTGATGTATCGCGAATTGATCACTGATGTATCGCGAAAATCTGGTAGGCGGCGATGACGATTTCGACCAGGATCAACACGGCGATGCTGATCTCGAGGCGCAGCGCGCGCTCGGTGTCGATCACGTCGGTGAGCGCCTTCGCGGTCTCGGCGATGACGGCGAGCTTGCGGTTGAGCGCGTCGGCCCGTTCCTTGAGTTCGTATTCGTCGCCGAGGCGGGCATAGAGGCGTTCGAGGTCCGGCCGGTCCCACAGCACGTCGGGCTTCTCGGCGACGGCGACGCGTCCGGAGACGCGGTGCTGAACGAGCAGCCCGTTGCCGATGTGCCGCAGGATCACCCGGCGGCCGCCGGGGATGCGCCCGGTCTCGGCAAGCGCGCGGGCGAACGGCTCGATCTTGTCGAACACGGAGGCGACCTCGCGCTCGTCCTGCGCCAGCACCACGCTCTTGGCCAGCGCCTCGGAGATCACCAGCAGCCGGTCGTGCGAGAGCGCCTTGAGATAGATCGGGCCGCCGGGCGGAATCTGCTCGTCCCGTTCCGCGGAAATTTCGACGATGGCGGTCTCCTCCTCGCGCCGCTTGAACTCGCCGGTGATGCGCGGGGCAAGGCCGCGCAGCACCTCGTCCTCCTCGATCGGGGTGAGGCCGACGAGCACCACGACGCCGTAGCGGAACAGCGTGGCGACGCCGTTGGCGCCGGCGCGAAACGACAGCGGCGCGGTCGAGAGCGCGTCGCCCCGCTCGAGCCCGGCGGTGTCGAGACGGTCGCCGATCAACAGCGCCCGCGCGGTGACGCGGTCGCCGGGGGAAAGCGTGAGCGGGGTGTTCATGGAGCCTGGCTGCTGGCTTGCCGCGCCAGGCATATAATCATGAATTGGCGGAACGTTTTAGCCGGGATGCCGCCCCATCGTTTCCTCGACGCCGCGCAGGAACGTGCGCTCCTCGCTCAGGATGAACCGCTCCTCTTCGGCCCAGCGGAAGTTTTCCGCGCCCTCCGGGTCCGCCCGCAGCCGCGCCCGGTACGCCTCGTAGGCCGCGAGGCTTTCGAACGCGATCAAGGCGAGCGCGATGTTGTTGGTGCCCTCGTGCGGCATGAAGTAGCCGATCAGCTCGCCGCCGCAGCGCGGAATGATTGTCGCCCAGCGGCGGGCGTAGTCCTCGAAGGCGTTGCGCTTGAACGGATCGAGCACGTAGCGGATGCAGCAGGTGATCGCCATGGCGGCCTCCTCTTTGAGGCACCCTGGCACGTCGCCTGCGCGCCATGCTTCGGTCGCGACCGAAGCCTCGCGCCTCAGCGGCCTTCGCGCAACCAGGTCGCCGCCAGGCTGCCGACGAGGAGGAGCAGGCCGAGCAGGCCGGCGAACACCGGCAGCACGCCGATGCCGCGCACGACGCTGGCGTCGCGCATCTTCACGCCGATCCAGTCGTCGCCGTGGAAGGTGTCGCTCGAGCGCACGGCAAGGACGCGCGGCACGTTGAGCCCGGCCGGGCTTTCGAGACGCCGCGCGTCGCCGCCGGTCGCCGTCGCCAACGGCGCGAGCACCTCGGCGGTCGAGGTCACCTCGGCGAACTCGCGCGGATTGGCGGGACCGACGTTGACGAGGGCATCGAGCTTGCCGTCGTTGGCGCGCCACAGCCCCAGTTCGTTCGCCGCCACGCTCGTGCGCCACACGCCCGGCTCGGCGGCGTCGAGGGTCAAGGTCGAGGTCTTGCCGGAGGGTGAGGTCAAAGTCACCGGGTTCACCCCGTCCGCCATGGTCTGGCGCTGGACCACGAGGTCGTGCCCGTGCACGGCGAGCCGCAGCGCCTCCTCCTCGAGTTCGGGCTGCTTCATCAGCCAGTGCGAGAGGCGGCGCAGCAGGTCGAGATGCGGCCCGCCGCCCTCGTAGCCGCGCGCCCACAGCCAGATGTGGTCGGACAAAAGCAGCGCCACGCGCCCGTCGCCTTCGCGCGAGAGGATGAGCAGCGGCTTGTCGTCGGGACCGTGCATTACCGCGGTGCCGCTGGCGTTCTTGGTGTCGACGAGCCGGAACCATCGGCTCCAGTGGGGCGGATCGGTCTCGGCGCCGGTGAGCCCGCGGGTCACCGGATGGCGCTTGCCCGCATCCGACAGCCGGGCGTGGAACGGACGCTCGGTCAGCTGGCCGCTCGGCTCGGCCGGCAGGATCACGTCGAGCGGCGTGCGCCACAGGCTGGTGGGGCTCGCGTAGTCGGGGCCGGTCGCGACCAGCACCGCGCCGCCTTCGCGCACGTAGCGGGCAATGTTGTCGAAATAGATGATCGGCAGCACGCCCTGCCGGGCGTAGCGGTCGAAAATGATCAGCTGGAACTCGTTGATCTTCTGCTGGAACAGCTCGCGGGTCGGGAAGGCGATCAGCGACAGCTCGTTGATCGGCGTGCCGTCCTGCTTCTCCGGCGGGCGCAGGATGGTGAAGTGGACGAGGTCGACGCTGGCGTCCGACTTGAGCAGGTTGCGCCAGGTGCGTTCGCCGGCGTGCGGCTCGCCGGAGACGAGCAGAACCCGCAGCTTGTCGCGCACGCCCTCGACGGAGACGACGGAGCGGTTGTTGATGGTGGTGAGTTCGTTGTCGAGCGGCGCGGCCTCGATCTCGACGATGTTGGGCCCGGCGTGCGGGATCGGCACCTCGATGCGCACGGTGTCGCCGGACGTAACGGCGCGGCTCTCGAGCGTCTCGCCGTCGCGCCGCACCGTGACCTGCACCGGGCCCGGGCGCACGCCGCGATCCTCGATGCGGAAGACGATCGTCTGGGTCTGGCCGACGATGCCGAAGCGCGGCGCCGAGAGGAGGACCACGCGGCGGTCGCGCTCGTCGGCGTGGCCGGTGATCAGCGCATGCACCGGGGCGGCGAAGCCGAGCGCGGCGGCTTCCGCCGGGACGTCGTGGACGCGGCCGTCGGTGACCAGAATAGCCCCGGCGACGCGGTCCGGCGGCACGTCGGCGAGCGCCGAGGCGAGCGCCGCGAACAGGCGGGTGCCGTCGGTCTCGCCGTCCGCTTGGCCGGCCTCGACCACCCGCACCTCGAGATTGGCGATACGCGCGAGCCGCTGGGTCAGTTCCTTGCGCGCGGCCTCGGTCTGCGCCAGGCGGTCGCCGAATCCCTGGCTCGGGCTCTTGTCGATCACCACCACCGCGACCGACGGCAGCGCGTCGCGGTCCTCGCGCGTGAACGACGGATTGGCGAGCGCCAGCGCCACGAACGCGAGCGCGACCGCGCGCACGATCGCGCCGCGGCTGCGCGCCACGAGTAACAGGGCGGCCAGCAGCACGGCGACGGCGATCGCCGCCCACAGCACTTCGGGCGGAACCAGGGGGGAGAATGCGATGCCGAAGCCCACGCGGCGGTCCTGATACTCGTTCTACTGACCCAGCCGTTCGAGCAGCGCCGGGATGTGCACCTGGTCGGCCTTGTAGTTGCCGGTCAGCGTGTACATCACGATGTTGACGCCGGCGCGGAACGCGAACTCGCGCTGGCGCGGATCGCCGGGCACGACCGGCAGCATCGGCTGGCCGTCGGGACGCAGCGCCCAGGCGGCGGCGAGGTCGTTGGACGTAATGATGATCGAGGAGACGCCGTCGCCGGCGCGCGCCGGACGCGCCTGCTCGTCCTCGCCTTCGGCCGGCATCGCCTCGACCCACAGCTGGCCGGAGCTGTAGCGGCCGGGAAAGTCGCGCAGGAGGAAAAAGGTCTTGGTCAGCACGTGATCGCGCGGCACCGGCTCGAGTTCGGGAATGTCGAGCGAGGACAGGATGGCGCGCAGTTCCGCCATGCCGGGAGAGTGCGTCTCGCCGCCGGGACCGGGCGGCGCCAAGAGCGCGTCGCGGGTGTCGAACAGCACGGTGCCGCCCTGCTTCATGTAGGCGTCGATGCGCGCCAGCGCCTCGGCGGAGGGGCGCGGAGCGCCCGGCACGATCGGCCAGTAGACGAGCGGAAAGAACGCCAGTTCGTCGCGGCCGATGTCGAGCCCGATCGGCTCGCCGGCCTCGAGCGCGGTGCGCTGGGCAAGGAACAAGGTAAGGCCCTGCAGGCCGGCCTTGCTCACCGCGTCGACGTCGGCATCGCCGGTCACCACATAAGCGAGCCGCGTCTCCAGCGTGCTCTTCATGGCGAAGTCGTCGCTCGCGGGATCGGCGCGGCTGCGGGTCGCCGGTGCGGCGGCGAGCGCGATCGCGACGAGGATGCTGGCGGCGACGCGCCGGCGCGGCACCAGGCGATGCAGGCCGCCGGCGAGCGAGAACACCACCAGCGCATCGATCGCGAGGAGCGCGAAGGCGGCGAGCAGGACCGGACCGCGCAGGTCGCGCGGCTCGCTCACGCGGTAGGGTTCGAGGCGCGCGTCGAGCGGCGCAAAGTCGATCGGCGTCGGTCGGTCGGACGGCAGCAGCGTGTTGACGGCGAGCAGCCCCTCGGGCGGCCCGTAGAACCCGGGCGGATGGTCGGCGCTGGCGCGGCCGGCGTAGCCGGACGGCACCGGCCGCGCGGTCGAAGGCGGCGGTCCGAACGCCCCGAAGCCGTCGAGCACGCGGCTCGGCGGCACCGCGTCGTGCACGCCGGCGGGGTTGGCGGCGGCCGCTTCGGCGGCGACGGTCGAACCCGCGATCCCGACCAGGCGTCGGAGCATCTCGACGAACGTGCCGGACAATGGAAGATCCGACCAGCGGGTGTCGGCGGTGACGTGGAACAGCACGATCATGCCCTTGCCGCGCCTGATCGCGGTGACGAGCGGCGTGCCGTCGGCCAGCGTCGTCCAGGTGTGCTCGTTGAGTTCCGAATCGGGCTCCGCCAGCACCTGCCGGGTGACCGTCACGTCGTCCGGCACGGCCATCCCGGCGAACGGGCTCTCGCGGGAAAAGCCGGCGAGTTGCTGGGGCTGGTCCCAGCTCAGGCTGCCGCCGAGAATGCGGCCGCCGCGCCGCAATTTCACCGGCACCAGGTCGTCGTCGGCCGCCGCGAGCCGCGGGCCGGCAAAGCGCACCAGCACGCCGCCGCTCTCGATCCATTTGGTCAGCCGCTCGCGCGCGTCGCCGGCGACGTTGCCGACGTCGGCGAGGATCAGCAGGGGCAGGTTTTGATCGAGGAAACGGGATACCCCGTCGGCGGGGGAGACGCCCTCCGCCAGGCGCACGTCGGCGAACGGATTGAGCGCGCGCGAGAGGTAATAGGTCGAGTCGAGGAGCGGTTGCGCGGTCTCGGCGGTCGAGCCGGACACGACGCCGACGGTGCGCCGGCGCCAGCGCTTGTCGAGCAACTGGATGGCGCCGGCGGAACGCTCCCCGGCGATCTCCAGGCGGGCGATGTCGTTGCGGATCTCGACCGGCAGATCGACCTGGGCGTCGGTCTCGCGCTCCTCCGCCGTGAAGGCGAAACGCGCTTCGCCCAGCGGCAGGCCTTTAAGATCGAGCGCGCGCACGACCCCGCTGTCCGCCGCGCCGCCCGCCGGCCGCAGCACCTTGACGGTCAAGGCGCCGGCGGCGTTGTCGGCGGCGGCGAGCCCGTGCGCCGGCGGGATGCCGCCGTGGACGAGCGTGATCGGCCGCTTGTCGGCGATGCGCGCAAGGCCTTCGACGAACTCCTTGGCGCGGCCGAGATCGACGCCGTCGGACAGCCAGATGATCTCGACGGTCGGCGCCGCGGCGAGGAACCGCGCGATTGCCGGCAGTGCGTCGGCGCGCTCGACGCCGTAGGGCTTGGGCTTGATCTGGCGCAGCCGCACCTGCGCGGCGCCGGGCGTTTCGAGCGAAATGTCGCGCCCGGGCTCGGACAGCGGCACCACCGCCACGCCGCGATTGTAGGCCTCGGCGCGGGCGATCAGATCCTCGGCGGTGCGCATGCGCGCGTTCCAGGCCGCGGCCGCGGTCCAGCCGTCGTCGACGAGGAGCGCAATCGGCGCCGCGCCGGTCGCGGTCTCCAGCGGCGGGTTCCACTGGGGCCCGGCGGCCGCGACGATCACCAGCGCCGCGAGGGTGAGCCGCAACAGGGTGAGCCACCACGGCGTGCGCGCGGGCGTCTCTTCCTTCGGCGCGATGTCGAACAGCAATCGCGCGGGCGGGAAGGCGATGCGGCGCGGCCGCGGCGGCATCAGCCGCAGCAGCCACCACAGCACCGGCAGACTCAGCAGGCCGAGCAGCACCAGCGGTTGAGCGAAGCCGAGCGCCAGGCCGCCCATCACGCGTGCCTCCCGGGTCGGGCCAGCGCGTGCCAACGGTTGAGGCCGGTGCCGTCGGGCCCGGCGCCCATTTGCGCGTGCAGCCGCAGCAGAAGCTCGCTCGCCGGACGGTCGGTGCGGTGAATGCTGAAGCTCCAGCCGAGCCGGTCGGTCTCGACGCGGATATCGGCGCGGTGGCGGGCGACGCGCATCTCGTAGTCGGAGCGCCACGCCTCGGCGCGGCCCGCGGTGATGGCGCCGGCGCCTTCCGGCTCGATGAACTCGATGCGGCCGGAATATGGAAACGTCTCCTCGGCGGGATCGACGATCTGCACCACGTGGCCGTGCGCACCGGTGGCCGAGAGCTGGGCGATCGTGCCGTGCACCTCCGCGACCGGACTCCACAGATCCGACAGCACGACGATCTCGGCGAGCGGGGAGGGCGAGAACGAGGGCGGCAGGCTCGTCCGTTCGCCGCGGTCGTGCACGATCGCCTGCGCCATCTTCTCGATGACGTCGCGACTCGCGGTCGGGCGCATGAGGCCCGGAATGCCGACGCGCTCGCCGCCTTCGACCATGATGTGGGCGAGCGCAAACGCCACCACCAGCGCGCGATCGAGCTTGGTCTCCCAAACGAGCGGCGAGGCGAAGATCATCGAGGGCGAGCGGTCGGGCCAAATCCAGACGGTGTGGGCGGCCTCCCATTCCCGCTCGCGCACATAGAGATGGTCATCGCGCGCCGAGCGGCGCCAATCGACCCGCGAGGCCGGCTCGCCGGACACGAATCGCCGGTATTGCCAGAAGTTCTCGCCCGAGCCGGCGCGACGCCGGCCGTGCAGGCCGTGGATCACCGTCGCGGCCACGCGGCGCGCTTCCAGGATCAGCCGCGGGATGGCGGCGGCGAGCGAGCGCCCCTGGCCGGCGGCGCGCCGGGCCGACTCGACCTCGTAGGATTCGGGCTTCGGCTCGCCGACCATCGTTCACCCGACGTGCGTCTTGAGACGGCCGATCACCGCCTCGACCGTTTCGCCGTCCGCGCGCGCCGCGAAGGTCAGGGCCATGCGGTGCTTGAGGACCGGTCCGACGAGTTCGACCACATCGTCGATCGACGGGGCAAAGCGCCCGTCGATCAGCGCGCGGGCGCGCACCGCCAGCATCAGCGCCTGGCTGGCGCGAGGCCCCGGTCCCCAGGCGATGAGCTTTGCGGTCGCATCGGCGTCGGCGGTCGGCCGGGCCGCGCGCACCAGATTGAGGATCGCCTCGACGACCGATTCGCCGACCGGCAGGCGCCGCACCAGCCGCTGCGCGGCGATCAGCTCGTCGACCGTCATGGCCGGCTTCGGCCGCGATTCCTCGGCGCCGGTGGTGTCGAACAGGATGCGGCGCTCCGCCTCGCGGTCGGGATAATCGACGTCGATCTCCATGAGGAAGCGATCGAGCTGCGCCTCCGGTAGCGGATAGGTTCCTTCCTGCTCGAGCGGGTTCTGGGTCGCGAGCACGTGGAACGGCGCGGGCAGATCGTGCCGCGCGCCGGCGACGGTGACGTGATGTTCCTGCATCGCCTGCAGCAATGCCGACTGGGTGCGCGGGCTCGCGCGATTGATCTCGTCGGCCATCAGGAGCTGCGCAAAGATCGGGCCGGCGATGAAGCGAAAGTTCCGCTTGCCGCCGGGGGTCTCTTCCAGCACTTCGGCTCCGAGAATGTCGGACGGCATCAGGTCGGGGGTGAACTGGATGCGGCGGGCGTCCAACCCGAGCACGATCCCCATGGTGTCGACCAGCTTGGTCTTGGCCAAGCCCGGCACGCCGACGAGGAGCGCGTGTCCGCCGGAGAGCACGGTGACGAGCGCCTGTTCCACCACCCGGTCCTGGCCGAAGATCACGGTGCCGATCGCGGACTTGGCCGCGCGGATATGCGCCGCGGTCGACTCCGCCGCGCGCACGATCATGTCCTCGAGCTTCTCCAGTCCTTCGCCGCTCGGCACCGCCATGTGACACGCTCCTGTTGACGCGCTGCGCTCGACGCCCGCCCGGGTCGTTGCCGCCGGCGGGGCTTCCCGGCGCCATGCAACAACCGCGCCACGCCCCACGCCCGCCCGCGCCGGTCCGGGCGAATCTTCTCGTTTGCCCGCAGCTTACGCTATTTTCCGATCGTGGCGATCTTGCAGCATCGAATCCTGGCCGGAAGCCGCCGCGGCCGGTTCCGTGTCGGGTCGTTTCTCGGCTAGTACAGCGTCCGCCGCTCGGGCGATGCGTTCACGATCGCGCGAGCGGCCCGCGGCAGCGTGTCGTCCTAGGATGGGCCATGGCGAAGCAGGGACAGGCGGAACCTCGCGGCCTAGAAGCGATCGCCGGCGCCGCCCGCCGGGCCCGCGCCAAGGGCCTGCCGCCGGTGCACCTGTGGAACCCGCCCTATTGCGGCGAGATCGACATGCGCATTGCGGCCGACGGTACTTGGTTCTACCAAAAGACGCCGATCGGGCGCGCGGCTTTGGTCAAATTGTTCGCTTCCGTGCTCAAGCGCGAGGGAGACAAGCATTTCCTGGTGACCCCGGTCGAGAAATGCGGAATCGCGGTCGACGATGCGCCGTTCCTCGCGGTCGAGCTCGAAGTCGAGGACGCTCGTGCCGGCCGTCAACTCCACTTCCGCACCAATGTCGACGACTGGGTCGCCTGCGGCCCCGGCCATGCGCTACGCTTCGAGCCGGAAGCGGCGACCGGCGGGCTCAAGCCCTATCTTCACGTGCGGCGCGACTTGTGGGCGAAGGTGACGCGCGCCCTGTTCTACGATCTGGTCGAACTCGGCGAGGAGCGGGAGATCGGAGGAACGCTCATGTTCGGCGTCGCCTCGGCCGGAGAGTTTTTCGCCATGGCGCCGGCCGGCAGCTTGAAGGACTTGACGTGACGGACGGCATCGCAGCCACGAGCCCGCCGGTCGTCGGCCATGATTTCTTCGCTCGCGCCCGCGCGCGGCTTCGGCTCGACGTGCCGGCGGCGCTGCACGACCTTAAGGCGCCGGCGACGCGCGGCGATCTCGATGTCGATCCGGCGCTGTGGGAACGGGCCGGCGTCACGGCCACGCGGCCGGCGGCCGTGCTGGTGCCGGTGGTCGACCGTCCCGAGCCGACCGTGCTGCTCACCCAGCGCACCGCGGAGCTGCCGAGCCATGCCGGACAGGTCGCCTTTCCGGGCGGCAAGATGGACCCGCACGACGCCACGCCCGCCGCCGCCGCCATGCGCGAGGCCGCGGAGGAGATCGGGCTTGCCCGCAGTGCGATCGAACCGATCGGCTATCTCGACCTCTATCTCACGTTCAGCGGCTTTCGCATCGTGCCCACGGTCGCCCGCATCGCGCCGGACTATCGTCTGACGCTCAACCCGTCGGAAGTCGCCGACGCCTTCGAGGTGCCGCTCGCCTTCGTGATGGACGCGCAGAACCATGCGCTGCACAGCCGCGACTGGAAGGGCATCAAACGGCGTTACTACGCGATGCCGTTCGGCGAGCGCTATATCTGGGGCGTGACCGCGGGCATTCTGCGGAATCTCTACGAGCGCATCTATGGCGCGTGACGTTCGGCCGAGGCCCGCATGATCCGCCCGGTGCTGACCGAGGTGGCGCTGTTCCTGGCGCCGTTCGCGGCCTACGCGGTGTTCCTGTGGGCGACGCGGGCGGGCGTGCTCGAACCCGCCGCGTGGTCGATGCAGCGCCTCGCCTGGCTCACCATTGCGGCGCTGGTGCTGTTGCTCGGCAGCTTCCTGGTGATCGCGCAGTTCTCCCATTCGCGGCCCGGCTCGACCTACGTGCCCGCCCATGTCGAGGACGGCAAGCTGATCCCCGGAGAGGCGAAGTGACGGCGGCGAACGAGCCGGTGCGCATCGCGGACCCGAAGTGGCTGACGCAAGGCGCGCTCGGCAAGCTGATGGCCGTGCTCGACGGCGACGGCGAGCAGGCGCGGGTCGTCGGCGGCGCCGTGCGCAACGTCCTGATCGGGCAGGCGCCCGGCGACGTCGACGTGGCGACCACGGCCGTGCCGCCGGAAGTCATCCGGCGCGCGGGCGAGGCGGGCTTCAAGGCGGTGCCGACCGGCATCGACCACGGCACCGTGACCGTGGTCGTCGACCGCCAGCCGTTCGAGGTCACGACCTTGCGCGAGGACGTCGAGACCTTCGGGCGCCATGCGGTCGTCCGCTTCGGTCGCGATTGGCGGGCCGACGCGGCGCGGCGCGACTTCACCATCAATGCGCTGTCCCTGTCGCGCGACGGCGCCGTGCACGACTACGTCAGCGGGCTCGCCGACCTAGCCGTGCGCCGCGTGCGCTTCATCGGCCAAGCGAGCGCGCGCATCGCCGAGGACCACCTGCGCATCCTGCGCTTCTTCCGCTTCCATGCCGCCTACGGGGTCGGGCTGCCCGATCCCGAGGGACTGCGGGCCTGCATCAAGGCGCGCGACCGGCTCGACACGCTGTCGCGCGAGCGCGTGCGCATGGAGCTGCTCAAGCTTCTGGTCGCCCCCCATGCGGTGCCGACGCTCGCGGTGATGGCGGAAGCCGGCCTGCTCGAGCCGGTGCTGGGCGGCGTGCCGTTCCTTGCCGCCGTCAGCAACATGATGAAGGTCGAAGCCGCCTGCGGACTCGCGCCGGATCCGGTGCGCCGGCTCGGCGCGCTCGGCGTCATGGTCGCGGAGGATGCCGACCGGCTGTGGCAGCGCCTGCGCCTGACCAACGCCGAGCACGAACGGCTGGACTCCATGGCCGACGGGTGGTGGCGCGTGACGGCCGCGGCCGGCGAATCCGCCGCGCGCGCGCTGCTCTATCGGCTCGGCCCGGAGCAATTCGTCGACCGCGTGCTTCTGGCGTGGGCGCGCTCCGAGGCGGGCGCGGGAGACGCGCATTGGCGTGCCATCGCGACCCTCGGCGAGCGCTGGGTGGCGCCGGTGTTTCCGCTCAAGGCAGCCGACCTCATGATGCGCGGCGTGCCCAGGGGTCCGCGCCTGGGCGCCGCGCTCGCCGCGGCGGAGGAGGCGTGGATCGCGCAGGGCTTCCCCGACGACAAGGCCGCGGTCGCGGCGATCGCCGAGGCAGCGGCCCGCAACGCCGTCAGGATGCCCGCCGGCTGATGGACGTCATCGCCGCATTCGCCGCGCTGTCGCCGCTCGATCTCGCCGCGGTCGCCGCCATGGCGCTCGTCGCCTCGATCGTGGGCGGCGTCGCCGGCTATGGCACCGGCGCCCTGATGCCGTTCGTCCTGGTGCCGATCGTCGGCGCCGAGCCCATCGTGCCGATCATCGCCATCTCGGCGCTCATCACCAATGCCAGCCGCGCGGCCGCGTTCCGCCGCCTGCTCGACGTCCGCCGTTCGCTGATCGTGCTGGTCGCGGCGACGCCGACCGCCGTGCTCGGCGCCTACGGCTACACCTTGCTGTCGAGCGCCGGCGCCAGTCTGGTGATCGGCGGCATGCTGACGGCGAGCGTGCCGCTGCGCCGCTTCCTCAAACGGCGCGCCGTCAGGGTCGGTAACGGCGGCCTTGCCGCCGCGTCGATCGGCTACGGCGTCGTGGTCGGCGGCACCGTCGGCTCCGGCATCATCCTGTTGTCGCTGCTGATGGCCTCCGGGCTCGAGGGCGGCGCCGTCATCGCCACCGACGCGGCGATCTCGATTGTCATCGGCATCGTCAAGGTCGCCGTTTTCGGCATCGCCGGCGTGGTCGGGGCGCAGGTCGTGGCGCTCGCGCTCCTGATCGGCGCCGTCGCGTTTCCGGGTGCGTTCCTCGCCAAGGTCCTGGTCGATCGCATGCCGATCCATCTGCACACCGCGCTGCTCGATGCCGTGGTGGTGTTGGGCGGTGCGTTCCTGGTGTTTCGTGCGCTGTTTTGGTGAGCGGGTCCGCAGGCTGGCGCCGAGCGCGATCGGCGCCTAGATTTCGCGCTATGGCCGACACCCGCACGCCGTCCGATCTCGCGCGCCGCAGCGCCGATGCCCTGCGCCGCCGGCCGCGCGGGCGTGCGGACGACGGCTTCCGGCGCGAGACCTTCGCGCTCGAGCGCGAGGCCGCCCGCGCGCAGGCGCGCGAACTGTTCCGCCGCTATCCCAAGGCCGCCTACATGACCGAGATCGAGCACTGGCGCGAGCTTCCCGACGGCCGCATCGAGTTCACCATGCGGCGATTGCCCAGCGCGGATTAGAGCATGATGCCGAAAAGTGGATACCGGTTTTCGGAAAAACATCATGCTCCAACAATAAGATAAAGCGCGATGGCGATTCGAAGAAAAGCCATCACGCTTTAGAAGAACCGTCGTCCTGCTCTACGGCCACTTCACCACCGGCGGGAGCGAAGAGAGGATCGCCTCGACATTGCCGCCGGTCCTGAGCCCGAAGACGGTGCCGCGGTCGTAGAGCAGGTTGAACTCCACATAGCGGCCGCGGCGCACCAGTTGCTCCTCGCGCTCGGCCTCCGACCACGCCGCCGCCATGTTGCGGCGGACGATCTGCGGATAGACGCGGCGGAACGCGCGCCCGACCTCCTGGACGAAGACGAAGTCCGCTTCCCAGTCGCCGCTGTCGTGCCAGTCGAAGAAGATGCCGCCGATGCCGCGCGGCTCGTTGCGGTGCTTCAAATGGAAATATTCGTCGCACCAGGTCTTGTATCTGGCGTAGGGAGCGACCGCCGCGTGCGCCTCGCAGGCGGCGCGCATCGCGGCGTGAAAGGCGGCCGCGTCGGGGTCGTCCTGGCGGCGCCGGCGGTCGAGCACCGGCGTGAGGTCGGCGCCGCCGCCGAACCAGGCCTTGGTGGTGACGACGAAGCGCGTGTTCATGTGCACCGCCGGCACATGCGGGTTGCACGGATGGGCGATCAGCGAAATGCCCGAGGCCCAGAACCGCGGATCCGTCGCTGCGCCCGGGATGTCGTTGCGGAACTCCGGCGCGAACTCGCCGAACACGGTCGAGACGTGCACGCCGACCTTCTCGAACAGCCGCCCGTGCATCGTCGCCATCACGCCGCCCCCTCCCGGCGCCCCGC
>DASPVJ010000059.1:0-10611 GCA_035622435.1 Xanthobacteraceae bacterium | reverse complement strand
ATGGAATAACTGTCCAAATAGCCGCGCTCGGCCATCCGCTTTTCAAGCGCTGTCACCTGCTCTTCATCGACGAAAACCTTCAGATCGCCGGCATAGGTGAAATCGACCTGTGCGGCGAACAGCGTTGCCGAAACGATCCGGCTATCATGCCGCGCCGCCATCGCGGCGAGCGTAATCGCGAGCAAGGTGCCGCCGACGCAATAACCCATGGCGTGGACTTTGTCTTCGCCGGTTGTTTGTTTGATTGCATCGAGTGCCACGAGCGGCCCTAGCCGCACATAATCCTCGAAACTTTTCTGTGCGAGGTGCTCGTCGGGGTTGACCCAGGAAATGCAGAAAACCGTCAATCCTTGATCGACACACCACTTGATGAAGGATTTTTCCGGAGTCAGGTCGAGTACATAATACTTGTTAATCCAGGGCGGCACGATCAGGAGCGGCCGCTTGAGCACGGTCTCGGTCGCCGGCGCGTACTGGACCAGCTGCATCAGGTCGTTCTGGTAGATGACCTTGCCGGGGGTGAGCGCGAGGTTGCGGCCGACCGCGAACCGCGAGGCGTCGGATTGGCGGATCTTCAGTTCGCCGTGGCCGGCTTCGATGTCCTCGGCCAGCATGTGCATGCCGCGCACCAGGTTCGCCGCGTTCGAGGCCACGGTCTCGCGCAAAAGTTCCGGGTTGGTGAGCACGAAATTCGACGGCGCGACCGCATTGACGATCTGGCGCACGTAGAACTCGGCCTTCTGCCGGGTGTGTTCGTCGAGGCCTTTGGCGTCCTTGACCAGGCGATCGGCCCATTGGGCGGTGAGCAGATACGCCTGCTTGAGGAAGTCGAAGAACTGGTTCGACGACCACTCCGGATCGGCGAAGCGCTTGTCGCGCGGGTCGGCCTTGGCGGCAGGCTCCGCCGGCTCCCCGGCCATGCGCTTGACCGCGGAGGCCCACAAGTCGAGATAGGCACGCCCGAGGTTGGTCTGTACTTCGAGCGCGCGCTGCGGATCGATCAGCCAATATTCGGCCACCCGGCCGAGCGTCTTGACCGCGTCGCTCACGTCCTCGGCGGCGTCGGTCTTGAGCGCGCCGTCCTCGCGCGGCTTGAGATAGGCGGCGAGCGCCTTGCCGCCCTCTTCGACCATGCGGGCGATGTTGCGGGAAAACTGCTCGATGTCGACGGCCGTAACCGGCGCAACGGCCGTGCCCGCCTGGTCGGCCCCGCCGACCGGCGCAACGCCCGCCTTGGCCTCCCCGCCGGGCGCCCCTTGCGCGGGCACCCGGGCTTTTTTTTGCTTCATGGTTTCGACATATTACCCCGATAGCCGGGGCTCAAGCCATCCCGTTGCGTGCAGGATTGGGTATACGTAGGCACGATGTCGAAGTTGCGACCATGGCGGCGTAACGCCCCTGTTGCGGGGATGCTTGCCCTCTTGCTTGCGGGCGGCGCGCTCGGCGCCTGCTCTTCGACTTCGTTCACCGACATGGTCCCGACCTCCGCCGGCGGGCTGCCCGCGAATGCGCCCCAGCGCTCGGCGAACCAGCCGGAATACCCCGCCGTCAACGACATGCCGCAGCGCCGCGAGGCGCTCCCCCTGACCGACGACGAAATCAACCGGACGAAATCCGAGCTGACCACCCTGCGCAAGCAGCAGGAGGAGCGCACCGGCACCGTGCCCAAGCCCGCTGACGCGGAGAAGAAAGAGGCCGATGCCGCCAAGGCGGCCAAGAAGCCCAAGGACGCCAAGCAGCCGGCGGAGTTGACGTCGGCCAAGGACGAGAACAAGTAGGCGGCCGCGCTGGCGTCGCCGGCCGCGAACGCGATTGCGCAGTGCACAATCGATTACTCGCGTCCCGACCCGTGATAATAAGGCGCGAGCCCGGCCGAAAGGCCGAGGAGCAAAGAGGCCATGGAAGAATTCCACCGCATCCGCCGGTTGCCGCCCTACGTGTTCGAGCAGGTCAACCGCGCCAAGGCGGCGGCGCGCAACGCGGGCGCCGACATCATCGACCTCGGCATGGGCAACCCGGACCTGCCGGCTCCCGCCCACGTGGTCGAGAAGCTCAAGGAGGTGGTGGGCAAACCGCGCACCGACCGTTATTCGGCTTCGCGCGGCATTCCCGGGCTGCGGCGGGCGCAAGCGGGCTACTACGCCCGGCGCTTCGGCGTGAAGCTCAACCCCGACACGCAAGTGGTCACAACGCTCGGCTCCAAGGAAGGCTTCGCCAACGTGGCGCAGGCGATCATCGCGCCGGGCGACGTGGTGTTGGTGCCCAATCCGAGCTATCCGATCCACGCCTTCGGTTTCCTGATGGCGGGCGGCGTCATCCGCTCGGTGCCGGCGGAGCCGACGCCGGAAGTGTTCGCGGCGCTCGAGCGCGCCATCATCCATTCGATCCCCAAGCCGATCGCGCTCGTGGTGTGCTACCCGGCCAATCCGACCGCATACGTGGCGAATCTCGACTTTTATCGCGACCTCGTGCCGTTCGCGAAGAAGCACGGCATCTTCATCCTCTCCGACCTTGCCTACGCGGAGGTCTTCTTCGACGACAACCCGCCGCCCTCGGTGCTGCAGGTGCCGGGCGCAATCGACGTCACAGTCGAGTTCACCTCGATGTCGAAGACCTATTCCATGCCGGGCTGGCGCATCGGCTTTGCGGTCGGCAACGAGCGCATCATCGCGGCGCTGGCGCGGGTGAAGTCCTATCTCGACTACGGCGCGTTCACGCCGGTGCAGGTGGCGGCGACGGCGGCGCTCAACGGCCCCGACGACTGCATCGAGGAAATGCGCGCGACCTACCGGCGGCGGCGCGATGCGCTGGTCGACTCGTTCGACCGCGCCGGCTGGCCGATCCCGCCGCCCAAGGCCTCGATGTTCGCCTGGGCGCCGATTCCCGAGCCGTTCCAGCCGCTCGGCAGCCTGGAGTTCTCGACCATCCTGGTCGAGAAGGCGGAGGTCGCGGTGTCGCCCGGCGTCGCCTTCGGCGAGCACGGCGAAGGCTACGTGCGCATCGCGCTGGTGGAAAACGAGCAGCGCATCCGCCAGGCCGCCCGCAACATCCGCCGTTTCCTTGAAACCGGTGCGGAAAAGTTGCACAACGTCGTCCCCCTCGCGACCCGGCGCTGACACCCGCCGATCTTCGGAACACTCCATGGGCGCGCCGCTCAAAGTCGGTTTGGCCGGGCTCGGCACCGTTGGCGCCACCGTGGTGCGGCTGATTGCGCGCCAGCGCGAGGCGCTCGCGGCGCGCTGCGGGCGGCCGATCGAAGTCGTCGCCGTCACCGCGCGCTCCCGTGCCAAGGACCGCGGCGTCGATGTTAAAGCCCTGCGCTGGGTCGACGATCCGACGACGCTCGCGCGCGATCCCGGCATCGACGTATTCGTCGAGCTGATGGGCGGGGAGGGGGATCCGGCCAAGGGCGCGGTCGAGGCGGCGCTTGCGGCCGGCAAGTCGGTCGTCACCGCCAACAAGGCGCTGCTCGCCCGCCACGGCGTGGCGCTTGCGGCGCTCGCCGAGCGTCATCATGTCGCGCTCAATTTCGAGGCGGCGGTCGGCGGCGCCATTCCGATCATCAAGACCTTGCGCGAGGGGCTTGCCGGCAACGCGCTGGCGCGCGTTTACGGCATCCTCAACGGCACCTGCAACTACATCCTCACCCGCATGGAGCAGGACGAGCTGACGTTCGCCGAATGCCTGAAGGACGCCCAGCGGCTCGGCTACGCCGAAGCCGACCCGTCCTTCGACGTCGACGGGCACGACACCGCGCAGAAACTCGCGATCCTCGCCAGCCTGTCGTTCGGCATCAAGGTCGATCCCGACGCGGTCTACGTCGAGGGCATCTCGACGATCACGCCCGAGGATCTCGATGCCGCCGACGAACTCGGCTATCGCATCAAGCTGCTCGGCGTCGCGGTCGCGACCGAGGCCGGGATCGAGCAGCGCGTGCACCCGACCATGGTGCCGAAGGAGTCCGCCATCGCCCAGGTGATGGGCGTGACCAACGCGGTGACCATCGATCCGGATCCGATCAACGAGATCACCTTGGTGGGGCCTGGCGCCGGCGGCGAGGCCACCGCCTCGGCGGTCGTCTCCGACATCGGCGATATCGCCCGCGGCGTGCGTACGCCGCCGTTCGGGCGGCCGTCGGCGCATCTCGCCACGAGCGCGAAGGCGCCGATGCAGCGCCACGAAGGCGGCTACTACATCCGCGTGCTGGCGGTCGACCGGCCCGGCACCGCGGCGACCATCGCCACCCGGCTCGCCGAGCGGCAGATTTCGATCGAATCGATCGTGCAGCGCCACCCCGTCGGGCGCCCGCATGGCGGCGACGATCCGGCCGGTGCCAAGCCCGTTCCCGTCATCCTCATCACCTACGCGACCACCGAGGACGCGGTGCGCCAGGCGCTCGATGCCGTGGTCGGCGACGGCGTCATCGTCGGCAAGCCGCAGCTGATCCGCATCGAGAAGACCTGAACTGCGCCGGGTCAACCGGCGATGATCGGAGGGAGCGCCATGTCGACGATCGATATTCCGTCGCACCAGTTGATCGAGCGCATTCTCTCGCTCGAGATCGTGCGCGTGACCGAGCGCGCGGCGGTGGCGGCGGCGCGGCTGCGCGGGCGCGGCAACGAGAAGGCGGCCGACCAGGCGGCGGTCGACGCCATGCGGCGCGAACTCAACAACCTGCCGATCCGCGGCACCATCGTGATCGGGGAGGGGGAACGCGACGAGGCGCCGATGCTGTTCATCGGCGAAGAGGTCGGGCGCCAGATCGGCGCCCGGCTCGACATCGCCGTCGATCCGCTCGAAGGCACCACGCTATGCGCCAAGAACATGCCGGGCGCGATCGCGACGGTGGCGGTCGCCGACGGCGGCACCCTGCTCAACGCGCCCGACGTCTACATGGAGAAGATCGCGATCGGACCCGGTTATCCCAAGGGCGTGGTCGATTTGGACGCGCCGGCCGAGGACAATATCGCCAGTCTCGCCAAGGCCAAGGGAGTGATGCCCGCGGACATCACCGCGCTCATCCTCGATCGCCCGCGCCACGCCGACCTGATCGCCGCCGTGCGCAAGGCGGGCGCGACGGTGAGCCTGATCACCGACGGCGACGTCGCCGGCGTCATCCACACCGCCGATCCCGAGAACACCGGCATCGACATTTATATGGGCATCGGCGGCGCCCCCGAGGGCGTGCTGGCGGCGGCGGCGCTGCGCTGCATCGGCGGGCAGATGCAGGGCCGGCTGGTGCTCGACACCGAGGAGAAACGCAAGCGCGCCGCGCAGATGGGCATCAAGGATCCGCGCAAGAAGTACGCGATGGAGGACATGGTCAAGGGCGACTGCCTGTTCGCGGCGACCGGCGTCACCGACGGCTCGATGCTGCGCGGGGTGAAATTCCGCCACCACGTCATCGAGACCGAGACCGTGGTCATGCGCTCGGTGACCGGCACCGTGCGCTGGATCCGCGCCGAGCACCGCGAGCACGGCAAGTTCCATCTCGCGTGAGCGGGCCGGCGAAATTCTCGCGAGCCGCAAAAGTCACAACCATGTCCCGCCCGGGCCATAATGCGGACAGGCCGCCCTGCGAATCCTCTTCGCCGCAGGGGGTGATCAACGGGGGTCACCCATGGGGACACGGCTGGGACTTTTCGAACTGCGCCCGGTTGAACTGGCGATGCTGGTGTTGAGCGTCGCGCTCGTCGCGCTGCTTGCGTTGGGCTTGCTGATCTGAAGAGTCACGTCACCGCGCGAGACCCGCCGGCCACTGCCGGCGGGTTTTTTATTTCATCAAGGCGCGCCCCGTTTCCCACAGGGGGCGCGTGCACGGCGTACGAAATCCGTGCACACTCTGCGAATCATGCCGGTCACCGCCCTATCCGCCGCGCCCGTCCGCGGCGCGCGCCCGTTCCTCGGCGTCGAACGCTCGATTGGCGGCCGCCCGTGGCGCGACCGGCTCGACGAGCGTTCCGCGGCGCGCGCGCTCGCCATCGTGCAGCGGCACGGCGTGCCCGAGCTGCTCGCGCGCATCCTCGCCGGCCGCGGCGTCGAAACCGACGCGGTCGCGGCGTTCCTCGACCCGAGCGTCAGGCGGCTGATGCCGGATCCGCACGTCGTCACCGACATGGCCGCCGCCGCCGCCCGCATCGCCGACGCCGTCGAGCGCCGCGAGCGGGTCGCGATCTTCGGCGATTACGACGTGGACGGCGCCACCTCGGCCGCGCTGCTGGCGCGGTTCCTGCGCCACGCCGGGCTCGATCCCGAGGTCTACATTCCCGACCGCCTGTTCGAGGGCTACGGCCCCAACGTCGAAGCGATCCGCGCGCTCGCCGCCCGCGGCGCCAAGCTCCTCGTCACCGTCGATTGCGGCGCCACCAGCGTCGAGGCGCTCGCCGAGGCGCAACGGCTCGGCGTCGAGACGATCGTCATCGACCACCACCAGGCGGACGCGCAGTTGCCGCCGGCCGTGGCCCTGGTCAATCCCAACCGGCTCGACGATCTTTCCGGCCTCGGCTACCTCGCCGCCGCCGGCCTCGTGTTCCTCGTGCTGGTGGCGGCCAATCGCGCGCTGCGCCAGCGCGGCTTCTGGACGGCGGAGCGGGGCGAGCCCGACCTGCTCGGCCTGCTCGATCTGGTCGCGCTCGGGACCGTAGCCGACGTGTCGCGGCTCGAAGGGCTCAATCGCGCCTTCGTCGCCAAGGGCCTGCTCGCCATGCGCCGGCGCGAACGCACCGGGCTCACGGCGCTGATGGACGTGGCGCGGCTCGCCGGGCCGCCGGAGCCGTGGCACCTCGGCTTCCTGCTCGGGCCGCGCATCAACGCGGGCGGGCGCATCGGCCGCGCCGATCTCGGGGCGCGCCTGCTGCTCGCCGAGGATGCCGCGGAAGCGGCGACGATCGCGGCCGAACTCGACCGGCTCAACCGCGAACGCCAGGCGATCGAGCAGGCAACGCTGGCGGCGGCCGAAGCGGAGGCTGCCGCGGCGCTCGGCAGCGAAGAGCGCGCCGCCGTCATCGTCACCGCCGCGGCCGGCTGGCATCCCGGCATCGTCGGCTTGGTGGCGGCGCGCCTCAAGGAGCGGTTCGGCCGGCCCGCCTTCGCCATTGCGCTCGAGCCCGGCGGCACCGGCACCGGGTCGGGCCGCTCGATCCAAGGGGCCGACCTCGGCCGCGCGGTGCGCCGCGCCGTTGCCGAAGGGCTCCTGCTCAAGGGCGGCGGCCATGCCATGGCCGCGGGCGTCACCTTGCGCCACGACCGCCTCGCGCCGTTCCGCGCCTTTCTCGAAGCGGAGCTTGCCGCCGCGGTCGAAGCGGCGCGGCGCGACCGGTCGCTCCTCATCGACGGCGCGGTGACCGCGGCAGCCGCCGGCCCCGAGCTTCACGCCATGATCGCCCGCGCCGGTCCTTACGGTCCCGGCAATCCCGAGCCGGTGTTCGCGCTTCCCTCCCACGTCATCGCCTACGCCGAAGAGGTCGGCCAGGCGCACGTGCGCGTACGGCTCAAAGCGGGCGATGGGAGCGCGATTGCGGCGATCGCCTTTCGCGCCGCCGGCCAGCCGCTCGGCCACGCGCTGCTCAAGAACCGCGGCCGCGCCGTCCACGCCGCCGGCACGCTCGCGCTCGATCGCTGGCAGGGGGAGGAACGCGTGCAATTGCGCCTCCTCGACCTCGCCGCCGACGATCCGGTCGGGCGCGGGTAGGATGAAATTCGTTTGAGTCCATCGAGCCGCTCGCCGCGCCGCATCTTTTACGGCTGGTACGTGGTCGCCGCCATTGCGCTGGTGCTCACCACCACGTCCGGGCTCGGCTTCTATAATCTTTCCGTGCTGCTCGACGCCTTCGTGGCGGAACGCGGCTTTCCGGTGGCGCTGGCGAGCGGCGCGACCGCCTGCTACTTCGTCGGCTCCGGGCTCGGCGGCGTTCTCGCCGGCTGGCTGATCGATCGCCTCGACCCGCGCATCGTCGTCATCGTCAGCGCGCTGGCGAGCGCGCTGGCGCTCGCCTGCATCGGCCTGCTGTCCCACCCGCTCCAGCTCTACCTGTTCTATATCGTCTACGGCGTGTGTTACGGCTTGATCGGCATCGTGCCCAACATCACCACGGTGGCGCGCTGGTTCGAAGTGCGCCGGTCGCTGGCGATCTCGATCGCCTCGACCGGGCTGTCGCTCGGCGGCATCGTGATCACGCCGGCGTCCGCCTTGCTGATCGAGCGACACGGCATTGCCGGCGCGGCGCCGTGGCTCGCGCTTGCGCTCGTCGTCGGGGTGGTGCCGGCAACCGCATTGGTGGTGCGCCCGTCGCCGGAGTCGATGGGGCTAAAGCCCGACGGATACGCGGGCGCTGCCGGCGGCGGGCCCGTGTTCGCGCCGCCCCGCGCGACCTTCGCCGACGCGCGCCGCAGCCGCTTCTTCGCCGGCGTCACCGCGGCCTATTTCTTCGTCATGGGCGCGCAGGTCGGCGCCATCGCCCACATCTATCGTTTGGCCAAGACCGCCGGCAACGCCGACATCGCCGCGCTCGCCGTCGCCCTGTTGGCGGGCGCGAGCGTGTGCGGGCGCCTCGCCGGCGGCTGGATCCTGCTCAAGGCACCGCCGCGAGCGTTCACGCTTTTTCTGTTCGCCCAGCAGGCCGCCGCGCTCGCCGTGCTGGCGCTCGCCGCGGGCAAGGGCGCCTTCCTCGCCGGCGTCGTCCTGTTCGGGCTTGCCATGGGCAACATTCTGATGATGCAGCCGCTGCTGCTCGCCGAGGCCTTCGGCACCCAGAGCTTCGGCCGCATCTACGCGGTCAGCAATTTCGTCTCCGTGCCCGGCGTCGCCGGCGGCCCGGCGCTGCTCGGCGTCATTTTCGCGGCGACCGGCGGCTACGCGGTTCCTTATCTTGCCGCAGCCGCGGCGTCGCTTCTCGGCATCGCCATTCTCCTGGTCGCGGGACCGCTGCAACGGCCGGCGCGGGGCCGCGGCGGCAGTACTTGAAGCCGATGCCCACCCTAAAGGGACAGCACAAGACGAAGGCCGTTCTCGACTTCCGTCAGGTGCGGCGAATTGAGCTTTCCAATCCGTTCGGTCAGAAACGACCTGTCCACCGTGATGATTTGCGAGACGTTCACGACGGATGGTCTCTCGAGCCCCGTTCCTCTGACGGGAAGACGAACGTTTCCCGGAACATCGGCCAAACGCAGATTTGATGTTATGATTGCTCCAATGACCGTTTTGATGGAACTCCGATTGAAGCCGTCTGCCGAGACGATGAGGAGCGGTCGGCGAAACCCCGGACCGGACCCGGAAGGCTCGGGCAGGGAGGCCCACCAGATCTCGCCGCGCCGCATGAACTAATCGTTCTGTTGCAAGGTGCGCTGCTGCAGCTCGGCGACTGCGGGATCGAGGGATGAATCCTCCCCCTTGGAACCATAGACCTCGTTCAGCCGGGACGTGATGGAGTTGTCATGATGCTTTTCAACGAGTGCGTTCAATGCCCTTGCATAGAGCTGGCTGCGCGACATGCCCCACCTCGCGGCCAATTGTTCCGCTGCGCGAAAAATACGGTCGGGGATTGAGACGGCCGTCTTCATGGGCGAAGTATAACCCGAGTTATACCGTGGTCAACCATCGACCCCGGGATGACGTTATCGTTTACGGTTTGGCGGCACCTTACAATCGCTGGCTGCAACGCGGGCGGCCGCGTTTGAACCCGCGGCGCCTCTTCGCTATGGTCGTGCCGTCCGTGCAAGGAGTTGAGCGATGCGGGCATTGACCCGGCGTGACGCGCTGGTGCTCTGGGCGGGAACGGCGGCCGCGTTGGTCGATCCTCGGCCCGTGCGCGCGACGCCGAGCGAGGCGGAGGCCGCAATCGCCGAATTCACCGGCGGCAAGCCGGTTGAGCCGGGGCGCATCGCCATCGGCCTGCCGGAGATCGCCGAGAACGGCAACACCGTCGAGTTGTCGATCGCGGTCGAGAGCCCGATGACGCCCGCCGATCACGTCACCGACGTGCTGGTGGTCGGCGACGGCAACCCGAACCCGCGCGTCGCCACCTTCCACTTTACGATGATGTCGGGGCGCGCGCAGGCGGCAACGCGCATTCGCCTCGCCGCGACGCAAAACGTGATCGTGGTCGCGGGCACCGGCGACGGCCGCTTCTTCACCGCCCGCAAGGAGGTGAAGGTGACGATCGGCGGATGCGGAGGGTAACCGGAGGTCAGATGTCAGATGTCAGAGATCGGAAAGTCTGGCATCCGACATCCGACATCTGAGACGGAGTTTACATGGCTGAAAAACCCCGGCTGAAGGTTCCCAAGGACGCCAAGAAGGGCGAGGTCGTCGAGATCAAGACGCTGATCGCCCACCCTATGGAATCCGGCCAACGCAAGGACGATGCCGGCGTCCTGGTGCCGCGGAAAATCATCAATCGTTTCACCTGCGAATTCAACGGCAAGCTCGCGTTCGCCTGCGATCTCGAGCCGGCAATCGCGACCAATCCCTATTTCCAGTTCACGGTCAGGGTCGAGGAGAGCGGCACCTTCCGCTTCACCTGGATCGACGATGACGGCAGCACGATCACGGCGGACGAAACCATCACGGTCGCCTGACCGCGCGCCGGCCATGGCGGTGGCGTTCGGCCTCGG
>DASPVJ010000058.1:0-2210 GCA_035622435.1 Xanthobacteraceae bacterium | reverse complement strand
GACGAAAAAACCCGTGAACGCGAAGAGACCGAGGAGGAGACCGCGCAGCACCTGCCGCGCCGCCGTGGCTCCCTGCAGCCGGTGGGCAAACACCGCGAGAACCGTCGCGAACGCCGGAAAGGTGGCGAGGAGCCCGCTCATGGTCGGACCGAGCGCGGGCGCCGCCGCGGTGAGGGCGAGGACCAGGGCCGTCGCCGCCACCATGCGGGCGGGGATGTCCCAATTCGGCAGGGTTGCGATCGCGGCCGCAAGGGGCGCCCGCGGGATCAGCCACAGGGCAAGCGCAAGCGCCAGCAGCGCAAGGGGCGGAAGGAGCAACGCCGCCGGCGCGAGCCATTGCAACAGGGCGCCGCCGAGCGCAAAGGCCATTGCGCCGACGATGAGCGCCGACGGCCACCGCAGGCGGTCGGCGGCCCATGCATAGGCGATGCAGAACGCGGCCTGGGCAACGACGCCGGCAAGCGAGCCCAGCGCGGCTTGCCGGGCGAACGCCGGCCCGTAGTCGAGGGCCAGGAAGAATGCCACCGGCCCGGAGGTGAGCGGCAGGCCGACGAGCCAGCCGCCGACCGCCTCGCCCCAGCGCCGTCCGGCAATGCTGGCCGCGAAGATGAGGATCGGCGTCAGGGCGATCTTCAGAGCCAAAGTGGACATCGACGCCGGCGCCTAAAGCGTGATGGCTTTTCTTCGAATCGCCATCCCGCTTTATCTTATTGTTGGAGCATGATGTTTTTCCGAAAACCGGTACCCACTTTTCGGCATCATGCTCTAAACGGCAAAATCCCCGCTGAGCCCGACGAATGAAGGAGGTCGCGCCGGTGCCCCGCGTGAGCAAGAAACTCGTCAACTTTCCACGATCGGGTATTTCGCCAAGATCGCGCCGATGCGCCGGAGCGCCGTCTCGGCCGCCGCCTCCGGCGTCGCGCCCTCGCGGATGACTTCGGCCTCGGCCGCCCCCCAGATCTGCTGGGCGTTCGCTTCCGCATAGCCGGGGTTGAACACCGGATAAATCGGAACGGTTGGACCCAGCACGCCCTGGCGCACGTAGGCTACGCGGTGCGGATCCGTTGCGTCGAGCCAGAAGGGATCGCTGTTGACGAGTTCCGGTATCGCCGGCAGCCAACGCCCGAGTCCCTGCTTGAGATATTCGTTCGCCACCTCGGGCTGGATCACGTATTTGATGAAGTCCTTGGCGACCTCCATGTTCTTCGCCCCCTTGGGGATGAAGGCGCCGCCGACACCGAGCTGCGAGGGAACCGGCTGGCCGGCGTTGTCGTGCGGCAGGCCCATGGTCACGACGTCGTCGTACTCCTCCTTCTTGCGATAGAGCGCGAGTTCGGTCGAGATCGTGCCGTCCAAATCCATGATGATCTGCTTGGCGTGGAAGGCGTTGTTGTCGTCGGCGTCGTTCCAGCTCAGCGCGCCGGGCGGCACATAGCCTTCCTTGAAGGCGGTGGTAATGTAGGCAAGCGCCTTGACCGCCGCCTCCTTCACCGCCGGATCGTCGAGATGGGGTGCGCCGTCCGGCGTGACGATGCGGTTGCCGCCATAGGTGATCAAAAACTGATGGAACATGTTGTTGCCGTCGGCCGGGCCGGTGGTGGTTGCCTGGAGGCCGAGGGAGTAGAGGCCGCGCATGCCCTTGGCGCGCAACTCCTTCTGCATCGGCTTGAAAAAGTCCCAGAAGGCGTCCCAGGTCTTCGGCGCGTCCGACATTTTGAAGCCGGCCTTCTCGACCAGCGAATTCCAGATGTGAAACGGCAGGACCGAGCACCGGTCGGGGACGAGGTAGAAGCCGCGCTTTTTCGTGACGTTGTTGTAATACTGCGTGGAGAGAAACGCCGTGGGGTGGAAGTGCGACTTCTGGGTTTCCATCACATCGCTGACGTCGACGAGTTTGTCGTTCCAGGCGTTCTGCGGGACGATCGTGAAGGCGGAGTTGAAGTTCTGCATGAGATCCGGCACGTCGCCGCTGGTCAGCGCCGAGACGATCTTTTGCACCATCGGCCCGAACGGAATGATGGTCACGTCGAGGATGTTCCCGCTCGCCTTCTCGTAGGCGGCAACTACGTTCTTGAAGGCGGCATCTTCTTCGGAGATGAACCCCTGGGTCCACCATACGTGGGCGGTCTTGGCCGCCGCGTGGGCGACGTAGGGTCGTCCGAGGGCGCCGGCGGCCGCAAGGGCGGCGGACCCGCGCAGCAACGAGCGTC
>DASPVJ010000057.1:0-3016 GCA_035622435.1 Xanthobacteraceae bacterium | reverse complement strand
CTCGGCGTTTCGATCCTGCTGGTCGAGCAGAATGCCCGCGCCGCGCTCGAGAGCGCCGACTTCGCCTATGTTCTCGAAACCGGCTGCATCGTCCACGGCGGGAAGGCCGCCGACCTCATCCACGATCCGAAGGTCGTCGCCAGCTACCTCGGCGGCAAAGAGAATTGAGCGCGATGCGCACGGGATCGGCACGGCGCCGGCATTTGGCCGCCTCCTTTGCTCCGGCGGAGCGCACGCTGCCGGCGATGCTGGCGCGTCAGGCGGAACGCCACGGCGACAAACCGCTGGCGAGCGCGGGCGACGTGCGCTGGACCTATGCGGAAACCGCGGCGGCGGCGGCGCGGGTTGCCGGCGCGTTGCGCGGTGCCGGCATCGTCGCCGGCGATCGGGTGGCGATGCTTTGCTGCAACCGCATGGAGCTTCTCGGCCTGCTGCTCGGCTGCGGCTGGCTCGGCGCGGTCGCGGTGCCGATCAACGTCGCCTCGCGCGGGCCGCAGCTCCAGCACCTGCTGTCGAACAGCGGCGCGCGCCTCTTGGCGATGGAACCGGAGTACGCCGACAACCTCGCCCTGCTCGACCCGAATGCGCTGGCGCTGGAAGCGATCTGGACCATCGGCGCTCGAGGAGACTTCCGCTTCGGCGCCATCGTCCCGCGCGCAATGCCGCCGCCGCACGAGGCGATTGCGCCGGCAGCGCTCGAACCGTCCGATCTGGCGATGATCCTCTACACGTCGGGAACGACCGGTCCGTCGAAGGGCGTGTGCTGTCCGCACGCGCAATATTTCTGGTGGGGGGTCAACACCGCGGCGATGCTCGGAATCGGTAGCGACGATGTCCTGTGCACCAGCCTGCCGCTGTTTCACACCAACGCGATCAACACGTTCTATCAGGCGCTGTTGACCGGCGCCGCGGTCCGCTACGAGCAGCGTTTCTCCGCCTCCGGCTTTTTTCCCGCGCTCAGGCGGCACCGCGCCACCGTCACCTATCTGCTCGGCGCCATGGTTCCGATGCTGCTGTCGCGGCCGCAGAGCGCGGAGGAACGCGCCCACACGGTGCGCGTGGCGCTAGCGCCGGGCGTGCCGGCGCAATTTCATGCGGCGTTCACGCGCCGCACCGGCATCGGTATTCTCGACGGTTGGGGCTCGACGGAAACCAATTTCGTGCTCGGCGCCGCGGTCGAGCGGCAAAGGCCGGGGCTGATGGGGCCGGTGTGCGATGGGTTTGCGGCCCGCGTGGTGGATGATCAGGACAACGACGTTGCCGACGGCGTCGCCGGCGAACTCGTCGTCCGCGCCGACGAGCCGTTCGCCTTCGCGAGCGGGTATTTCGGCGCCGCCGAAAACACTGCCGAAGCCTGGCGGAACCTGTGGTTTCACACCGGCGATCGCGTGGTGCGGGAAGCCGACGGCTACTTCCGCTTCGTCGACCGTCTCAAAGATGCGATCCGCCGGCGCGGCGAAAACATCTCCTCCTTCGAAGTCGAGCAGGTCCTGCTCGGTCATCCCGCTGTGGCGAATGCCGCGGTCTATCCGGTCCGCTCGTCGCTGGCGGAGGACGAGGTGATGGCTGCCCTGGTGCTCCGCCCCGGCCGCGCGCTCATGCCTGCGGACGTGATCGCCTACTGCGCGCCGCGCCTGCCCTATTTCGCGGTGCCGCGCTATCTGGAATTCATGCGCGAATTGCCGATGACCGAGAACGGCAAGGTGCAGAAGTATAAGCTGCGCGAACGCGGCGTGACCGCCGCGACATGGGACGGCGGACCGGCCACGGGCCGCGGTCATGGCCGGGCTTCGTCCCGGCCATCCACGCCTTAATTTTGTTTGTGCCGCCAAGACATGGATGCCCGGCACAAGGCCGGGCATGACGCGTGAGGGCGGACTCGGAACGAACTAACGTCCGGAATTCGAGGAAATTTTTTCACATCGCGCGTAGCTTGCACGCACGGCGCGCGTCCCGGCTCCGTCACTCCGCCGCCGCCTTGGCGTCGCCCGGCAGCTTCCACGCGCCGACCGCCGGGCGCGGCAGGCCAAGGTTCTCGCGCAAGGTCGTGCCGGCGTAGTCGCGGTGATAGAGGCCGCGGCGCTGCAATTCGGGTACGACGTGGCGCACGAAATCCGCATAGGCGCCGGGCACGTGGGTCGCCGCCACCACGAAGCCGTCGCAGCCGCGGGCGACGAACATTTCTTCCATCACGTCGGCGATTTCCTTGGGGCCGCCGACGGTGGCGTTGTCGACGTAGCCGCGGCCGCTGTACTTGATGAAGTCCCGCGCGCTCGGGTTGGTCTTGCCGCTGCGCTTGAGCATGCCGTCGCGCATGCCGAGGAAACCTTGCATGCCGGCAAGTTCCTCGGTCGTCAGCGGCTCGTCCATGCCTTTGCGCGCGAAGTCGAAATTGAGCCCCTCCGCCAGCAGCGACAGCGCGTCGATTTCGAGCGGCAGCTTGGCGATGGTCGCCATCTTGTCCTCGGCTTCCGCCTTGGTGGCGCCGGCGACCGGGGTGAGGATGTTGCAGATGAAGATGCGGTCGGGATCGCGGTTAAGGCGCGCCGCCTCGCCTTTGACCTCGTCGTATCCCTCCCGCGCGACGGCGGTGGTGCGGGCGGCGGCGAAGATCACTTCGCCCCAGCGGCCGGCGAAACGCCGGCCGCGGCCGCTGGCCCCGGCCTGGATGATCACCGGGTGCCCCTGCGGCGACCGCGGCACGGTGAACGGCCCGCGCGACTTGAAGAAGCGCCCGGCGTGATCGAGCCGCTTCACCTTCGCCGGATCCGCGAAGCGGCCGGCCGTCTTGTCGACGACGATCGCGCCGTCGTCCCACGCGTCCCAGTGGCCGAGCACGACTTCCATGAACTCGTCGGCGCGGTCGTAGCGCAGGTCGTGGTCGAGGTGGGCGTCGTAGCCCATGTTGAGCGCCTCGCCGTCGTTGACGGACGTGACCACGTTCCAGGCGGCGCGGCCGTTCGACATCAGGTCGAGGGTCGCGAACCGGCGCGCCACGTCGAACGGCTCGTAGTAG
>DASPVJ010000056.1:0-3896 GCA_035622435.1 Xanthobacteraceae bacterium | reverse complement strand
TTGGCGAGCTGGGTTTCGAGATCGCCGGCGCGGCCGGCGAAAGCCGCGTCGACGACCGCATCGAGCACCAGGCCGGACGCGTCGGCGACCGTCGCCAGCACGTCGTCCGCGTCGATCTCGCGCTTGCCGCGGGCGTAGAGGGCGAGCTTGCGCAGCTCGTTGCGCGACGCGCGCCGGTCCCCGCCCAGGAGCGGCATCAGCGCGGCGCGCGCATCCGGCATGATCGACAGGCCGGCTGCGCGCATCTCCTCGTCGATCAGGCGGCCGAGCTCGCGTTCGCCGTCGAGGTAGCAGGCGATCACCGCAACCGACTTCGCCCGCTCGCACAAGGTCCGTAGCGGAGCGTTGCGGCGCAGGTCGCCCGCTTCGATCACGATGCGGCAATCGCGCGGCGGCGCCGCAACCACGGTGGCCAGCGCGGCGGAGAAATCGCGGCTGCCCGCCTTCACCCGGATGGCGCGCCGGCCGCCGAAGAGCGGCACCGTGTTGGCTTCGTCGATGAGGCGCGACGGGTCGCTCGCGAGGTCGTCGCCGTCGAGCCGCACCAAACCGAACGGATCGTTGGGATCGTCGACCGCCGAGCGCACGATCGCGTCGGTTCGCTCGCCGACGAGACCGGCGTCCGGGCCGAACACCAACGCGATCGGACGCGCCGGATCGCGCGCGGCGACGTAGGCCTCGATCTCGGCGGCCTTGAGGGCGACCATCTAGAGCATGATCCCAAAAAAGCTCGCCCCGCACTTGATGCGGGGTGGACACCGGTTTTCGGAAAAGATCATGCTCCAATAATAACCGTCAGGTGCCGGCGACGAAATGCGACGCAAGCCGCGAGCGGATTTGCTCGGCGATCACTTTGGTGGCCCGGTCCTCGGCGTCGCGCTGGGCCCGCTGATGGGCAAAGCGCTGCTGCAAGCCGGGAACGTCGGAACTGACCCGCGCGAAGGTCTGGCTGTTGACCACGACCTTCTTGCTGCCGACCTCGGTGAGCGTGTAGTCCACGTCGATGCCGACGATCTCGGCCTCGGTGCGGCCGGTCGCGATGTCGACGATCATGGCGGTCTTCGACAGCCGCATCTTGATCGCCAGCCGGTATGCGGGCGTCCCGGCCCCGGTCCCGCCGGTCAGCTCGAAAATCAGATCGTTGCGCAATTGCACCGCGATGCGCGCTTCCGGCGTAGCGCTCTGAGCGGCGATCTGGTCGACCTGGACGGTGGCGAGCGCCTCGCGGACGTTGGGTGCGACGCTTCCATCCGCGCTGGGCGAATGTTCGCCGTAGAGCGGCTGGAAGCAGGCGGCCGTGAGCGCCGCCGCCGCCGCAACGGCAGCCCACCGAACGAGGCGGCCAAGGGCCGTGTGGTTGCTACGCCACCACATTCACGATCCTTTGCGGTACCACGATGACTTTTTTAGGGTCTTTGCCCTCGAGCGCGCGCTTGACGACTTCGAGTTGCAAGACCGCCGCCTCGATGTCGGTCGTCCCGGCGTCGCGCGCGACGGTCACGTCGGCGCGTTTGCGGCCATTGATCTGCACCGGCAAGGTGACGGTGTCCTCGACCAGCAGCTCCGCTTCGACGGTCGGCCAGGGCGCGTCGGCGATCAGGGTCGCGTGGCCGAGGGCCGCCCAACACTCCTCGGCGAGGTGCGGCATCATCGGGTGGAACAGCTGCACCAGGATTTCGGCGGCCTCGCGCAGGGCCCAGGCGACATCGGCCGGCCGGGTGCCGTTGCCCTTGATGCCGGCGAGCGCGGTCTGCAGGGAATTGGTGAGTTCGTAAACCTGGGCGACGCACAGATTGAACCGCAATTTCCCGATGTCGTCCGACACCTTGGCGAGCGCCCCATGAGCGGCTTTGCGCACCGCGAGTGCCGCCTCGCCAAAGCCGTTGGGCCGAGCGGCGTCCGCGGACGCGCCGACCTCGGCCACTTCGCTCACGGTGCGCCACAGGCGCTGGACG
Organism: Xanthobacteraceae bacterium; assembly: GCA_035622435.1. Classification (GTDB taxonomy): domain Bacteria; phylum Pseudomonadota; class Alphaproteobacteria; order Rhizobiales; family Xanthobacteraceae; genus AP-16. The sequence goes on along the minus strand of DASPVJ010000056.1, from coordinate 1,941 downwards.
AAGCGCGACGCGCCTTGCACGCCCTCCTCGGTCCAGTTCACGTCCCGGTCGGGCGGCGAGTCCGACAGCATGAACCAGCGCGCGGTGTCGGCCCCATAGGTCGAAATGATGTCGTCCGGATCGACGGTGTTGCGCTTCGATTTCGACATCTTCTCGACCGGGCCGATCTCGATCGGCTCGCCGGTCGCAACGAGGCGGGCGCGGCGGTCGGGGCCGCTGCCTTCGATGCGCACCTCGGCGGGCTCCGCCCAGGTCCCGTCGAGCTTGCGGTAGGTCTCATGTACCACCATGCCCTGGGTGAACATGCCGTCGAACGGTTCGTCGAGCGACAGATGCCCGCACTTGTGCATGGCGCGCATGAAAAACCGGCTGTACAGCAGGTGCAGAATCGCGTGTTCGACGCCGCCGATATACTGATCGACGGGAAGCCACGCGTCGGCCATCGGCGTGTCGGTCGGCCTATCGATCCACGGATCGGTGAAGCGCACGAAATACCAGGCCGAGTCCACGAACGTGTCCATGGTGTCGGTCTCGCGCGTCGCTCGCGTGCCGCAGCGTGGACACGAGACGTGCTTCCAGGTCGGATGCCGATCGAGCGGATTTCCGGGCTTGTCGAAGGTGACATCCTCAGGGAGCGTCACCGGCAGATCTTCATCCGGCACCGGGACAGGGCCGCAGTTCTTGCAGTGGATCACCGGAATTGGACAGCCCCAATAGCGCTGCCGCGACATACCCCAGTCGCGCAGACGATAGTTGATCTGGCGCGCGCCGATTTGCTTCACGGGTTCGGCAGCGCTAAGTACGCCACGCTTCCGAAACGATTTTCCATCACCCACGACAAAATAGCGACCCTCCGACGTAATCCCCACCGAATTATAATCATACCCGAATCGAAACTCTTTAGACCCTGAAAGTGGGATAGGAGGACTAATCAGAGATTTCGGTGCTTTGCGCGTGCCCACAGGAAGGACTAGCCGGTATCTACGGGTCTCCAGGCGGCTCGCGACAGCCTCTTTGGCCTGCCCAGTTGTCATGTCGTTGAGGAAACCTGAGTTGACCATCCGTCCGTCGCCGTCGTAGGCGGTATCGGTAATCTTGAAGGTCGCGGGATCCTGGCCCGGCGGGCAGACGACGGGGATGACGCTGAGTCCGTGTTTGTTGGCGAAGTCGAGATCGCGCTGATCGTGTGCCGGGCACCCGAAGATGGCACCGGTACCATATTCCATCAAAATGAAATTTGCGACATACACCGGTAACCGGCGGTTTGGATCGAACGGATGAATTGCAAGAATGCCGGTATCGATGCCCTTCTTCTCGCCTGTCTCGATTATTTCCTGTGCCGTCCCCCGACGCATGGATTCGGCGATGAATCTGGCAACCTCTTCATTTTTCGTTGCAGCTGCGGTGGCGATTAGGTGATCTGGTGCGACTGCCATGAATGTCGCGCCAAACAAAGTATCGTGCCGTGTCGTGAACACTTCAAGCTCGAAATCATCCGTTGGCATCGTCTTCGGATCGAGCGCGAAGCGGATCAATACTCCTTCCGAGCGGCCGATCCAGTTCTTCTGCATCAACCGCACTTTTTCTTGCCAGCCTTCGAGGCTATCTAGGGCATCGAGCAGGTCTTGCGAGTAGTTCGTAATCTTTAGAAACCATTGGAAAAGCTCGCGCTGCTCGACCGGCGCGCCCGAGCGCCAGCCGCGGCCGTCGATCACTTGCTCGTTCGCGAGCACTGTCTGGTCGACCGGATCCCAATTTACTCTCGAGTGCTTGCGCTCGACCAAGCCGGCGCGCCAGAAATCGAGGAACAATTTTTGCTGATGCTTGTAATAGGCGGGATCGCAGGTCGCGATCTCGCGGCTCCAATCGAGCGACAGCCCCATCGACTTGAGCTGCGCTTTCATCGCCGCGATGTTGGCGTAGGTCCATTCCCTGGGATGG
>DASPVJ010000055.1:0-3272 GCA_035622435.1 Xanthobacteraceae bacterium | reverse complement strand
CGGTGCTCCAGGTCTACGGCTCGACCGAAACGAGCCCGATTGCGATCTACACCCGGCTCGGCGGCGACATCGGCCGGCCCGGCTCGACCGGGCTTCCGGGGCTCGCCTGCGAGGCGCGCGTCGTCGACGACGCCGGCCGCGAAGTCCCCCACGGCGCCGCCGGCGAAGTCGTGGTGCGCGGGCCCAACGTGCTGTTCGAATATTGGGGCAACGCGGCGGCGACCGCCGAAGCCTTGCGCGAGGGCTGGTTCTTTACCGGCGACATCGGCACCCGCGACGCCGACGGCTATTTCTTCATCCACGACCGCAAGAAGAACGTGATCATTTCCGGCGCCGAGAACGTCTACCCGGCGGAGATCGAGCGCGTGCTCGCCCACCACCCGGCGGTCGCCGAAGTCGCGGTGGTCGGCCGGCCGGACGCGAAATGGCAGGAAGTGCCGGTGGCGTTCGTGGTGCGACGGCCGGGCGCCGCCGTTGACGCCGAGGCGCTCAAGCGCCACGTCGGCGCGCACCTCGCCCGCTTCAAGGTGCCGCGCGACATCGCCTTCGTCGACAGCCTGCCCAAGAACGCGCTCGGCAAGGTGCAGCATTTTCGGTTGAAGGAGATAGCGAACGACCTGCTTGTACCCCGGGCGCAGCGCAGCACGAAGTGATGCGCTGCAGACCCGGGGTCCACCCCTCGGTGTTGGTCCCGGATCAGCGGCGCACCGTTACGCTTCGCTTCACGCTGCGCCGCATCCGGGACACAGCCGGATATCACCCAAACACGTCCTGCAGCACGCCCTCGCGCACCACCACGGTGCCGTCGAGGTCGATGGTCGTGCGCATCACCGGCAGGTCGAAATGGCCGGCGGTGTAGCGGCCGGCGAACTCGTTCGCGCCGGTCGAGAACAAAAAATTGCCGGCGACCGCGCGCAGCTCGGTGCCGTTGGTGTCGCGCCGGTCGTACATGGCGAGCGCCTCGTAGCGCGCCTTCGGGTTCATGCCGAAGCCCACGTGGGAAACCGCATAGGCGTCGCGCTCGCCCCAGGCGGCGAGGTAGCCGCGCATCATCTCGGCGTCCGTTCCCTCCCCTTCGAGATGCGTGACGTAGTCGCCTTCCAGCGTCAGCCGCACCGGGCTTGCGAGATAGCGCTTGAACGTCAGGTTCACGTCGCCGCGGTCGAGCACCAAGGTCCCGTTGACGGTCCCGGCCTTGGGGAAGCTCACGACCACGCCGCCCGGCCAATGGGCGAGCGTGCCGGGACGATCGGTCCAGCCCCAGACGCCGACCGTCACGGCGCCGGCCATGTCGACCGCAAGGTCGCTGCCGGCCGCGGACGTGACCCGCATGCGCTTGGCCCCGCGCAGCATTTTCACCGCCGCGCGCACCCGCGTCTCGAGCGCCGGGTCCGGCGCCAGGCGCTCGAGCGCTTCCGGATGCTCGTTGGAGATAACCAGGATGCGCGCGCCGGCCTTGAGGATCGCCGGCGTCTCCGGCGCGTGCATCAGGCCTTCGAGGGTGCAGTCGACCACGAATCCCGCCTGGCCGAGCGCCGCGACGACGGGCGCGAGGCGGCCGATCGCCTCGCTCGCCCCGGTCGAGCGCACCGCGACCGGATGGCGGTTGCGCGGTGTCGGCACGATCACGTGGAACGGGCGGGCGCCGAGCCGCAGCAGCGCCAGTTCGGCGACATGCACGTTGAGGGCGCGCGATTGCGTTTCCGAGAGGATCGCGGCGGTGTCGCCCGCCTTGACGGCGCAGCGCTCGAACACCTCGCAAAAGGCGTCGATCCACTTTCCTTCGATCCGGTCGGCGAACATTTTGGCGCTCTTTTTTACTTGGTCGCATTTTCTACGGAAAACCGGTACCCACCCCGCATCGGGTGCGGGGCAGGCTTTTTCCGGAAAATGCTCCCTACCCGATCCAACCCGCCGCGCGGGTGCGCGCGAGCACCCGCTCGACGATCGCCGGCGCAAGGCCCACGTAGGTCGTGGGGTCGAGCAGCGCCCGCAATTCCTCGGCTTCGATCGCGTCCTTCGTCTCCGGGCTTTCCATGATCGCCCGTTCGAACGTGACGCCCTGGGCGTAACCCTGCATGGCGGCGTGATAGACGACCTCGTGCGCGGTCTGCTTGCCGATCTTGTCGGCGAGCGCGAACATCACCCGTTCCGACATGAGAAATCCGCCGAGCGCGTCGAGGTTGCGCCGCATCCTGTCGGCGTGCACTTCGAGGCCGGCGAGAATGTATTTCATCTGCGCCAGCATCACGCCGGTCATCAGGCAGGCCTCGGGCACCGCCTTCCATTCGATCCGCCACGCCGAGGCGTCGCGCTCGTGCTCGTGCAGCAGCGCGTCGTGCATCAGCGCCACGGTGTAGCGCAGCACGCGGCCGACGGTGGCGACGCTTTCGCACGACGACGGATTGCGCTTGTGCGGCATGGTCGAGGAGCCGACCTTGCCCTCGCTGAACGGCTCGGCGAGTTCGTCGATCTCCGTGTGCGCGAGCGTGATGATCTCGTTGGCGATGTTGGCGAGGCTGCCGCCGATCAGCCCGAGCGCGCCGACGTATTCGACGAAGCGGTCGCGCGACGGCTGCCATGAGACCTCGGCGACGCCGAGGCTAAGCTCGTCCATCAGCTTTTGCTCGATCGCGAACGCCTGCTCGCCGAACGACGCCTTGGTGCCGACGGCGCCGACCATGCTGCCGACGAAGACGCGCGCTTCGAGCTGGGTCAGGCGCTCGACGTTGCGGCCGGTTTCAGCGATCCACACCGCGCATTTATGGCCGAAGGTTATGGGCAGCGCCTGCACCGCATGGGTGCGGCCGGCCATGGGCGTCGTCTTGTGGGTCTCGGCCAGCCGGTAAAGCTCGCGCCCGACCGCGCGCAGGTCGCGCAGGAAAATCGCGTGCGCCTCGCGCACCTGCAGCATCATGCCGGAATCGAGCACGTCCTGGGTGGTGGGGCCGAAGTGCAGGTATTCGCCGTGACCGCCGGCGCAGACGGCCTGGAGCGCGCGCACCGCCGGCACCAACGGATGCTTGATGCGGCGGATCTCCGCGCCGATCGCCTCGAGGTCGACGTTGCCGACCTTCGCTTGTGCCGTGATCTCGGCGGCGGCCGCCTTGGGGATGATGCCGAGGTCCGCCTGGGCGCGCGCCAGCGCCGCCTCGTAGTCGTACCATTTCTGCACCCGGTTCTCCTCGCTGAAGATCGCGCGCAGTTCGTCGGTCCCCCACAAATGCTTGAGCAGGGCGGAATCGAAAACGCTGGACGGCATGGGGCGCTCC
>DASPVJ010000054.1:0-8736 GCA_035622435.1 Xanthobacteraceae bacterium | reverse complement strand
CGTTCAAAGAGTTCGCGCCCCCGGCGGCTCCACTCCGTGTTAGCGACCCCCAACCCGCTCAGAATTACGTCATCTTAGAGGTTGGCGCTCAATGGGACGGAGGGGCAGTACCGCACCCGTCGCCAGCCCGAATGATGGCGTTCAGTTTATCAGGCTCCACTCGCGTGACGGCAAGCTCGGGTGAATCGCACACATTCGTTGCGGGCGATTGTTTGCTACACGACGATACCTTCGGCAAGGGGCATAGGACTGAAGTTATATCGGACCTACCTGCTCGATGGGTATTTATCCGCCTCCCAAACTAGGTCATCTACGCCGCCACGATGTCCGAGACGGGGTCAAAACCGGTAATGCTCAGGCCGAGCGAATGTTGTCCGCTTTGCCCGCGATAGCCGACATTTGGCGGGCATGCTGGAGGCGCGCGCGGTCGACATCGTGATGGTCGACCTCGCCCGCGTCGGCGGCGCTGACGACGTTCCGGGCGCAGGCGGTCTGGAATTACGATGGCTTGTTCGCGAGCACCCGAGCCGCGCGACGCCGTCGATAGCCAAACAAAATCAGGTCGTGGTGATCGTGGTGGGGGCGCAATTGGGTGACATGGGACGTGCTCTTTTGTGTTGCTCGATCCGCAAGGCTTACGCCGTTGCGGTACGTCACCTCCGCGGGAGTACAAGGGAAATCCATTTGAAGACAAGGACTTATACTTACGGATTTTTCGGCTGCCGTGACCAAGCGGAAGGTTTCGTCATAGTCGCCGCTCGATGACATTTTCTATTGTCATCGTTCGCTGACATATGCTAATGTCGCCGAACGATGACATAGGCAAACGCATGCTCATTCGCACTGCTTCCGACCTCGGCGCCGTCATCCGCGACCGGCGCCGGCAGCTCAAGCTCGATCAGGCGGCTTTCGCCAAGCGCATCGGCGTCAGCCGCCAATGGGTCATCCAGATCGAGCACGGCCATCCGCGCGCCGAGCTTGCGCTTGTGCTGCGCGCACTTGATGCCCTCGACATTCAGCTTGACGCCAGCGCCGAGAAGCCTCGCCGCCGCCCTAAAGGCGCCGTCGACATCGACGCCATCGTGGCCAAGGCCAGGACGAAGAGGCCATGAGCAGCGAACTCATCGCGCTTCTCGACGGACAAGAGGTTGGCCGCGTCAGCCGCGACGCGCGCGGCCGCTTGCGGTTGAGCTACGACGACGCCTGGCGCAATGCACCCGATGCTTATCCCCTCTCGCTCTCGATGCCGCGCGGCGCCAAGGAACACGGATCCTCGGTCGTGGAAGCCTTTCTCTGGGGCCTCCTGCCGGACAACGAACACGTGCTCGCGCGCTGGGCCGCGAAATTCCACGTCTCGGCCCGCAACGCGTTCGCCCTCCTTTCGCACGTGGGCGAGGATTGCGCGGGCGCCGTTCAGTTCGTGACGCCCGCGCGGCTTGAGGCCATCCGCACCGGCAAGGAAGATAAAGTCGAATGGCTCGACGAAGCCGCGATCGCCAAACGGCTTGAAATCCTACGCAAGGATCACGCGGCGTGGCGGCTGCCGAGCGATACCGGGCAATTCAGCCTGGCCGGCGCCCAGCCGAAGACCGCACTCGTTTTCCAAAACGGTCGTTGGGGCATTCCCTCGGGGCGCCTGCCGACCACGCATATCCTGAAACCTCCGACCGGCCAGTTCGACGGCCATGCGGAGAACGAGCATATCTGCCTCATGCTCGCCCGCGATCTCGGCCTGCCCGCCGCCGCGACAAAGGTCATGCGGTTCAAGGACGAGATCGTCATCGTCATCGAGCGCTACGACCGGGTACCCAAGGGCAACGACATCATCCGCGTGCATCAGGAGGATATTTGCCAGGCGCTCGGCATCCTGCCGACCAAGAAATATCAGAACGAAGGCGGGCCGAGCCCATACGACATCATCCAGCTTTTGCGCAACAATTCGACCGATCGGGAGGCGGACCTCGACACTTTCATCGACGCGCTCGGCTTCAATTGGCTCATCGCCGGCACGGATGCGCACGCCAAGAACTTCTCGCTCCTCCTTGGTGCGCGCCGGGTCCGCCTGGCGCCGCTCTACGACATTGCGAGCATTCTTCCTTATGATGGATTCGATATGCACAAGGTCAAGTTCGCGATGAAGATCGGCGGCGAGTACAAGCTCAGCGAGATCGGTTTACGCCAGTGGCAGAAATTCGCGCGCGAGGCGCGCATCGAGCCCGACCAGCTGATTGCGGGACTCGCTTTCATGGCGGACCGGCTTCCGGACCAAATCAATGCCGTCCGCGCGCGGGCGCGTGAGGAAGGGCTTAACTCGCCCTTCATCGAGCGGCTTGCCGCGAAACTGATCGAACGCGCCGGCGAGTGCGAACGCAAGCTGGGCGGCGCCTAGGGCTGGGGCTCTACCGTGGCTCGTTCGCGAGCACCCGAGCCGCGCGACGCCGTCGATACCTCAACACGATCAACCCCAGCACGATTGCCGCGAAGAGGATCGCCCCCGGCAATAGATAGGGCGCCGCGAGCGCCAACGGCGAAGTTGGGCCGCCTTGGCGCGCGAGCGCCACCTCCGCCGCCGTGACCTGCACGGAAGGATTGCCGAATTGCCCGAGGACGAAGTTGCTGACGGCGGCAATCTGCTCGTCCGACAGCGGGTTGACGTACGACAGCTCGTCGAACCGCGGCATCAGCACCTGGCGTTCGTTCACGCTCGTCCGGTCGACCCCGAACAGGACGGCGGCGACCAGATTGGCGGCGGTGGGCGAGCCGGTGGCCCCATTGTGGAAGAGCGACGGGTAGGCCTGGTTGCCGCTGCCGGCGCCGGTCGGCTGGTGGCAGCTCGCGCAGTAGCCGCTGTAGAGCGCTTCCCCGCTCGTCACCGTATTGCGTTCGTTGGGCCCGGACGCGCCGCGCAACACGGCTTCAAACGAGGCCGGCGCGCCATAGGCGTAGGCGGGCTTCGTTTCGCGCGCGTCGCGGACGGGCGCAACGCTCTTGAGATAGAGCGCGACCGCCTGCAAGTCGTCGTCGCTGAGAAACTGCAGGCTGTTCTCGACCGCCTCCGCCATGCCGCCGGCGGCCTGATCCCGGCCGGCCACGTGTCCGGTCTTGAGGTATTCAACGAGCTCACGATCGGTCCACCCGCCGATGCCGCTGACCGGGTCCGACGTGATATTCGGAGCGTACCACGGCCCGAGCGGAGCGCCGGCAAAGGCCCTGCCGCTCTTCTCGGCCATCAGGATATTGCGCGGGGTGTGACAGGCGTCGCAATGTTCCAGCGCGTTGACCAGATAAGCGCCCCGGTTCCATTGCGCGCTCTTGCCGCCGTCGGGAACGAACCTCCTGTCGTCCAGGAACAAGAGGTTCCAGCCGAGCATCGCGATCCGCAGGTTGAACGGAAACGGCAGATTCGTCGTCGCCGCCGGCTCGTCCACCGCGGCCACGCCGTGCATGAAATAGGCGTAGAGCGCGCGAACATCCTCGTCGTTCAAACGGGTATAGGACGTATAGGGCATCGCCGGGTAAAGATGCGCGCCGTCGCCGCGGATCCCCTCGCGCAGCGCCCGGACGAACTGTTGTTCGGTGTAATTGCCGATGCCGTAGCGCTTCGACGGCGTGATGTTGCTCGACACGATCGAGCCCAGCGGCGATGCGAGGGCATAGCCGCCGGCAAACGGCTTGCCGCCCTGCGGATTGGTGTGACAGGCCCTGCAGTCGCCGGCGACCGCCAGGTAGCGGCCCTTCTCGACCAGCGCCGCCTGGTCCGCCGGAGCGGGGCCCTGCGCGCGCACGGATGCGGACAACGAGCCGAGGCCGACCGCAAGCGCGAACGCGGCGAACAAGCGAAAACCCGCGATCACAGCGCATGCTCCATCGCTTTGGCGATCGCGTCCGCCGATTTGAGCCCGAGCGCCGCCATGCTCAGCGTGCTGTTGACCACGCTGGCGGACGGCATGGCGCCGCCGCCCGGCAGCCACAGGTTGGCGTGGTCATGCGCCCGACAGTCGCCGTCGACGACGGAATCCTTCGGGCTCGATCCCATGATCGTGCCGCCCATGATGTGGTTGTTGGCGTTGAGGCTGGTGGTGATGTTGAACTCCGCCGCGCCGAACAGCGAGCCGATGTGCTCGAGCTGCTTGTGCGACGCCACGGCGCCGCGGCGCACATAATCGCCGACGTCGTAGTGCACGTCCGGACAGGGCAAGCCGAGGGGGTCGCGGCGGTCCTTGCTCAGCGTCACGCGGTTGTTCGGATCGGGGAGCGGCTCGAGGCTGATGGACAGATCCACGCCGAAAATGGCGCGCCGCCGGATTTCCTCGTCGAGCTTCCTGCCGACCAGACCCTTTGCCAGCGCCTGCTGGGTCGCCGGCCCGACCCGCGAAATGTTGTACAGGATGATCTTGTTGGCGGAGTATTCGGATCGGAACGGCCCGTCGCGCGGCCCCACCAAACAACTGCTTTGCGCCGGCCCGCGTCCGGTCCACAGCGGCTCGTTGGCCAGAAAGCTGCAGTGAAAGCCGGAGTGGTCCATCATGTTGCGTCCGACCTGGTCGGACGAATTGGCGATGCCGTTGGGGTTGCGCTCATTCGCCGCCAGCAACAGCAGGCGCGGCGTCTCCAGGCTGTTGCAGGCGAGCACGAAGACGCGGCCGGTGGCGCGGTGCGATCGCCGGTCGGCGTCGTACCAGCGCACGGCGGTCACGCGATTGTTTTCGTCGGTGTCGATTTTATAGACGACCGACTGGGCGAGGACCTTCGCGCCCTTTTGTTCGGCGCGCTGGACGTGGTGAATCCCGTTGTACATCGCGCCGATCGGACAGATCGGCTGGCAATTGTTGTTGCCGCAGCAGGTGGGCCGGCCGTTCCACGGCCGCGTGCTGCGCGCTTGCGGAATCGGCACCGAGCGGTAGCCGTGCGCGTTCACCACTTCGGCAAATCGCCGGTCGCCATGGCTGAACGGCACCATGTCCATCGGGTAAGGCTTGCTGCGCTCGGCCGGCGATTGCTGGGCCGGATCGTTGGGCCCGGCGACGCCCATTTCCCATTCCGCCCGGCAGTAATACGGTTCGAGGTCGTCGTAGGAGATCGGCCAGTCGCGCCCGACCCCGTAGGTCGAATGCATGCGGAAATCGACCGGCAGATGCCGCCAGCACGACGCGGCCCAGTGCCAGGTGGTGCCGCCGACGGCGCGAAGGTAGCCCTGTTGAAAGCCTTTGCCGTCGGGGCCGCTCAAGCCGACATAGTCGTTGGGCGGGAAATACAGCGGCGCCGGCGCCAGCGGGGCCTGCGGGAAGAGGCCCTGAAAGTCGGAGCCGACGCGGTTCTCGAACGGCATGTTGCGCCAGTTCTCGACCGCTTGCGCGCGATTGAGGCGCAATCCGGCTTCGAGAATCAGGACCGAATGGCCGCGGTCGACAAGTTGGTCGGCGATCATTGCGCCGACGACGCCGGCTCCGACCACGACGACATCGGCCGCCGCGTCGCCGGTGGACGTGAACGCGGGGGTCTTCACGCCTCACCCCGGCTTGGTCGCGCTCGGCGGCTCGACCGCCGCCGCGGGCGGCGGAGCCGTCCACCATAAGGGCCCGCGGCTGCAATAGGTCGGGACCGTCAAACCATCGCTCGCCGGGCGATACATCAGGGCATCGACGTAGGACACCACGACCGCGTTCGCCCCCTTCCCCACGGTGCCGGTGTACCAGGCGGCGACGACGGCGAGCGCCGTGTCGCGCAGTCCGGCGGCGGAGGCCGCATCGAGCAGCGCTTGCGCGTCAAGGTCGGCGCGGGCGAGGCGCGCAAGCGCGCTCATTCGCGCCGCAAGGTTCGGATCGGCTTTTCGCATCGCCGCAAACATGCGCGTCGCGGTGACCGCGCTGAGGTCCGCGTGGCCGGTGATCGCTTGCGACAGCTTGAGGAACCCCGCATCGTCAAGCGGGGCATCATCGGCGGCTACCGCCGGCGCCTGCGCCGGCAGCGCGAACAGATTGACGCTCGTGATCGCCGCCGCTGTCCCGAGCAATACGGATCGGCGGGTCGACCCGGCGAGCGGTTCTCGACGCTGCGCGTCAAAGCCAATGCTCGATCGGTCCATGACACAGGCTCGCGAGCATGCTGCAGGAGGAAGTATAGGCATTTATCGCATCCACGAGCAACGTCTGCTTGGTCGCGTGCCAAGACCGACGCCGAGCAGGGCTTGACGCTCTGCAAGGTGAAGGCAATCATCAACGGCCGCGGGGATGAGATTATCGACCTCGCGAAGACCAAATTTCTGACGCTAGGCATTGACAGAAGACATGGCGACGCGACTAGCGAAAGCAAGAGAGAGCCGGCGCGGTTCGCTGCGGGCGACACCCAATTCGCCGTACCGCTCTTGGCGTTGGCGCTCGCTTCGCTGGCTCGTCGCCGCCGCCGCCGTTCCGCTCGCTTCCTGTCAGCGGGCCGGCGTCCTCGATCCGCAGGGGCCGATCGCGTCGGCGGAGCGGCTTCTCCTGATCAATTCCACCGCGATCATGCTCGTCGTCGTGGTTCCCGTGATCGTGGCCACGTTGGCGTTCGCCTGGTGGTACCGGTCCTCCAACAGCCGCGCCCGCCGCGGCACCGACGAATCCTATGCGGAGCGTATCGAGTTCGTCGTCTGGTCGATCCCGGCGCTGACCGTGATCCTGCTGGGCGGGGTCATCTGGATCGGCTCGCATCAGCTCGATCCGCGCGCCTCCATCCCCGGACAATCCGACCCGCTGCGCGTGGACGTCGTGGCGCTCGATTGGAAATGGCTGTTCATCTACCCCGACCAGGGCGTCGCCGCGGTCAATGAGCTGGTCATCCCGGCCGGCACTCCGGTCCAATTTCGGCTCACCTCGGCGACGGTGATGAACTCGTTCTTCGTGCCGCAGCTCGGCAGCCAGATCTACACGATGGGCGGCATGACCACGCACCTCAACCTGCTCGCGGACAAGCCGGGCGAATATCCCGGCTTTTCGGCGAACTTCAGCGGCGACGGCTTTTCCGAGATGCGGTTCATCGTCAGGTCGGTGCCGGCCGTGGATTTCGACGCCTGGCTCCGGCACGCGCGCGGCACCGGCTCCGCCCTCGACGATGCCGGCTACGCCGCGCTGGCAAAGCCGAGCACGGCGGTGCCGCCCACGACCTATCGCTCGGTCGAACCGACGCTGTTCGAGCGCATCATCGACCGGACGACGGCCGGTCCCGGCAAGGCGGACGTCGGCGGAGCTTGGTGTCCGCCGCTGCGCCAGGCGGGAGGCTGAGATGCTGGGAAGGCTCACCTGGGACGCAATTCCCCTCAACGAGCCGCTGCCGCTGCTCAGCGGAGCGGTCGTCGGCATCGTCATCCTCGCCCTCCTCGCGACCGTCACCGTCAAGGGCTGGTGGCCCTATCTGTGGCGCCAGTGGCTCACCAGCGTCGACCACAAGCGCATCGGCGTCATGTACCTGGCGCTCGGCCTGGTGATGCTGCTGCGCGGCTTTTCCGATGCGATCATGATGCGCACGCAGCAGGCGATCGCGGTCGGCAATGCGCAGGGATACCTGCCGCCGCAGCACTTCGACCAGGTGTTCTCGGCGCACGGCACGATCATGATCTTTTTCGTGGCGATGCCGCTCGTCATCGGGTTGATGAACCTGGTCGTGCCGTTGCAGCTCGGCGTGCGCGACGTAGCCTTTCCCGTGCTCAATTCGATCAGCCTCTGGCTCACCGCATCGGGCGCGCTGCTGATCAATATGTCGCTCGTCATCGGCAATTTCGCGCGCACCGGCTGGTGGGCCTACCCGCCGCTCTCCGAGCTCGCCTTTTCGCCCGATGTCGGGGTCGATTACTATCTGTGGTCAGTGCAGATCTCGGGCATCGGCACGTTGCTGACCGGCGTCAATTTCGTCACCACGATTCTCAAATTGCGCGCCCCCGGCATGACCTATTTCCGCATGCCGGTGTTCTGCTGGACCGCACTGGCGACAAATCTGCTGATCATCGCCGCGTTTCCGATCCTGACCGCAACCTTCGTGATGCTGCTGCTCGACCGTTACGTCGGCATGCATTTCTTCACCAATGAGGCCGGCGGCAACCAGATGATGTACGTCAATCTGTTCTGGGCGTGGGGCCATCCGGAAGTCTACATCCTGATCCTGCCGGCGTTCGGCATCTTCTCCGAGGTGGTCGCGACCTTTTCCGGCAAGGGGCTGTTCAGCTACCGCTCGATGGTGTGGGCGACGCTCGGGATTTGCATCCTCTCCTTCATGGTCTGGCTGCATCACTTCTTCACCATGGGCGCGGGCGCCGACGTCAATGCCTTCTTCGGGATCATGTCGTCGATCATCGCGGTGCCGACGGGCGTCAAGGTCTTCAACTGGCTGTTCACGATGTTCCGCGGCCGCATCGTGTTCAAGACGCCCATGCTGTTTGCCGTCGGCTTCATCGTCACCTTCGTCATCGGCGGCCTGACCGGGGTGTTGCTGGCGGTGCCGCCGGTCGATTTCGTGGTGCACAACAGCGCGTTCCTGGTCGCCCATTTTCACAACGTCATCATCGGCGGCGTCCTGTTCGGCGTGCTGGCGGGCATCAACTTCTGGTTCCCGAAGGCGTTCGGCTTCACCCTCGACGAACGCCTGGGCAAGGCCAGCTTCTGGTGCTGGCTGATCGGCTTCTATCTCGCCTTCATGCCGCTTTATCAGCTGGGCCTGATGGGCATGACCCGGCGCCTGCAGCACATCCCCGATCCGAGCTGGCAG
>DASPVJ010000053.1:0-7866 GCA_035622435.1 Xanthobacteraceae bacterium | reverse complement strand
GGTCGCGTCCTTGATGATGCCGAACACCTGGGGGCCGAAATAGCCGCCGAGATTGCCGATCGAGTTAATGGCGGCGATGCCGGCCGCCGCCGCGGTGCCGCTCAGGAAAGCGGTCGGCAGCGTCCAGAACACCGGCAGCACGGAAAAGATGCCGAACGCGGCGAGCGCGATCGCGATCATCTTGACATAAGGATCGTCGACGATTGCCGCCGCCACGAAGCCGACCGCGATCATCAGCGCAGGGATCGCGGCGTGCCATTTGCGCTCGTGCACGGTGTCGGAATGGTGCCCCCACAGGACCATGCTGACCGCGCCCACCGCGTAGGGAAACGCGTTGATCAACCCGACCTGGAAATTCGTCAGGCCGCCGAAACCCTTGACAATCTGCGGCAGGAAGAAAGTGATGCCGTAGTTCGGCGTGACGATGCCGAGATAGACGAGCCCAAGCAGAAGGACACGCGGGTTGAGCAACGAGCGCAACACGTCGAGCTTAAGGAAGGATTCGCGGTTGCGTCGCTCGGCGTCGAGGCGCTCGGAAAGCCATGTCCGCTCGTCCGGTTCCAGCCAGTGCGCGTCGGCCGGCCGGTCCGTCAGGTAGAACCAGACGGCGACGCTCATCAGCACCGCCGGGATCGCCTCCATGACGAACAGCCATTGCCAGCCCCTGAGTCCGGCGAAGCCCTCCAGATTGAGGATGAGCCCGGAAATCGGCGCGCCGATCACGGTGGAGATCGGGATCGCGAACATGAACCAGCCGATGATGCGCGCGCGGTAGATCGAGGGAAACCACAGGGTGAGGTAAAAAATGATTCCGGGAAAGAAGCCGGCTTCGGCAACGCCAAGCAGGGTCCGGACCGAATAGAAGCTGAGTTCGTTCCACACAAACGCGGTCGCCGCGGAGATCAGCCCCCAACTCAGCATGATGCGAGCAATCCACTTGCGCGCGCCGAATCGATCGAGCGCGAGGTTGCTCGGCACCTCGAAGAAGAAATAAGCGATGAAGAAGATGCCCGCTCCCGCACCAAAGACGGTCTGCGAGAAGGAAAGGTCCTTGATCATGCTCGCGCCGGCGAAGCCGACGTTCACCCGGTCGAGATAGGCGATAAAGTAGCAGAGAATGAGAAACGGCACGAGCCGCCACGTCACCTTGCCGACGGTCCGTTGTTCGATCTCGCTCATTGCTTCCCCCTGTGCTTACTGTCTTCCCCGGGCAACCCCATCGCGGCGAGGGCACGATTGAGCATAATACAGCCACGCCGCCTGTGCGACCGCACGGCCGCTGCGCGCTGAAAGCAGGTCGCCCCGCGCGCGCCGTCAGCACCGCGTGATGGTGATGTTCGGCTCGACCGTGCCCGGCGACGCCACGGCGACGGTCTCCGACCGGCAGGAGCCGCGGTCGGCCGCGACCGGCGCCGGGCGTTCGCTCAGCGGGGCCGCGGGCGCCGGCGGAGCGGCGCGTCCCGGCGGATCCTTGTAGAACGGCGCGCCGAGGGAACCGACCCAGTCCGAAGGATCGTAGTACGATCCGTAGAAGGTGCCGTCGTCTCCGTAGGTGACGGGGACGACCGAGCCGTAATAGCCGTAGGCGCTGAGCGTGCGACGGTGCCGGAATGCCGCGGCGCGCAGCCCGCGGGCGGGCGCGACCAAATGGAACGGCCCCGACGGGAACCGCCGCAAATGCGGGAACGGCGCCCGCAGGCCGTGCAACGGGCCCGCTCCACGCCATCCGCCGACGTGGCCGATGGCGCCGCCGCGCGCGGCCGATTCGGCCGGTGCCGCCACGGCGGCCACGAGTGCCGCGGCACACGCGGCCGCGCAGACCCGACTGAACATCACCTCACCCCAATATGCCGGCCGCATCCGCGGCGATCTTAGCGCGCGCCCGCGCGCCCTCGCCAGCGCGCGCCGCGTGCGCGGCCGCCCGACCCGCGGGAATGGTTAAGGTGCCGGCCGCGGCGCGGGTGGTGCGCGCTTGCCATCGCGGCAACCGTGGGCGCAATGTCACGCGCGTCGATCGGGGAGATCTGCATGAGCCGCGCCGCTGCCGTTGCCCGCGCCCAGGATTATTTCGACGGCGGCGCGTTCAAGGCCGATCTCGCCCGTCGCGTCGCCATCCCGACCGAGAGCCAGAACCCGGAGCGCGCGGGCGAGCTTGCCCGTTACGTCGAAACCGAGATGAAGCCGGCGCTCGAAGCGCTCGGGTTCCGCTGCCGGGTCATGACCCACGCCAAGGCGCGCGGGCCCTTCCTCTATGCGGAGCGCCGCGAGGGCGACGGGCTGCCGAGCGTGCTCGGCTACGGCCACGGCGACGTCATCCGCGGCCTCGACGCCGGTTGGCATCCGGGACTGTCGCCGTGGCAACTCGTCGAGCGCGACGGCTGCTACTGGGGCCGCGGGGTCGTCGACAACAAGGGCCAGCACACGATCAACCTCGCCGCCCTCGCCGCCGTGCTCGCGGTGCGCGGGCGGCTCGGCTTCAACGCCAAATGGCTGATCGAGATGGGCGAGGAGACGGGCTCGCCGGGCCTGCGCGAACTCTGCGCGGAGAACCGCGCTGCGTTTGCCGCCGACGTGCTCATCGCCTCGGACGGCCCGCGCATTGCCGCCGAGCGCGCGACCCTGTCGCTCGGCTGCCGCGGCGCCTTTCCGATCGACTTTACCATCGCGGCGCGCGTCGGCGGGCATCACTCGGGCAACTGGGGCGGGCTGTTGTCGAACCCGGCGATCCAGCTCGCCCACGCGCTGGCGACGATCGCCGGTCCGACCGGCCAGGTGCGCATTCCCGAATGGGTGCCGGAGACGATCCCGGAGTCGGTGCGCCGCGTGCTCGCCGATTGCGAAATCGTCACCGAGCCCGGCGATCCGCAGATCGACCCGGCCTGGGGCGAGCCGGGGCTGACCGCGCCGGAAAAGGTCTACGCCTGGTGCACCTTCGAGATTCTCGCCATGAGCGCCGGCAATCCCGAGGGCCCGGTCAACGCGGTGCCGCCGCGCGCCTGGGCGCGCGGGCAATTGCGCACCGTGGTCGGCGTCGAGCCCGACCAAATATTGCCGGCGCTGCGCCGGCACCTCGATCGCCACGGCTTCCCCATGGTGCAAATCGCCAAGGCGCGCGACGAAGTGTTTCGCGCGACGCGGGTCGATCCCGACCATCCGTGGGTGAAATGGGCCGCGGCCTCGATCGCCCGCACGCTCAACCGGCCGCCCGCCATCATTCCCAATTCGGGCGGCTCGCTGCCCAACGACATTTTCACCGAGGGGCTGGGCATGCCGACCATTTGGGTGCCGCACTCCTACCGCGGCTGCTCCCAGCACGCGCCCAACGAGCACCTGCCGCTGCCGATCGCCCGCGAGGCGCTCGCCCTGATGGCGGGGATCTACTGGGACTTGGGGGAAGCCGGGACGCCGGCCTGAATCCCTCCCCCGCGAAGTCCTAGGGCATGCACACATCTTGCCTGATGAGACTCCGGTGGACCCGCTTGCTCCATCCCTCCCCCCGCGAGCGCAGCGAGCGGTGGGGAGGGCGGCGAGCGAAGCGAGCCGGGTGGGGGGTCTTGCCTGACACCGGCGTGGCGTCGGCCATCAAGTAAGAGATGCCCCCACCCCTTACCCCTCCCCACTCATTCGCTGCGCGAATGGGGGGAGGGGAACTGAGATGTGTGCATGCCATCGCCAGCCGCGAAGCGGGGGAGGGATAAAAAAGAAGGCGCCGGACGGCTCTGCTGGGATGGGGGAGGGAGCCGTCCGGCGCAGGGGACCGCCGCGCTCGCGGCGGCCCATCGGCGTGGCGAGGGGGACGGGCGCCACGTCAATGGCAAGAGGCGAAGGGGCGAGGTGCCTTGGCTGTAACTACGGGCGGCCGGCCGAACGGGTTCAGCGTCGCGGCGATTTCGCGCAGTTCGGCGGCGAGCGCGCCGGGGTCGACCCCGTCCGCCGCCATCACGGCGCGGACCAACGGATCGGCCAGCGCCTCGCTCAAGGTCGGATCGCAACCGCAAGGGGTCATGGCCATCCTCCGTTTCATCAACCGGCCCGAAATCGCGTCGAAAACCGGTGACTTCGCCCCGGACCTGTGATACTGACCGGTAACCCTAGCACGGTACTTACCGGTAACACCTCAGTCAAGCGGGCATGAATCCCGATTTCGTGAACACCGCTCCGGACGCGCGCCTGCCGCCGCGCGAGCGCATCCTCGCGGTCGCCCGGGATCTCTTCTACCGCCACGGCATAAGGGCCGTCGGGGTCGAGGCCATCGCGGAAGCGGCCGGCACCAACAAGATGACGCTCTACCGCCACTTCCCGTCGAAGGACGAATTGGTGGCCGAGTGCCTGCGCGCGTTCGCCGCCAAGGCCGACGCGCTATGGGAGCACATCGAGGCGGTCCATCCCGGCGACCCGCGGGCGCAGCTTGCCGCCTGGGTCGCCGCCATGGGCGCGCACCTCGCCGATGCCGACGCGCGCGGCTGCGCCATGTGCAACGCGGCGGTCGAACTGCCCGACAAGGCGCACCCGGCCCGCCGCGTCATCGAGGCGTTCAAGACCGCGCAACGCGACCGGCTGGCGCGCTTGTGCCAAGCCGCCGGCGCGGCCCAGGCCGAAATGCTGGCGGACGAATTGTTCCTGCTGCTCGAAGGGGCGCGGGTGAGCGTGCAGAGCGTCGGGCGCGAGGGCCCCGGCGCGCGCTTCGTGCGCACGGCGGAAGCCACGATCGCCGGCCATATGTGATTGCAGGTCGGCCGCCCTCGCGCGAGACTGAGCGCGGAGGA
This sequence comes from Xanthobacteraceae bacterium, assembly GCA_035622435.1. GTDB lineage: Bacteria > Pseudomonadota > Alphaproteobacteria > Rhizobiales > Xanthobacteraceae > AP-16. The sequence continues at coordinate 3,100 of DASPVJ010000053.1, read as the reverse complement.
AGCTACTATGAGCACCGCATTCGACACCCGCCCTGCGCCGGCCGCCGACTTAGCCGCGGACGACGCCGACCCGGCCGCCCTTCTCGCCCTGCTGCCCCCGGCGGCGGCGGCGTGGTGGAACGACCGGCCGCAGGCGAGCGGCGACTACCGGCGCGACGTTGCCGCGTTCGGGAAAACCTGGCGCCAGGGCGCCGAACTTCTCGCCGCGCTGCCGCAGAAGCCCGGGCGCACCGGCGCCCAGGCGCGCGCCGCCGCGCTGATCAGAAAGACCGACCGGGCGGCGCGCGACGCGTTCCTCGCCGTCCACGCGGAGAGCGTCTACCGCGCGCTGACCAACAATCTCACCGCCTTCGTGCGGGTCGCGGACCTGGTCTACGCCGCCGCCCATGAAGCGCCCGGCCTGGTGCCGACCCGCGAGGAGGTCGCGCGGGAAAGCGCGCTTGCCCAGCGCGAGAAGGACGGCGTCGAAATCGACCAGGGCATCCTGCTCTCGCACCTCTTCGCCCATGCGGCGGCCGGCATGCACCTGTGCCACGCCATGCTGCTGCCGAAGGAGGAGGCGCTCGCGCTGTTGCCGCAGCTCAACGCGCGCGGCCGCGTCGATCTCGGCGGCGCCTCGGTCGAGCGGCGCGGCAAGGCGGCGTTCGTGACCATGCGCAACAAACGCTTCCTCAATTCCGAGGACACGAGCACGATGCCGGATCAGGAAACCGCGGTCGATCTTGCGACCCTCGATCCGCAAACCGAGATCGCGGTGCTGCGCGGCGACGTGGTCGAGCACCCGAAGCACCGCGGCCGCCGCCTCTTCTCCGCCGGCCTCAACCTCACCCACCTCTACTTCGGCAAGATCCCGTTCATCTGGTACATCGAGCGCGACCTCGGCTTCGTCAACAAGCTGCTGCGCGGGGTGTCGCCGCCCGGCAACGCGCCGGACGTGGTCCCGGTCGGCAGCATCGAGAAGCCGTGGATCGCGGTGGTCGAAGGGTTCGCCATCGGCGGCGGCTGTCAGATCCTGCTCGCGGTCGACTACGTGCTCGCCGCGAGCGACGCCTACATGACCCTGCCGGCGCGCAAGGAGGGGATCATCCCCGGCGTCGCCAACCTGCGGCTGCCGCGCTTCGTCGGCGACCGCATCGCCCGCCAGGCGATCATGTACGGCCGCCGGCTCGACTGCGACTCGCCGGAGGGGCGGCTCATCTGCGACGAGATCGCGCCCGCCGACGCCATGGAGGCGGCGATCGCGCGCGTCGTCGACGGCTTCACCAGTTCGGGCGTGGTCAGCGCGGTCGGCAACCGCCGCGCCTTCCGCGTCGGCGAGGAGCCGCTCGATCTCTTCCGCCGCTACATGGCGGTGTACGTGCGCGAGCAGGCCTATTGCCACTTCAGCCCGGCGCTCATCGGCAACCTCGAGCGCCACTGGAACGCCCAGCAGCGGCGGGCGTAATTCATTGATACCGTCATCCTGAGGAGGCCGTGCGAGGCACGGCCGTCTCGAAGGATGACGAGGTGAGAGTCATCGGAAAGGGTCGTTGGCAGGCGCAAGGCGAAGCATCATCTCACCCCGTAGCGCGCGAACTGAATGGCGACGTTCGCCCGGATCGCGGTTGCCGCCGCCATGTCGGCCGCGCCGCCGGCGGCGTCGCCCTTCTTGTGCTTCGCCAGGCCGCGGCCGTAAAGCGACCGCGCCTCCTTCGGGCTGAGCTTGAGCACGGCGTCGTAGTCGGCGATGGCGTTGTCGAATTGCGCCAGCTTGAGATAGACGAGCCCGCGGCTGTCGAGGATGTTGGCGTCGTTCGGCTTGAGCCGGACCGCCTCGTTGCAGTCGGCGAGCGCCGCCTGCAGCCGGTCGAGGATGGCGCGGTCCCAGCAGCGGTAGTTCCACCAATCGGCGACCTTCGGCTGCATGCCGATCAGCTGGTCGTAGCCCTGGATCGCCTGGTCGTAGAGACCCTTGTTCTCGTACGAGGTGGACCGGTTGTTGATCGCCGCCGCGTAGGTCGGATTGATCCGCAGCGCCTCGTTGTAGTCGGCGATGGCGCGGTCGTCGTCCTCCTTGAGGCGGTAGATGTCGCCGCGGTCGTTGTAGGCGGTGGCGTACTTCGGATCGATGCGGATGGCCTCGCTGTAGTCGGCGAGGGCGCGGTCGTAGTCCTTCTTGGCGCGGTAGGAGTCACCGCGGTTGTCGTAGGCGACCGCGTAGCGGGGATCGAGCCGGATCGCCTAGCTGTAGTCGGCGATGGCGCGGTCGTGGTCCTCCTTGCGCGCGTAGGAGAGGCCGCGGTTGTTGTAGCCGACCGCGTATTTGGGATCGATCCGCAGGCACTCGTTGTAGTCGGCGATGGCGCGGTCGTAGTCGCGCTTGTCGTAATAGACGTTGCCGCGGCCGTTGTGGGCAAGCGCGCTCGCCGGGTCGAGCCGGATCGCCTCGTTGTAGTCGGCGAGCGCGGTGTCGATGTCGCCCTTGGAGCGGTAGGCGTTGCCGCGCCCGTTGTGGGGCGAAGCGTAGGACGGGTCGAGGCGGATCGCCTGGCTGTAGTCGGCGATGGCACGGTCGTATTGCCGCTTGTCGTTATAGGCGTTGCCGCGGCCGTTGTAGGCGAGGGCGTAGCGCGGGTCGAGCTTGATCGCCATGTCGTACTCGGCGATGGCGCGGTCGTTGTCGCCGCGGTCGCGCCAGACGTTGCCGCGGCCGTTGTAGGGCGAGGCGTAATTGGGGTCGATCCGGATCGACTGGTTGTAGTCGGCGAGGGCGCGGTCGTTGTCGCCCTTGGCGCGGTAGGCGTTGCCGCGGCCGTTGTAGGGATAGGCGTAATTGGGATCGAGCCGGATCGACTGGGTGTAGTCGGCGATGGCGCGGTCGTCGTCGCCCCTGTTGCGGTAGGCGTTGCCGCGGTTGTTGAAGGCGATCGCGAGGTTCTTCTCGGTCTCGCTGCCGGACTGGATGACGCTGGTGCAGCCGTTGATCTGCAGGTCGGCCGGGGCGTTCTCCTTGTTGACGCACCAGGTCCACGCCTGCGACAGCTGCGCGCGCGCGGGCGGCGCCGACAGCGCGCAACAGACGACCGCCGCCCCGGCCATCCCCGCCGCGATCCGCCGCGTT
>DASPVJ010000052.1:0-3327 GCA_035622435.1 Xanthobacteraceae bacterium | reverse complement strand
GCCTACGTTGCCCGGGTTGATGCGGTACTTATCGAGGGCCTCGGCCGCAGCCGGATGCTCGGCGAGCAGCTTGTGGCCGATATAGTGGAAGTCGCCGACGATCGGCACGTCGACGCCCATCTTGAGCAGCCGCTCCTTGATGTGCGGCACGGCGGCGGCGGCTTCGTCGCGGTCGACGGTGATGCGCACGATCTCCGAGCCGGCGCGGGCGAGATCGGCGACCTGGCGGGCGGTGGCCGCGGCGTCCGCCGTGTCCGTATTGGTCATCGACTGGACGACGATCGGCGCGGCGCCGCCGACTTCCACGTTCCCGACCCTGACCGACACCGAACGGCGGCGGGCGGCGGGGGCGGCGATATCGTTCATGCTCATGGTCCCTAGGTAACAAGCCCGGGGCTGGTTGGCGAGGGGCCGATCGATGGGCGGGGCCGTGGGAGCGCGCCGTCACCGGGCGCAATGGGCACACACGCCGGGAATCTCGATCACCGGCGTCTTCGGCCTGAAGCCGGCGCTCTTGGCGGCCGCCGTCAGCGATTTGGCGACCGCCGCCGACGGCGCCTCGCCGACGGCGCCGCACAGGTCACACAAGAGGAACACCATCATGGCGCCGGTCTCGTGCCGGCCGATGCAGGCGATGAAGGCGTTGCGGCTCTCGATCCGGTGCACCAGGCCGTGGGCGAGCAGGAAATCGAGCGCCCGGTAGACGGTGATCGGCGCCGGCCGCGGGCCACGCTCGGCGAGCCGGTCGATGATCTCGTAGGCGCCGAGCGGCCGGTGGCTGGCGGTGAGCGCCTCGAGCACGTGGCGGCGGGTCGGGGTGAGGCGCTCCGCGCGCGCGGCGCACAGCGCCTCGGCGCGCGCCATGGCGTCGGCCGAGCAGCGGCCGTGGTCGTGATCGGGAGCGGGAAAGATGACGGACGATTTCACTGGCTTGGCCTCTTGGCGCTTGGCTTCCACGCATTCTAGCCCCCGGGGCACGGTCGCGGAAATGTGACGCGCACCGACGGTTTTATGTTGCAATGCAGCAAAAAGGAACTACGTTCCCGGCATCCCAATCGAAGGAGCGCTTCATGCTCAACGGCAAGGCTGCCGTCGTCACCGGCTCGACTTCCGGCATCGGGCTTGCAACCGCCCGTGCGCTCGCCCGCGAGGGCGCCAACGTGGTCATCAACGGCTTCGGCGAGGCCGCCGAGATCGAGAAGATCCGCGCCGGCATCGAGAAGGAGTGCAAGGTCAAGGCGCTCTACGTCGCCGCCGACATGACCAAGCCGGCGGAGATCGCCGCCATGATCAAGAGCGCGGAAAACGCGTTCGGCGCGGTCGACATCCTGGTCAACAACGCCGGCATCCAGCACGTGGCGCCGATCGAGGAGTTTCCGATCGACAAGTGGGACGCCATCATCGCCATCGGGCTGTCGGCGGCCTTCCACTCGATCCGCGCCGCGGTGCCCGGCATGAAGGCGCGCAAGTGGGGCCGCATCATCTGCACCGCGTCCGCCCACTCGCTGGTCGCCTCGCCGTTCAAGGCGGCCTACGTGTCCGCCAAGCACGGGCTTGCCGGCCTGCACAAGACGGTCGCGCTCGAACTCGCCACCTTCGGGATCACCGCCAACTGCATCAGCCCGGGCTACGTATGGACGCCGCTGGTCGAGCGGCAAATCCCCGACACCATGAAGGCGCGCAACCTCACCCGCGAGCAGGTGATCAACGAGGTGCTGCTCGATGCGCAGCCGACGCACCAATTCGTCACCGTCGACCAGGTGGCGGCGCTCGCGGTCTATCTGTGCTCGGATGCGGCGGCGCAGATCACCGGCGCCAACCTGTCGATCGACGGGGGCTGGACGGCGCAGTGAGCATGGCCGCCAGGACTTCGACCAACCGCAAGAAGATCAACCTCGCGCTCCAGGGCGGCGGCGCGCACGGCGCCTTCACCTGGGGCGTGCTCGATCATCTGCTCGACGACGGGCGCCTCGTCATCGAGGGCATCTCGGGCGCTTCCGCCGGGGCGCTCAACGCGGTGATGCTCGCCGACGGGCTCGCCCGCGGCGGGCCCGACGAGGCGCGCAAGCGCCTCGCCGACTTCTGGCGCGGCGCCAGCGTCGACGGCAACCTGCCGCGCGTGCAGCGCGCCGTCATCGACCGGCTGTTCTCGTTCCTGCCGTTCGAAGGCTCGCCGATGAAAGCCTGGCTCGACGTCGTCTCCCAGTTCATCTCGCCCTACGACTTCAATCCGCTCAACATCAATCCGCTCAAGGATCTGATCGACAAATTCGTCGACTTCGGCGCGATCCACCGCTGCACCACCCACCAGCTGTTCATCTCCGCCACCAACGTGGAGACCGGCCGGGCGCGCGTGTTCGCCGGCGCCAAGGTGACCGCGGACGCGGTGATGGCGTCCGCCTGCCTGCCGATGCTGTTCCGCGCGGTCGAGATCGACGGCGTGTCCTATTGGGACGGCGGCTACATGGGCAACCCGCCGATCTTCCCGTTCTTCCGCGCCACCGAAACCGAGGACGTGCTGGTGGTCCAGATCAATCCGCGCGCGCGCCACGTGGTGCCCACCTCCAACCACGAGATACTGAACCGGATCAACGAAATCACCTTCAACTCTTCGCTGCTCGCGGAATTCCGCGCGATCGACTTCGTGCGCCGGCTGATCGACCAGGGCCGCCTGCCGCGCGGCACCGGCCCGGGCGAGTACCGCCGCGTCAACGTCCACCGCATCGCGTTCGACGAAGCGTTTCGCAAGCTCACCGCGGCGAGCAAGCTCAATTCAGACTATGATTTCTTCGTCATGCTGCGCAACGGCGGGCGCCGCGCCGCGCGTAATTTCCTCGACGCCCATTTCGACGATATCGGCCGCGACGGCACCGTCGACCTGCGCACCGAGGCGCAGGCGGAGTGGGCGTGACCGTGCGCGCGATCCCGGAGTAAGCGCCCTGGACCGGCGTCCATTTTTCCGCAAAATGCTCTAACCTGCCGCGGAAAGCCCGGCCGTCGTGGGAGGACCCGCCATGTTGAAGCGCCGCACCGTGCTCGAAGCGGCGGTCGTCGGGGCCGCCGCCCTCGCGATGCCTTTCGTCGGCCGGGCGCAGGGGTCGCCGAAACTGAGCCTGCTCACCTGGAACATCGCCGACCAGGAGCAGTTGTTCAAAGCCGAGTTCGCCGACTTTCAGAAGACGCATGCCGGCGTCGAGATCGAATGGCTCGACAAGAAGGGTACCGAGTTCCCGGCGTTCTATCAGACCCAGCTCGTCGCCGGCACGCCGCCGGATATCGTCGACCTGCAGGGCGCGTTGTGGGTCGAATACGCGGCCGGCGGAGCGC
>DASPVJ010000051.1:0-9706 GCA_035622435.1 Xanthobacteraceae bacterium | reverse complement strand
CGTCGGCGAAGAGGCGCTGGCGTGGTCCGGCGTTGCCAAAGTGGGCCGCAAGGAAGAATGGCCGGCCTGGGTGCCGACCGCCGAGATCAAGCAGCGCATCGGAGGCCTGCCGGATTATGTGTCAGGCGGGCCGCAGAACCCCCTCGGGGCGCGGGCGATGTACGTGTTCGAGGGGAACCGCGACACGCTCTACCGCATCCACGGCACCAACCAGCCGGAATACATCGGCCAGGCCATTTCGTCCGGCTGCATCCGCATGACCAACGAAGACGTGATCGACCTCTACAACCGCGTGAAGGTCGGCGCGCCGGTGGTCGTGCTTGCGCCCGGCACCGGAGATACCACCGCGCGCTTGGCATTGACCGGCGGCAGTCGCGACCGCGAAACGCCCTGGTAAGCCGCGAACGAGGCCCCGGACGCCGATCCGGAGCACGGGCGCAACGCTCCCAAATTCACGAACGGCGAACTAAGCCGCGAGCAGCTGTTCGCGCTTGGCCCAATCGAGGGTGCGGTCGAGCGCGCGGCCGAGGCGGTCGAATAGCTCGTCGATCTCCTGCCCGGTGATAACGAGCGGCGGCGAAAGCGTCAGCGTATCGTTGATCACGGACCGCACGATCAAGCCCTGTTCCTCGGCAAAGCGGGTGCAGCGGCCCGCGACGCCCAGCCTCGGGTCGAACGAACGCTTGGAGCGCTTGTCGGCGACCAGTTCGAGCGCGCCGACGAGGCCCAACCCGCGCGCTTCGCCCACCAACGGGTGGTTGCCGAGGGCGGCAAGGCGCGCCTGGAAGTGCGGCGCCTTGGCGGCAGCCGCCTCGATGACGCGGTCGCGGGCGTAGATTTCCAACGTCTTGAGCGCGACCGCCGCCGCGACCGGATGGCCCGAATAGGTGAAGCCGTGCGCAAAGACGCCGACCTTGCGGCTTTCGGCGAGCAGGGTCTGGTACATCGTCTCCGGCACCATCACCCCGGCGATGGGCACATAGGCCGACGACAGCGCCTTGGCGATCGACAGCCCGTGCGGCGTGAAGTCGAGCGCCTGCGATCCGAACATGGTCCCGAGCCGGCCGAACCCGCAAATCACCTCGTCGGCGATCATGTAGACGTCGTATTTGGCACACACCGCCATGATTTTCGGGAAATAGGTGCGCGGCGGCACGATCACGCCGCCCGCCCCCATCACCGGTTCGGCGATGAAGGCAGCGACCGTGTCCGGCCCCTCCTTGACGATCAGCTCGTCGAGTTCGGCGGCAAGGCGCGTTGCGAACTCCTCTTCGCTCTCGCCGTCCCGGGCGAAGCGGTAGTGATGCGGGCAGCTCGTGTGCAGAATGTTTGCAATCGGCAAGTCGAAATCGATGTGGTTGTTGGGCAGGCCGGTGAGCGACGCCGCCGCCACGGTGACGCCGTGATAGCCCCTGAGCCGGCTGACGATCTTCTTCTTGTTCGGCCGGCCGAGCGCGTTGTTCATGTACCAGACGAGCTTGACCTGGGTATCGTTCGCCTCCGAGCCGGACGAGCAGAAGAACACCTTGGAGATCGGCACCGGCGCGATCTCCTTGAGCTTCTCGGCAAGCTCGATCGCCGGATCGTGGCTCTTGGCGGTGAACAGGTGCCCGAACGAGAGCTTGCGCATCTGGGCGGCGGCCGCCTCGACCAGCTCCTCGTTGCCGTAGCCGAGCGCGACGCACCACAGGCCGGCCATGCCGTCGATATAGGCCTTGCCGTCGCTGTCGTGGATGATCACGCCCCGGCCGCGTTCAACCACCAGCGGGCCGCTGTCGCGCAGACCCGCCAGATTGGTGTAGGGATGGACCACGGTTTCGATGTCGCGGACGGCGAGGTTGCTGAGCGGCATGATTCGGTCTTTCGCGGACGGATTATGGCGGCAGCGCAATAGAGCAGGGGAGAGCGGGTATGCCAAGTCACAGTGACCTCGTGAAGACGGATGCCGTAACCGTCGTCGACCTGCTGCGGCGCGGCGAGGTGACGCCGCACGACCTGCTCGACGCGCTCGAAGCCCGCATCGCCGCGGTCGACGGCAAGGTCAACGCCTTGCCGACCTTGTGCTTTGCCCGCGCGCGGGCGCACGCCGACCGGCTGATCAAGCTCCCCGTGGCCGAGCGCGGCCCGCTCGCCGGCTTGCCGGTGCCGATCAAGGACCTGATCGCGGTCGCCGGCGTGCGCACCACCCAGGGCTCGCCGATCTACGCCGACCACGTGCCGGCTCGCTCCGACATCCTGGTCGAGCGACTGGAGGCGAACGGCGGCATCGTCTACGCCAAGTCGAACACGCCGGAGTTCGGTGCCGGCGCCAACACGTTCAACGAGGTGTTCGGGCGGACGCTCAATCCATGGAACCTGACGCGTTCGGCGGCGGGCTCCTCGGGCGGGGCGGCGGCGGCGCTCGCCTCCGGCACCGCCTGGGTGGCACACGGCAGCGACACCGGCGGCTCGCTGCGCAACCCGGCGAGCTTTTGCGGCATCGTCGGCATGCGGCCGAGCATCGGCCGGGTCGCCCGCACGCCGGCCGCCAAGATCGACCGGACGCTGGGGGTCCAGGGGCCCATGGCCCGCAACGTCGAGGACCTCGCGCTGTTGCTCGATGCCATGACCGGCGAGCACCCGGCCGACCCGCTGTCCCTGCCGGTTCCGGCGCGGCCGTTCCGCGAGGCGATGCGCGCGGCGGCCAAGCCCCGGCGGGTGGCCTACTCGGCGAGCCTCGGCATCACCCCGGTCGATCCGGAGGTTGCCCGCATCACCCGCGCGGCGGCCGAGCGCCTTGCCAAGGAGGGTGTCATCGTCGAGGACGCGCACCCCGACCTCGCCGAGGCGCACGCGTGCTTCCATGTGCTGCGCGCGTTCGATTTCTGCATGAGCAAGGCGGCCCTGCTGCGCGCGAAGCGTGACCTGCTCAAGCCCGAGATCGTCTGGAACATCGAGGAGGGCTTGAAGCTGACCATGGCGGACGTCGAGCGTGCCGAGGCGCAGCGGGTCGCGATCACCGCCCGCATGCTCGCGTTCTTCGAGACCTACGATCTGCTGCTTACGCCGGCGACCATCGTGGCGGCGTTTCCGGTCGAGCAGCGCTACCTCGCCGAATGCGCCGGCCGGAAATTCACCAACTACATCGAATGGCTGGCGATCGCCTACGCGATCACGCTCGCCTGCTGTCCGGCCCTGTCGCTGCCGTGCGGGTTCACCGCCGAAGGTCTGCCGGTCGGCCTGCAGGTCGTTGCGGCCCCGCATGGCGAGGCGCGGGTGCTCGCCGGCGCCAAGCTGATCGAAGACCTGCTCGGCCTCAAGGGCGCAACGCCGATCGAGCCGCGCGCGGAAGTGGAGCGCAAGGTCAGGACGGCGTGACGGAACCTGCCGCCGCGCCGGCAGCATCTCTTACGGATGACGTGCGTGCGCCCGATCATCATCGATACGGATCCCGGCCAGGACGATGCGATCGCGATCATGCTCGCGGTGGCCTCGCCCGATGAATTGGACATCCGCGGCATCGTCGCCGTCGCCGGCAATATCGAGCTCGCGCACACCCAGGAGAACGCCCGCAAGATTTGCCAGCTGGCCGACCCGGAAAACAAGCTGAGCCTCAAGGTCTATGCCGGCTGCGCCAAGCCGCTTGCGCGCGATTTGGTCACCTCACGCGGATTTCACGGGCCGACCGGGCTCGGGGGCCTGACGTTGCCTGCCCCGCAGCTACCCTTGCAGCAGCAGAGCGGCGTCGGTTTCCTGGTCGAGACCTTGCGCAGTGCGCAGCCCCGCAGCGTCACCATCTGCGCGCTCGGCCCGCTCACCAACATCGCCTCCGCCTTCAGCCGCGACCCGACCATCGCCGGAGCCGTGCGCGAATTCGTCATGATGGGCGGCAGCTATTTCGAAGGCGGGAATGTCACGCCCGTTGCCGAGTTCAACGTCCACGTCGATCCCGAGGCTGCGCAGACCGTCCTCCATGTGCTTACGTCAAGCCGGACGCCGATCACCATGATGCCGCTGGACGTCACCCATAAGGCGCTGAGCACGCCGCCGCGCATCGGGCACTTCCGCGCGCTCGGCAATGGGTGCGGCACGGCGACCGCCGATCTTCTCGCCGCGACTGGGTATGATCTGAGCAAACGCGGTTGGTCCGGCGCGCCGCTGCACGATCCTTGCGTCGTCGCCTACTTGCTCGAACCCGGGATGTTTCGCGGGCGCGATGTCAACGTGGAGATTGCAACGGCGGACCCGCTGACGCTCGGGATGACCGTCGTCGATTGGCGGGGCGTCACCGGACGGCCGCCGAACGTCAACTACATGACCGAGGTCGAAGCGGACGCCTACTATCGTTTGCTGACCGAACGGATTGCGCGACTGCCCTGACGCGGGCAGCGCCGGCCTTTCATGACAGCCCTTCGACGATGACGGCCGTCTCGACCGTGGCGACGAGGTTGCAGGCGGCGTGCATCAGCATGGTCAGCGCGGTCGATCCGCTGCGCCAGCGCACCCATCCGAACAGCAGGCCGAGGCAGAAGATCTGCGCGATGCCGAGCCAGTCGTATTGCAGGTGGATCGCCGCCCACACGGCCGAGGTCACGACGATCGTGCCAGTGGGTCCGAGCCGCGAGGCGGCCAAGCCGCGGAACATGAAGCCGCGGAACACGATCTCCTCGCCGATCGGCGCAGCCACCGCGACGGCGAGCAGCAGGAGCGCAATCGCGCCGGCGTCGCGCGCCGCCAGGTAGACGTTGCGCATGAACGGGGGCACCAGGTCGTGCCCGATCAGCCACGATACCAGGTCGGAGGCGACGAGCAGCAGCGCGACGCAGGCCAGGCAGAACACGACCTCGCGCGGGTGAGGGCGGCGGACCAGCCCCAGATAGTCGGCGACCGGCCAGCGCGTGCGGCGGATCGCCAGGACCACCACCGCGCATTGGACCGCCGCGGACACGATCGCCGCCAGCGATACCAGATAGCCGTTGTGGGCGATCATATCGGCATCGATCGGAACGCCCGGGTTGAACGCGAACCAGCGTACGAGAAACACGATGAGCACGACCGCCTCCGCTGCCAGCCATGCGAGCAGTGTCAGCAGGGCCCAGCCGGCCGTCGCCCAGCCGCTCAGCGGCTGCAACGCGCCGGGCGCGGCAACCTTTGGGGCCGGCCTCGGCAAATGGGGGGATTGCATGCCTTCGGACATGGCGGCGCTCGGTTGGGTCGGCTCTGGTAGCATCCTTTGCCGCGGACGCCGAGCTTGCCGGCGCGCCTGAACCGGGGGTATCCGGCCGGCGTGGGACCTGCTTGGCCGGCTTCGCAAGTCCCGCTAAAACGTCGGTTGCATGCAAGACCAACAGGCTCGGACAGAGCCGCTTTTGGAGGAGCGCCCATGCTGGGATTGATGCAGGACTGGCCGCTGTTGTGCCATCGGGTCATCGATCATGCGGCCGTCAACCATCCCGAGCGCGGCGTCATATCGCGCTCGATCGAGGGCCCGATTCATTCCATCACCTATCCGCAGCTGCGCGCCCGCGCGCTCAAGCTTGCCCAGCGCCTTGCCCGCGAGGGCATCAGGGAGGGCGACCGGGTGGCCACGCTCGCCTGGAACACCTGGCGACACCTCGAAGCATGGTACGGCATTGTCGGGGTGGGCGGGGTTTATCACACCGTCAATCCGCGCCTATTCCCCGAACAGATCGTGTGGATCGTCAACCACGCCGAAGACCGCGTGATGATGACCGACCTGACTTTCATTCCGTTGCTCGAAAAGCTCGCCGACAAGCTCAAGCCGATCGAGCGTTACATCGTCCTGACCGACGCCGCTCATATGCCCAAGACGACGCTGCGCAACGCCGTCGCCTACGAGGAGTGGATCGCCGAAGCCGACGGGGACTTCCAATGGGCGAGCTTCGACGAGAACACCGCGGCCGGCATGTGTTACACCTCGGGCACCACCGGCAATCCCAAGGGCGTCGTCTATTCGCATCGCTCGAACGTGCTCCATTCGATGATTGCGGTCCAGCCCGACATGATCGGGCTGTCATCGCGCGACGTGGTGCTGCCGGTGGTGCCGTTGTTCCACGCCAACGGCTGGTCGCTGTCGCTGACCGCGCCGATGGCCGGGGCCTCCATGGTCATGCCCGGCATGAAGCTCGACGGCGCCTCGATCTACGAGCTGCTCAACGAGTTCAAGGTGACGTGTACGGCGGCGGTGCCGACCGTCTGGCTCATGCTGCTCCAGTACCTGGAGGCGACCGGCGGCAAGCTCCCGCACCTCAAGAGGGTGGTGATCGGCGGCTCCGCCTGCCCGCGCGCCATGACCAAGGCGTTCCAGGACACCTACGGGGTCGAGGTGATCCACGCCTGGGGCATGACCGAGATGAGCCCGCTCGGCACCGTGTGCACCCTCAAGCCGGAATATGCCGGCCTTACCGGCGAGGCGCGGCTCGACATCCAGCAGAAGCAGGGGCACACCCCGTTCGGCATCGAAATGCGGATCGTCGACGATGCCGACCGGCTGCTGGCGTGGGACGGCAAGACCTTCGGGCGCCTCAAGGTGCGCGGGCCGGCGGTGTCGAAGGCCTATTTCAAGGGGGAGGGGGGCGACATCCTCGACCCGGACGGTTTCTTCGACACCGGTGACGTGGCGACCATCGATCCGCACGGGTACATGCAGATCACCGACCGCTCGAAGGACGTGATCAAGTCGGGCGGCGAATGGATATCCTCGATCGACATCGAGAACCTGGCGGTCGGCCACCCCAAGGTGGCGGAAGCGGCGGTGATCGGCGTCCGGCATCCCAAGTGGGATGAGCGTCCGCTGCTCATCATCGTGCTCAAGAAGGACCAGACGGCGACCAAGGAGGAGCTGCTCGGGTTCCTGCAGGGCAAGATCGCCAAGTGGTGGATGCCCGACGACGTGGTCCTCGTCGACGAAATCCCGCACACTGCCACCGGCAAGATCCAGAAGATCACCCTGCGCGAGCGCTTCCGCGACTACGTGCTGCCCACCGCCACGGCGGCGGAGTAATTTCGTCACAAGTTCGTCGCGCCGAGGCCAGGATTCCTCCATTGTTCCCTACCGGCGGGAATTTGTTCCCGACCGGCGCGCACTTTTTGCTGCGGACGCCATACTTCAGCCGGGCTTTGTCTGAAGAGTGTCCGAATCAAGTGGGGGACGGCAACATGGCAACCATCGCTTTGGTGGACGACGATCGCGATATTCTCGCCCTCGTCGCGACGATGCTTGAATCGGAAGGCTACAACGTAGTGGCATACCCGGACGGGCCGGCGGCGCTCAACGCGTTCAAGACGGTCCAACCCGACCTTGCCATTCTCGACATCAAAATGCCCCAGATGGACGGGGTCGAGTTGTTGCGCCGGCTGCGGCAGAAGTCGGACGTGCCGGTCATCTTCCTGACCGGCCGGCAGGAAGAGACCGACGAACTGCTCGGCCTGCGGATCGGCGCCGACGACTTCATCCGCAAACCGTTTTCCCAGCGCGTGCTGGTCGAGCGGGTGCGGACGTTGCTGCGCCGGTTTCGCACCGGCGACGCCGCCGCCGAGCGCGATGCCGGCGACAGCGTGATGGAGCGCGGTCACTTGTGCTTGGACCAGGAGCGCCACACCTGCACCTGGAAGGGCAAGAAGGTGGTCCTCACCGTGACCGAGTTCCGGCTGCTCGAGACGCTGGCGACCCGCCCGGGCGTGATCAAGAGCCGCGACGCGCTGATGGACGCGGCCTATGAGGACCAAGTCTATGTCGACGACCGGACGATCGACAGCCACATCAAGCGGTTGCGCAAGAAGTTCCGCGCGGTCGACGAGACCTTCGACATGATCGAGACGCTCTACGGCGTCGGCTACCGGTTCCGCGAAAGTTGATCGCCGCTGCGCGGCCGGTGTTGAGCGAAGCGAAATCCACGGTGTCCCGCATTGGGCTTCGCTCCATGCGGGCGACGTGACGGCCGCGTGCGTTGACGCGGGCGGTATCGGCGCGTATCCAGCCCGCTCAAGACGTTCATCGCACCATCCCTCCGCCCTTGGCGGCGAGGGGCCACGAGGGCGCTGATGCTCTACGTCGCGCGCCGCCGCGTCGCCGAGGAACCGGTATCGAAGCTCGCGATCTGGTCGCGGCGGCTGGCGCTGTTCGCGATCGCGGTGGTGCTGCTCGTCATCGTCATCGTCAATCTCGGCTTTCTCGATCCGGTGCCGGCGATCGCCAGCCTGGCCGGATCGCTGTTCTTCGCCTTCGTGGCGATCGCGCTGGCGTTCGCCGCCTTCGTGGTCATCTGGCGCCAAGGTTCGCGCGGCCTCGGGCTCGCCGTCACCGCGCTTGCGATCGGCCTCGCGATGCTCGCCTACCCCGGCTATCTCGCGGTCCTGTTCTACCGGCTGCCGGCGGTCAACGACATCACCACCGATCCGGTCGATCCGCCCCGGTTCGAGGCGATCGCGCGGTTGCGGCCGCGCGGCGCCAACCCGGTCGCCTATCCGGGCGCCGCGGCAACGCAATTGCAGCGCGCGGCCTATCCGGACATCGAGCCGCTCATGGTGTCGGTGAGCCCGACCGAGGCCTACGAGGCGGCGCTGGCGGTGATCACCAAGCGCAAGTGGCGCATCGTGGACGTGCGCGCGCCGCAGATCGCCCGGCGCGAGGGTCGCATCGAGGCGGTGGCGCGCACGCCGATCATGGGCTTTCGCGACGACATCGTGGTGCGGGTGCGCGCCGCCGAGGACGGCGCGCGCATCGACATGCGCTCGGCCTCGCGCTACGGCCTGCACGACTTCGGCGCCAATGCCTCGCGCATTCGTTCGCTGAGCAACGATATCGACGATGCCGCCGGCGAACAAAAGGCGAAGCCCAAGCCGCCGCCGAAGCCCGCGCCCAAAAAGACTCCTCAACGGGCCAGGCGATAAGTCCCGCCGATCGCCGGCGGCCCGTCGGTGGCAACGACGCCGCGCGCCACCAGATCCTCCAGGTGCGCCAGCACCGAGAGCCCGGCCGCGCCGACAAGCCGCGGATCGAGCCCGATGTAGACGGCGCGCACGATGGTCGGGATGTCGGCCGCCCCCTTGTCGAGCCGGTGCAGGATCGAGGCCTCCCGGCCGTGGCGGTGGGCGATCAGATGTTCGACAAACCGCGGCGCCTCGCGAATGGCGCCGCCGTGGCCGGGGAAATAGATCGTCTCCGGCCGGCGCGCGAGCTTGGCGAGCGAGGCCATGTAGTCGCTCATGGCGCCGTCGGGCGGCGCCACGATGGTGGTCGACCACCCCATCACATGGTCGCCCGAGAGCAGGGCGTCCGCCTCCTTGAACGCGTAGGCCATGTGGTTGGCGGTATGGCCCGGTGTTGCCACCGCCTCGAAGGTGAAGCCGCGTCCGCGCACGAGTTCGCCGTCGGCGATCGTTACGTCGGGGCGGAATGCCTGGTCGCCGCCGGCATCGAGCCGAGCCGTCTCGCCCACATGCAGCGGCCGCGCCGGGCGGTGCGGACCCTCGGCATAGACGGTGGCGCCGGTCGCCGCCTTGAGGCGGGCGGCCGCGGGTGAATGGTCGCGGTGGGTGTGGGTGACGAGAATGTGGGTCACGGTCTCCCCGCGCACCGCCTCGAGGATCGCCGCCACGTGCCGCGGGTCGTCCGGCCCCGGATCGATCACCGCCACCTCGCCGCGCCCGGCGATATAGGTCACCGTGCCCTTGAAGGTGAACGGCCCCGGGTTGTCGGCGAGGA
>DASPVJ010000050.1:0-2480 GCA_035622435.1 Xanthobacteraceae bacterium | reverse complement strand
ATCGTCGTGGTGAAGTACGGCGGCCACGCCATGGGCGAGGAGGACGTGGCGCGCAACTTCGCCCACGACATCGTGCTCTTGGAGCAGGCCGCGATCAACCCGGTGGTGGTGCACGGCGGCGGCCCGCAGATCCAGGCGATGCTGGAGCGCCTCGGCATCAAGTCGCAATTCGCCGCCGGCCTGCGCATCACCGACGCGGCGACCGTCGAGATCGTCGAGATGGTGCTCGCCGGCTCCATCAACAAGCACCTCGTCGGCTACATCAACGCCGCCGGCGGCAAGGCGATCGGGTTGTCCGGCAAGGACGGCAACATGGTGCTCGCCCGCAAGATCACCCGCACCGTGGTCGATCCCGGCTCCCACATCGAGCGCGTCATCGACCTCGGCTTCGTCGGCGAGCCGGAGAAGGTCGACACCACCGTGCTCGACCAGATCATCGGCCGCGAGCTGATCCCGGTGCTGGCGCCGATCGCGGCGGCGCCCGACGGCGGCACCTTCAACGTCAACGCCGACACGTTTGCCGGCGCCATCGCCGGCGCGCTCAAGGCCAAGCGCCTGCTGCTGCTCACCGACGTGCCCGGCGTGCTCGACCGGTCGAAGTCGCTGATCAAGGACCTGTCGATCGCGCAGGCGCGGGCGCTGATCGCCGACGGCACCATCGCCGGCGGCATGATCCCCAAGGTCGAGACCTGCATCTACGCGCTGGAGCACGGGGTGGAGGGCGTGGTCGTCCTCGACGGCCAGGTGCCGCACGCGGTGCTGCTCGAGCTTCTCACCGACCACGGCGCCGGGACGCTGATCCATCGCTAGACTGAAGGAACCATGACGGCCCCGGCGACCCCGCGCGGATTTTCCCACGTCGACACCTGGGTGTTCGACCTCGACAACACGCTTTACCCCCGTCACCTCAACCTGTGGCAGCAGGTCGACGATCGCATCCGCGAGTACGTCGCCCGCTTCCTCGACGTCGGCCGCGACGAAGCGTTCCGGGTGCAGAAGGACTACTACCGCCGCTACGGCACCACCATGCGCGGTCTCATGACCGAGCACGGCCTCGACCCCGACGACTTCCTCGACTTCGTGCACGAGATCGATCACTCGCCGCTGACGCCCGACCCGGCGCTGGGCGCCGCCATCGCGGCGCTGCCGGGCCGCAAGCTCATCCTCACCAACGGCACCCGCAAGCACGCCGACGCGGTGACCCGGCGGCTGGCGATCGAGCACCACTTCGACGGCGTGTTCGACATCGTCGCGGCGGAATTGGAGCCGAAACCCTCGCCGCAAACCTACGACCGCTTCCTTGCCGCCCACGGCGTCGATCCCGCCCGCGCCGCCATGTTCGAGGACCTGGCGCGCAATCTCGCCGTGCCGCACGCGCTCGGCATGACCACGGTGCTGGTGGTCCCGGGCGGCACCCGCGAGGTGTTCCGCGAGAGTTGGGAACTCGAGGGCCCCGGCGAAGCCCACGTCGACCACGTCACCGACGATCTCGCCGGGTTCCTTCAGGCGATCGCGCCGACGCCGCCAGCTTGACATCCCTTGCCCTGCCTCCGACAACCCCGCCTGATTTCGGTGCGGGAGTTTCCTTCATGGCGCACGGCGAGCTGCAGCAGACCATCGAAGCCGCCTTCGCGGCGCGCGACAAGGTCGGGCCGACGACCAAGGGCGCGGTGCGCGAGGCGGTCGAGGCGGCGCTCGACCTGCTCGACCGCGGCGAAGTCCGCGTCGCCGAGCGCCAGCCGGACGGCGCCTGGAAGGTCAACCAATGGCTCAAAGAAGCGGTGCTGCTCTCGTTCCGCCTCAACGACATGGGCCTGATCCCGGGCGGGCCGGGCGAGGCCACGTGGTGGGACAAGGTGCCGTCGAAGTTCGACGGCTGGGGCGACAACCGCTTCCGCGACGCCGGCTTCCGTGCGGTGCCGGGCTGCGTGGTGCGCCGCTCCGCCTATATCGCGCCGAGCGTGGTGCTGATGCCGTGCTTCGTCAACGTCGGGGCCCGCGTGGGCGAGCGCAGCATGATCGACACCTGGGCGACGGTCGGCTCGTGCGCCCAGGTCGGCAAGGACTGCCACCTCTCCGGCGGCGCCGGCATCGGCGGCGTGCTCGAGCCGCTGCAGGCCACGCCGGTCGTGATCGAGGACAATTGTTTCATCGGCGCGCGCGCGGAGGTCGCCGAGGGGGTGATCGTGCGCGAAGGCGCGGTGCTCGCCATGGGCGTCTACATCGGCGCCTCGACGAAAATCATCGACCGCGCGAGCGGCAAGGTTTACCAGCGCGAGGTGCCGCCCTATTCGGTGGTGGTGTCGGGCACCCTGCCGGGCAAGGACCTCCCCGACGGCTCGCCCGGGCCCTCGCTTTATTGCGCGGTGATCGTCAAGACCGTCGACGCCCAGACACGCGCCAAGACTGGCATCAACGAGCTGCTGCGCGAATGAGCGGCGCGGGCCTCGACGGGCGGCTCACGGGCTCGGCGCCCCAGC
>DASPVJ010000049.1:0-20205 GCA_035622435.1 Xanthobacteraceae bacterium | reverse complement strand
CCGCCCTGCAGCTCGCTCATGTGCCGCATCAGGTCGGGCTGGCGCGCGAGCATTTCCTTGGGCGGATACCAGTCGGGCCATTCCTGCTTGTCGTGGATGTTGGCGGTGCCCGACCAGCCGAAGCCCTGGCGGCCGACGCCGACGCCGTAGCGGATCGCCTGGCCGCCGGCCTGGATCAGATAGAGGTAGTGGTTCTGCGGGTCGATGATGACGGTGCCGGGCGCCTCGCCGCTCGGGTAGCTCACCGTGGCGCGCATGAAGGCCGGGTCGATGTCCGAGGGCCGCACCGTCGCCAGCGCATGAGGCTCGCCGGAGACCGGCCCGTAGAGGGCGGCGAAGCGGCGCGCCAGGGCGGGGTCGCTGCGATAGGCCGGGTTGACGGCACCTTCGCTCGGCCGCGCCGGCGAGGGCGGCGGCTGCTCTTCTTCGGCGGGCGGATAGGCCGATGGGCGAGGCCCGTAGCCGGGCGCGTAAGGGCCGGGCGGCCCATAGGGTCCGGGCGCGGCGTAGGGCGGCGGGGGAGCCGCGTAGGGCTGATAGGGCTGCTGGTAGGCCGGATAGGGCTGGTAGCCCGGATATCCCTGGTATGCCGGGTAGCCCTGGTAGGGCGGGGCGTAGCCCGGCTGCGGCGGCGCGTAACCGGGGGCGCCACGGCATCCATAGGCGTAGCGGTCGCAGTCCTGCGCCGCCGCGCTGGCGGCAAACGCGCCGGCGAGGATCACGCCCAGCGCAAACGTGCGATAGTTCGACATGGGATGGGCCATCTCGCCCGCGAACGCGAACGCTGCCGGCCCCGGGCGACAACCGGCGGGAACGACGATAGCTTCACTCCGCGGACCTGGCAAAATTAGGACGCCGTCCGCCGCCTGCCGCCTTTTCCGGGCCGGCCACGTCGGCAGCCTGCCGCGGCCCGCCGCCTAAAGCGTGATGGCTTTTCTTCGAATCGCCATCCCGCTTTAGCTCATTGTTGGAGCATGATGTTTTTCCGAAAACCGGTACCCACTTTTCGGCATCATGCTCTAGTGAAACGGAACGCGCATGGCCAGCCCCCGTCTCGCACTGACCGGCGCCACCGGATTCATCGGGCAGCACCTGCTGCGCGAACTGACCCGGCGCGGCTATCAGGTGCGCGTGCTGCTGCGCCGTCCCACCATCCTGCCGGCGGACTGCACCAGCGCGGTCATCGGCGACATCGCCCGGCCGCAGAACATGGCGTCGGCGCTCGCCGACGTCGACGCGGTGATCCACTCGGCCGGATTGTCGGTTGCCGCGTCCGGGCGGCCGGAGGACGACTATCGCGTCCTCAACGTCGAGGCGACGACCGGCCTGGCGCGGGCGGCGCAGCGGGCCGGCGTCCGGCGCTTCGTGTTCATCTCCTCGATCCGCGCCCAGGCGGGGCCGACCGATCCGCGCGTCCTCACCGAAGACCTCGCGCCGCAGCCGACCGACGCGTTCGGCCGCTCGAAGCTCGCGGCCGAGCAAGCGTTGGCGGAGGCCGGCCTCGACTGGGTGGCCTTGCGCCTGGCGCTCGCCTACGGCCCCGGCGTGACCGGCAACATGGCGCGGCTGATCCGTCTGGCGCGCTCGCGCCTGCCGCTGCCGTTCGGCGCGCTCGCCGCCCGCCGCTCGCTGCTGTCGCTCGACAACCTGGCGGCGGCGGTCGATTGCGTGCTCGCCGCGCCGGCACCGTTGCGGCGGCCGCTGATCGCGGCGGATCCCCAGGCGCTCACCGTCGGCGAAATGGTCGCGGCCATGCGGCGCGGGCTTGAGCGCCGACCCGGCCTCGTCCCGGTGCCGGAATGGATGCTCCGGGCGACGTTGCGGGCGGCCGGACGCGCGGACGCCTACGAACGCATCGCCGGCCCGCTCGTCGCCGATCCGGCGGCGCTGCTGCGCCTGGGCTGGACCCCGCCGGTCACGACCGCGGAAGGACTCGCCGCGCTGACGCAGTGATCAGTGATCACTGGCTCATCGCGGCTGTCATCGCGGCAACAGTCTCCGGCGACGACCCGAACAGCACGACGGCGGTGACGAGAAGGCCGAGTAAACAAAACAAGCTGACGCACTCGAGCGCCTTCCATGCTTCGGCGTCGACGCCGCGCAGCCATCCGTGCGCGAGGGTGCGCGTCCGTCCGCGGGCGACGGCGCGCTCCGATCCGCCTGCGACGATGACGTTGTCCTGCATCGATCCCTCCATTCGTTCCCGTCGCGCCGAGCTTGCACCGCCGAAGGCTCTCGGCGTGTGAAAGAGTTCACACAGGGACGCTCAAGAAATCGAATGAATGCGCGTGCGCGGCAGCGCGCGGCGGGCATCGCGCAACTTCATCGCGGTTGCGATCGAATACGGTCCGCCTGGTTGTAGGGATCAACCGACCTTCGGCACGATCGCAGCCGTCGCGTCGGCCTCGAGCGTGCGGCGCAAGGCCGCGGGATCGACCGCGATCTTCACCCCGGCGCGCTCCTGCTGCAGCGTGAGGCAGATGCGCGAGTCCCGGTGGCCCCAGCCGCGGTTGAGCGCCTCGGTCATTTCCTCGAGCGTGAGGTTGCACAGGCGCATCGGCACGCCGACCTCCTTGCCGAGCGCGGTGGCGAGCGACACGTCCTTGTGCGCCAGGCGCAGGGCGAAGGCGGGCGGATCGTAGGTGCCGGTGAGGAACTGATCGACCAGGGTGTCGAAAGTGCGCCGGCGTCCGCCGGCGCCCTGACGGATCGCCTCGAACAAAGCGAGCGGGTCGACGCCCGCCTTGACCCCCATGGTGAACGCCTCGGCGATCGCCGCCGTCGCCGCGTAACCCGAGCAATTGTGTACCAGCTTGGCGACGGTGCCCTGGCCGATCGGGCCGATGTAGCGCGCTTGGTCGCCGATCGCGTCGAGCACGGGTTTGTATTTATCGAAGATCGCGCGGTCGCCGCCGATCCAGATGGCGAGCTTGCCGGTCAACGCGCCGCGCGGGCCGCCGCTCACCGGCGCGTCCAGCACGTGGGCGCCCTTGACGGCGAACGCGGCGTGGATCCTCTGCATGAGCGAGCGCGCGTTGGTCGACAGGTCGAAATAGACGGCGTCCTTGGCGATGCCTTCGATCAGTCCATCCTTGCCGAGCGCAACCGACTCGACCTCGGGCGGTCCGGGCAGCGAGGTGAAGATCACCTCGCAGGCGGAGGCGACTTCGCGCGGCGTCGCGACCCACTGGGCGCCGGCGGCGACGTGCGTCGATGCCGCCTGCCGCCGCACGTCGCTGACGACCAGCTTGTAGCCGGCCTTCTGGAGATTGGCCGCCATGCTGTCGCCCATGGTGCCAAGGCCGATGAATCCGATCTGCATGTTTGTTTCACCTCGCAATGCTCGGGCGCGTCTTCATGGGTGGACTTGGGGATGGCGGCAG
The DNA here is from genome assembly GCA_035622435.1 of Xanthobacteraceae bacterium. GTDB lineage: Bacteria > Pseudomonadota > Alphaproteobacteria > Rhizobiales > Xanthobacteraceae > AP-16. The sequence goes on along the minus strand of DASPVJ010000049.1, from coordinate 16,822 downwards.
CGTAGGACGCATCGTCGCCGCCGATCAGGAACGCGGATACAATACCGCGTGAGGGAGGAAACGCCATGCCCGAGATCAAGACCGAACTGCTGTTCAAGATCGTGCTCGACGTACCGCCGATCCTCGATCTCGGCGAGACGCCGTACGGCCATCGGCGCATCGCGCGGGTGGCGGGCGGGATCGTCGAGGGGCCGAAGATCAACGGCCGGGTACTCGACGGCGGCGGCGACTGGCTGCTGCTGCGCCGCGACGGCGTGCTGCAACTCGACGTGCGGCTCACCATCGAGACCGACGACAAGCAGCACATCTACATGACCTACCGCGGTTACCGCCACGGACCCAAGGACGTGATCGACCGGCTCAATCGGGGCGAAGTAGTCGACCCGAGCCTCTATTATTTCCGCGCCACGCCCTATTTCGAGACGGCGTCCGCGAAATACGCCTGGCTCAACGGCATCTGCGCGGTCGCGACCGGCGCGCGGCTCGCCACCGGCCCGACCTATCATGTGTTTCAGGTGATGTGACGCGGGCGTCGATGACCGGGCCGAGCGAGTTCGCCGCGATCGGGCAGGCGCTGCGCCGCAAGGAGGATTTTCGCCTCGTCACCGGCGCCGGCCGGTTCAGCGACGACTTCAGCCTCGACGAACAAGCCTACGCGGCGATGGTGCGCTCGCCCCATCCGCACGCGCGCATCTTGCGTATCGACGCGGCGCCCGCGCGCGCGCTGCCGGGCGTGCTCGGCGTGTTCACCGGCGCCGACGTTGCCGCCGACGGCCTCAAGCCCATTGCGCACGATCCGCTGCCGAAGACGCGCACCGACCTGAAGCTCACCGGCCCGGGCGGCGGCCCCGTCTTCATCGGCCCGCACGCGCTGCTGCCCGCCGACAAGGCGCGCCACGTCGGCGAGGCGGTCGCCATGGTCGTTGCCGACACCCAGGCGCGCGCGCTCGACGCGGCGGAGGCGGTCGCGGTGGAATACGGGGAACTGCCGTGGGTCGCGGATGCGGCCGCGGCGGCGGCGCCCGGCGCGCCATCCGTGTGGGACGAGGCGGCGGACAACGTCCTCGTCGACACCACGTTCGGCGACCACGCGGCCACTGAGCGCGCGTTCGCGGCGGCCGACCATGTGATCCGCATGGACGCGCACGTCGTCCGGGTGACGGCGGTCACGATCGAGCCGCGATCGGCGCTCGCGCACTACGAGGCGGCGACGGATCGCTACACGCTTTACGCCGGCAGCGGCGGCGCGGTGCGGCAGAAGCGGGAGCTTGCCGTCGTGCTCGGCATCGCGCCCGAGCGGTTGCGCGTGCTCTCCTACGACGTCGGCGGCAATTTCGGCGCGCGCAACCGGATCTATGTGGAGTTCGGCCTGGTGCTGTGGGCGGCGCGCAAGCTCGGCCGGCCGGTCAAATTCACGGCGACCCGCTCCGAGGCCTTCCTGACCGACTATCAGGGGCGCGACCTCGTCACCACGTTCGAGCTGGCGCTGCGCGCCGACGGCCGTTTTCTGGCGCTGCGCGCTTCCAACATCAGCAACGTGGGCGCGCGCTGCGTCTCGCTGTCGCCGCTCGGCAAGGGGTCGGCGCTGATCACCGGCTCCTACGCGATCCCGGCGGCGACGTTGCGCTCCCGCGCCGTGTTCACCAACACGATGCCGACCAACGCCTATCGCAGCTCGGGGAGGCCCGAGGTCACCCACGCGATCGAGCGGCTGATCGACAAGGCCGCGGACGCGCTGGGCTTCGACCGCGTGTCGCTGCGGCGGCGCAACCTGGTGCGGCCGAGCGCCATGCCGTACGTCAACGCGGTCGGCGCGCCCTACGACAGCGGGCAGTACGCGGCCAACTTGGACTTGGCGATGCGCATCGCCGACTGGAACGGCTTTGCGGCGCGGCGGCGCGAGGCCAAGCGGCGCGGCCGGCTGCTCGGCCTCGGGCTCGCCAACTACGTGGAGTCGTCGATCGGCGCGCCGAACGAGCGCGCGGAAATCGCGGTCACCCCGTCAGGACGCGTCACGGTGGTCATCGGCACCCAGCCGAGCGGCCAAGGGCACGAGACGAGCTTCGCGCAAGTGATGGCGGATCTTCTCGCCGTGCCGGTCGAGTGCGTCGACATTGTCATGGGCGACACCGACGTGGTCATGGTCGGCGGCGGCTCCCACTCGGGCCGCTCGATGCGCCACGCGGCGACCGTGTTCACGAAGGCGGCCGGCGACCTGATCGCCCAAGGCAAGCGCGTCGCGGCGCGCCTGCTCGATGCGCCGGTCGACGCGGTCACGTTCGCCGACGGGCGGTTCGGCTCGCCGTCGAGCAACCGCACGTTCGATTTTCTCGAGCTGGCGAAGGAAGCCGAGCGCGCCGGTTTGCCGGGCGGACTTGCGGCCGCGGCCGACAACGAGATGCACGATCCGGTGTTTCCCAACGGCTGCGCCGTGTGCGAGGTCGAAGTCGATCCGGAGACCGGTTGGGTCGACCTCACCCGCTACGCGGCGGTCGACGACGTCGGGCGCTGCATCAATCCGATGATCGTGCACGGCCAAACCCACGGCGGCGCCGCCCAGGGGATCGGCGAAGCGATGTGGGAGCAATGCTTCGTCGATCCCGCGTCGGGGCAGCCCTTGTGCGGATCGTTCATGGACTACGGGATGCCGCGCGCCGACAACCTGCCGTCGTTCAAGACGGAGATCGTCGAGGTGCTCTCGCCCACCAACCCGCTCGGCATCAAGGCCGGCGGGGAAGGCGGCACGACCCCGACGCTCGCGGTCGTGGTCAGCGCCATCGTCGACGCGCTCAAAGGTTACGGCGTGCGCGACATCAAGATGCCGGCGACGCCATTCGCGGTGTGGCAGGCAATCGCCGACGCCAAGGCAAGGGATTCCGCGCCGGCGACGGCGCAAGGGTGAAGGCGACGGCGAGCAGCAAAACCCCGCCGACCCGGTGCAGGATCGACAGCGCGGGCGGCGCACCCAGCACCAGGGCCGCAATGCCGATCGCCGTCTGGGCGGTCATCAGCCCGAACAGGACCGTCGCCCGGGCAGCGCCGCGAGGATCGCGCCCGGTCGACCGGATCACATAGGCCAGCGCGAGAACCCACAGCGCCATCGACAGCGCCCGGTGAACGAGCTGGATCGTATACGGGTTGAACACGAGATTGAGCCAGAGCGGCGCGTAGGACACGAACCGGTCGGGCGCGACATCGCCGAGGCCGGGCCACGCCGTCCACACGGCCGCGGCGTCGCGCGCCATGAAGAGCGCGCCGAACGCGACGTCGATGAGCAGCGCACCGCCCCACAGCCAAGCGGCGAGCGGGAACCGGCGCCCGCCGGCCGGGTGCCGCGGTCGCGGCGGCACAAGGGCGGAGGCCAGGACGGCGGCGACCGCGGCGCTCGCCAAGGTCACGTCGACGGCGTGGCGGTATTGGCCGACGTTGAAGCGCGCAAGCTCCTCGACGTTGGCGGCAGCGAGGCCGATGAGCCACCGTGCCAAGGCGCAGGCGGCAACGATCAGGCAGAGGCCGAGGACGCGCGGCAGCGCGAAGCGGAATTGCCGCAGCGCCGATGCGCCGGCGAGCCCCACCGCCGCCACGGCGGCGAGCACGAGCACGCTCGCCCGGCGCAGCCATTCCCACCAGTAGAGCGTCTGAAATTCCGTGAGCGATTGGGAGCCGCCGCAGGCCGCGAAGATCGGGTCCTGCTGGTGGACCGCGAATGCCGCCAACCATTGGCCGTTCGACAGGGGCGGAATCCAATCGACGGGCGGCGGATAAAGGAACAGGCCGCCGGGATATCGACCTTCGACGCCAAGGATGAACGCCGCGAGGCCTAGCGCGAAGACGGTCAGGAAATAAAGCCGCACTTTTTGGACGGCGCGCGGCAGTGCCGCGCCGGCGTCGGTCCTTGCGGCCAGCGAAACGGGAAACTCGACGACTGCCATGACCGGCCAATCGAGTTGAATCGAGGGCCCCATACTGGCGCCGCGCTTCCGTCGGGGCAAGGACGGCATCGTTCCCGACCCGGCGACGGCCCGACGCAGGGTCGCAGCCCGATTGTGCGCCCGAAGCCCCCTACCCAAATCGGATGCCGTTGAATAAACACGGGTCGCCGCCGGTGGCTTCGCGGCGCTGGCGGCGCCCGGGACGCGGCCGAGACAGGACCTTTGCGACGATGAACGAGGGCACCCAGCTTTCGGCCCGGCCGCGCAGCGACCTGCCGGCGATCGCGTTCGGGATCGAGCGCATCGGCCTCATCCCGCTGCGTTTTCCCTACGTCGCCATGTTCATCCTCATCGCCCTGGCGGTCGCGGCGGCGTTCGGGGTGGACCGGCTCAAGGTCGACGATTCGCTCAGCCAGCTGTTCCGCACCGACACGCCCGAGTTCAGGCAATACGAGGAGGTCACGCGGCGCTTCCCGTCGAGCGAATACGACGTGCTCATCGTGGTCGAGGGCAAGACCCTGCTCGAGCGCCACTCGATCGAGAGGCTGCGGGACCTCGTCACCGACCTGCAGCTGATCGACGGCACGCGCGGGCTGGTCTCCCTGTTCTCGGCGCGCCAGCCGCCCCAGGACGGCAAACTCCCGGCGCCCGTGTTTCCCGACGAACTGCCGGAGGGCGCGGCCTACGATCAGCTGATCCAGCGCGTCCTTTCGAACGAAATCATCCGCGGCAAGCTGCTGTCGGAGGACGGCACGCTGGCGCTGGTCGTGCTCGCGCTCGATCCGGCGATCGTCCAGAGCAACAGCTTGAACGAAACGGTCGGCGAAATCCGCAAGACCGTGGCCGAAGACCTCGCCGACACCCAACTCAAGGGCGAGCTGTCCGGCGTGCCGGTCATGCAGCTCGAGATCAGGAACGCGGTCGAGCGCGACCGGGTGGTCTACAACGCGGTCGGCTTCATCGCCGGGTGCGCGATCGCCATCGCGTTCTTCCGCCGCGTGTCGTTCATGATCGTGGCGGCCGGGCCGCCGCTGATCGCCATCCTGCTGTCGCTCGGCACGCTCGGCTGGCTCGACTTCCGCCTCAACATGTTCCTCAACGTGATGACGCCGCTGATCATGGTGATCAGCTTCGCCGACAGCATGCAGCTCACGTTCGGCTTCCGCTCGCGGCTGCTCAGCGGGATGAACCGCTACGAGGCGATGCGCCAGTCGGTGCTGGTCATCGGGCCGGCTTGCGTGCTGACCCACGGCACCGCCGGGCTCTCGTTCGTCGCCCTGCTGTTCTCCGATTCGGACCTGATCCGCACCTTCGGCGAGGCCGGGCTGATCGCCTGCATCATCGCGCTCGTCGCGGTCCTCACCCTGGTGCCGCTCCTCGGCGTGCTGCTGGTGCGGCGGGAAGCGGCGTTCGCCGCCAAGGTCAGGGGCGCCGACTTCGCCGTCGACCTCTTGACCCGCTTCTGCGCCTGGATCGCCGCCCGCATGGTGCGCCGCGCCGGCCTCTACAGCCTAATCGCCGTCGCGGTGGTCGCGGGGCTCGGCCTGATCTACGCCAATTTGCAGCCGCGCTATCGCCTCGCCGACCAGGTGCCCGACAAGCAGCAGGCGGTGCAGGCGAGCAGCCGCCTCGACGCCAAGCTGACCGGCGCCAACCCGATCGACGTGCTGATCGAGTTTCCCAAGGGCAAATCGCTCTACGATCCGGAGACCCTGGCGACGATCGCGGCGGTGCATTCCGCGGTGGAGAAACAAGCCGGCGTCGGCAACGTGTGGTCGCTCGAGACGCTGCGCCGCTGGCTCGCCGAAAAGGCCGGCAAGTCGGACGTCGCCACGCTCAAGCTCTACGTCGACATGCTGCCCGAGCACCTGGTGCGGCGTTTCATCTCGCCGAAAGAGGACGCCGTCGTGGTGTCGGGCCGCATCCCCGACAAGGATGCGAGCCAGCTGCTGCCGGTGATCGATCAGCTCGACAAGACGCTCGGCGCCGTGCGCGCCGAGCACCCGGGTTACCGGGTCTCGGTGACCGGCCTTGCCGCCATCGCCGCGCGCAACAGCGCCATCATGATCGGCAAGCTCAACCGCGGGCTCACCGTCGAGTTCATCATCGTCGCCGTGTTCATCGGCATTTGCTTCCGCTCCTTCGCCGTGATGCTGATGTGCGTCATGCCGGGCATATTTCCGATCCTGATGTCCGGCACCCTGCTGTGGCTGCTCGGCCAGGGGCTGCAGTTCGCCAGCATCGTGGCGCTCACGGTCTCGTTCGGGCTCGGCCTGAGCGCGACCATCCATTTCCTCAATCGCCAGCGGCTCGAGGACAATCCGCAGGACGATCCGGCGGTTGCGGTCGAACGCGCGACCGTGCTGGTCGGCCCGGCCCTCATCCTCACCTCCGTGGTGTTGGCGTGCGGATTGGCCGTCACCGTGTTCTCGGATCTGCCGTCGCTGCGGCTGTTCGGCTGGCTCAGCGCCTTCGCCATGCTGGCCGCGCTGACCGCCGACATGCTGATCCTGCGGCCGACCGCCATGTTCCTGCGCCGGACCGCCCGCCGCCTGCGCGGGCGGTGAGCGGGCGTCGATCGCCGTCGCAACAGCTGCAACGTCATCCTGAGGAGGCCGTGCTGCGCACGGCCTCCTCAGGATGACGTCAGTTTGTTTGACGAGCCGCCGATTTTACTTATGCAGCCTCACTGAAACGTCGGCGATGTCGGAGCCTTGCGGCCGGATGACGACCGCCTGCGAACGCCCGCTGGTGCTCACCGCCACGCCGGCGGAAAAGCCGCCGGCCTCGACGCGCCCGGTGATGTTCTGGCCGCTGACGCGTCCCGACAAGGTGCCGGACACGCCGCGGGTCGCTTCCTGCCAGGTGCCGGTCACCGCGCTGCCCTGCGCCTCGGCGGTGCAGCTGATCTCGAACTTGTAGCTGTCGCTCGCGCAGGTGAGCGCCTGCTGAAACAGCCGGCCGCCCTCCCCGATCGTATATCGCGCGCGGCACCGGATGCGCTCGCTTCCGCCGCTCGACGTCGTGATCGTTCCGTCGCCCGACCAAGTTCCGGCAAGATGCGCGAACGGCCCGGCCTGCCCGTAACCCGCGGACGTGGAGAGCGGCAGCGCAAGCGCAAGGGCGGCGACGGCAAGGCCGAACGCCGGGAGTCTACGCGATTGAGATTGCATGCAGGTCGTTCCCATGTTGCCGCGGCGGCGGCGCCCGAAATTCGCCCCTGGGCGACGCCGCTCGGCCAAGTCCCCGTGGGGCCAATTTACGAATCCGTCTGGCGTTGCACAAGGTCGAAGGAGCCGACAAAGTCTGCCTCTGCCCACGGCCAACGCCGCGCATTGCGCGCCGGATTCGCCTCGCAGCGATGCGGACGATGGCGCTTGCCGTTTCGTAGCGTATACGCTACATTACCGCGTGCTGGAAATCCGCCAAACCGAGATTTTCTCGCGGTGGCTGAGAGGTTTGGCCGACGCCCGTGGCAGGGCGAAGATTGCCGCGCGGATCGATCGATTGGCGCATGGTAATCCCGGCGATGTTGCTCCAGTCGGAGAGGGCGTGAGCGAATTGCGCATCGACTTCGGGCCGGGTTATCGCGTCTATTTCGTCGCTCGCGGCCGGACGGTCGTGATCCTGCTGTGCGGCGGCGATAAGGCCAGTCAGGCCAAGGACATCAAGACGGCCAAGCAACTCGCGCGCGCTTTGGAGTAGCCCATGCGGAAGGCCAAGAGGACAAAAGCAAAGGTGAAGGCTCGCTTCTACGATTCGGCTGAGTACCTCGACACCCCCGAGGCAATCGCCGCGTATCTCACGGAAGCGCTGGAGGATAACGATCCGACTTTCATTGCGACGGCGATCGGCACTGCGGCGCGCGCGCGCGGCATGACCGCAATCGCCCGCGAGGCGGGTGTCTCCCGCGAGAATCTCTATCGCGCGCTGTCCGGGGAAACCAAACCGGAATTTGACACGATTCGCCGCGTGCTCGATGCACTCGGTGTCCGGCTCGAAGTGAAGCCGAAAGCGGCGTAACAAATCATTCCGCGGCGACTTTCCAGGAATCGGCGTGCGGCTTGGGCTTCGCCTTCAACCGCAACCCGGTCAATTCCTCGCGCTCGCGCGCGGCATTGCGGAAAATCTGCTCTTTGCCGGCGAGATATTGCGGCGGGCAATGGACGGCCTCGGCGCCGTACCAGGCCGCCGCGCGCAGCGTAAAGGACGGGTCGACGAGGTGCGGGCGCGCCAGCGCCACGAGGTCGGCGCGGCCGGCCGCGACGATGGTGTTGACCTGATCGGCGGTGGTAACGGCGCCGACGCACATGGTGGCGAGCCCGGCCTCGTTGCGGATGCGGTCGGCGAACGGCGTTTGGTACATGCGCCCGTAGACCGGCTGGGCATCCGCCACCGTTTGGCCGGTCGACACGTCGATGAGGTCGCAACCCGCTTGCGCGAACATGCGGGCGATTGCGACCGAGTCCTCCCCGCTCAATCCGCCCTCGGCCCAGTCGGTCGCCGAAATGCGCACCGACATCGGCTTCTCGTCCGGCCACGCGACCCGCATGGCGCGGAACACCTCGAGCGGGAAGCGCATGCGGTTCTCGAGCGCGCCGCCGTAGTCGTCGCGGCGCCGGTTGGTGAGCGGCGAGATGAAGCTCGCCAGCAGGTAGCCGTGCGCCGCGTGCAGCTCGACCATGTCGAAGCCCGCACGCGCGGCGCGCCGGGTGGCGGCGGCGAAGTCGGCGATCGTCGCATCCATGTCGGCGCGCGTCATCTCGCGCGGCACTTGGCTGTGCGGGAAATAGGGCAGCGGCGAAGCCGACATCACCGGCCATCCGCCCGCGGCCAGCGGCTTGTCGATGCCCTCCCACATCAGCCTGGTCGCGCCCTTGCGGCCGGAGTGGCCGAGCTGCATGCAGAACTTGGCGGCGGAATGGGCGTGGACGAAGTCGGCGATGCGCTTCCAGGCCGCCTCGTGCGCATCGGAATACATGCCGGCGCAGCCGTGCGTGATGCGGCCGTGCGCGGACACGCAGGCCATCTCGGTGAACATCAGGCCGGCGCCGCCGACGGCGCGCGCGCCGTAATGCACGAGGTGCCAGTCGTTGGGCAGGCCGTCCTGCGCCGCGTACTGGCACATGGGCGAGACCACGACCCGATTGGCGAGCGTCATGCCGCGCAGGCGGAACGGCTGGAACATCGGCGCCGCCGGCCGCACCTCGTCGACGGCGAAGCCCTGGGCGCGCGCCTCGCGCGCGACCAGCCGATCGGCCTTCCTGACGAACTCGGGTGCGCGCAGCGCGAGGTTGTCGTAGGTGATCGCCTTCGAACGCGTCATCAGCCCGAACGCGAAGCGCGTCGGGTCCATGCGCCAGAACCGCCGCACGTGCTCGAACCACACCAGCGATACGTCGGCGGAATGCTGGGTTTTCTCCACTTCCTCGCGGCGATCGGCCTCGAAGCGCGCAAGCGCGGCCGCGACGCTGCGCCCGCCGGTCGCCCGGAACGCTTCGTAGAGCGCGATGGCGTCTTCCATGGCGAGCTTGGTGCCCGAGCCGATGGAAAAATGCGCCGTCGCCTTGGCATCGCCGATGAGCACGACGTTGCCGGCGGTCCAGCGCGCGCAGCGGACGGTGGGGAAATTGCGCCACAGCGATCGGTTGACGATCAGGCGATGCCCTTGCAGCTCCTCGCCGAACACCCCTTCGAGAAAGCGCGCGGAAGCCGCCTCGTCGTGGGGATCGAGGCCGGCGCGCGCGAAGGTCGCCGGATCCGTCTCGAAGATCCAGGTCGAGCGGCCGGGCTCGTACTGGTAGCAATGGGCGATGAAAATGCCGTGTTCGGTTTCGCGGAAAAAGAACGTGAAGGCGTCGAACGCGCGGGTCGAGCCCATCCAGCAGAATTTGTTGGGGCGCAGGTCGATCTCCGGCCGGAACTCGTCGGCGAAAGTCTCGCGCACGCGCGAATTGATGCCGTCGGCCGCGACCACGAGATCGGCGTCGCGGATCGCCGCGGCGAGATCGGTCACCTCGGCCTCGAACTTCAGCTCGACGCCGAAGGCGCGCGCGCGCTCGTGCAGGAGGCGCAGCAGGGTGCGCCGCGCGCAGCCGCAAAAGCCGTTGCCGCCGACCCGCTGCACGCTGCCGCGGAAGTGGATCTCGATGTCGTCCCAATAGGCGAAGTGGGCGATGATCGCCTGGTAACTCTCGCGGTCGTAGGCCTCGAAGGTTTCCAAGGTCTCGTCGGAGAACACGACCCCGAAGCCGAACGTGTCGTCCGGCCGGTTGCGCTCGAACACGGTGATGCGCGTGTCCGGCCACGCCTTCTTCATCAGGATCGCGAAATAGAGGCCGGCCGGGCCGCCGCCGATGACGTGAACCTTCATGGGCGCCTCCACGGGCGAGCCGCCGCCGTGCCGGGCGGCGACTCGGTCGGGCTATTATTTTAAGCTTAAAATAATTCCGGAGCCAGGGGATTTGCAAGGGGGCATGCGGGGCGCCCGTTCGTGGCACGTCGTCCCGTTCGACATTTCCCGCGGCAGCGCGATCTTTCCGTTGCCCGCCTTTCGGGACCACGCGCTAATGTGGTTGAATAAGGGGAAATTGCCCGTCCCGGCGCCGACCGGCGCCGTACCACGGGCCTCGATGGGAGGCGCGCATGTCAAGGAAACGCTTCGGAATTGTCGTCGCGGTTGCAGTCGGCGCCTTGATGTCCGCCGCCGCTCCTCCGCCTGCTGCCGCCGAAGATGAAGGCGCCATGATCAAGGCGTGCCTCGAAATCCTCGAGCAGCTCAAGGCCGGCTTCCCGCTGCTCGCGCCGGTGCGCACCGCCCGCTTCCTCGGCAAGGGCAGCGAAGCCTACGCGCGCTGCAACGGCGGAGACGCCGCGGTCGCCCAGAGGGGGACGCCGTGGGTGGACTGGCAGAATTACTGGGCGACCGGCGATGCCCAATCGAAGTCCCACGCGCTCTTGAGCCTCGTGCTGTCGAAGCTGAGCATACCGGACATTCAGGGCCTCGACCTGGGTGACCGCAACCAACGCGGAATCTTCGGCGCCCTCCTCGATCTCGAACGCCAGCGGATGGAATTGATCAAGTTCAACCTGTTCGACAACAGCGGAACGTTCGAGCAGTACCTGACCGGCAGGATGGCGGACGGCCAAACGGTCGACGGGGCGACGCTGAAGGTGTGGAAGGAGATGCGGCTGCCCGCCGACAATCCGGCCTTTCCCCAGCTCAAGGTGGACGCGGACGGAACCCAGACCTGCACCGGCGAACTCACGCGCTTCCGCACGCTGACCGGCATCTGCAATGACGTCCGCAACCCCGCCATGGGGTCGACCGGGCAATTGTTTGCCCGCAACGTCGAGTTCGAATCCACGTTTCCGGACCTCGCGCGCAACGTCTACGCGCGCAACCGCCATGGCGGCCGGATTTCGCTGATGCAGCCGGACCCGCAGGTGATCAGCCGCAAGCTGTTCACCCGCGACCAGACGGCGACCCCGAACTGCAATCAGGGGCGCGGAACGCCCGACTCCAAAGGCGATTGCGCGTACAAGCCGGCGCCCTTCTTCAACGTGCTGGCGGCGTTCTGGATCCAGTTCATGACGCATGACTGGTTCTCGCACCTCGAGAACGCGCGCAACGATCAATCGCACATCATCTCGCCGCTCGGCTGCCTCAGCGAACGCGTCGGCGACGCCGAACGGCCGATCTCGCCGGAGCGGGCTGCCCAGCTCGGCTGCCGCCAAAACGACAAGATGGACGCGACGCTGATCGCCGACGACACTCGTCCGCATACTTTCCCGTTCAATGATGAGGATCGGCTGACGCGGGCGTACAAGACATTCCACAACAACGTGACGGCGTGGTGGGACGCCTCGCAAATCTACGGCTACGACGACCTGTCGCGGCGGCGGATGCGGCGCGACCCCGCCGACCCGGCGAAGCTGCAGATGATAGCGGTCGACGGCCGCAGGCAAGCCGGCGACCGCTACGGCTACTTGCCCGAGTTCCGCGCCCCCTGCGCGCCGGACGTGCCGGCCGATCAATGCGACCCGATCCAGCCGGAATGGGTCGGCCAGGAAGCGACCGCCTTCCCCGACAACTGGTCGCTCGGCTTGAGCTTCTTCCACAATCTGTTCGTGCGCGAGCACAACATCATCGTGGACGCGTTCCGCGACAAGCAGCGCACGGAGCCCAATGCCGATTCCAAATTGCGCAATCCGGCCCGGCCCGAGCAGCCGATCGCCTACGCGCAGCTGTCGAACGACGAGCTGTTCGAAATCGCCCGCCTGATCGTGGCAGCCGAAATCGCCAAGATTCACACGATCGAGTGGACCACCCAGCTGCTCTACGACGAGCCGCTCTACGCCGGGATGAACGGGAACTGGTCGGGCGTGTTCAGGAAGCAGCCGCTGCTGTCGGATGTGACCAGGAAGCTCGTCGAGGTCCTGGGCTCCGCTCCGACGTCAAAGGAAGCGGACCAGCTCTATTCCGCCTTCGCAGCCGGCTCCGGCATCGTCCGCCTGCCCGGCGCCAATCATTTCGGCTCGCCATTCAACTTCCCGGAGGAGTTTCCCTCGGTCTATCGCCTCCATCCGCTGGTGCCGGACCTGCTCGAATTTCGCGACATCAAGGACCCGAACGTCATCAACAAGAAGGTGCCGGTGGTCGACACGTTCCGTGGCAAGGCGACGGCGGCGATGCGCGAGGGCGGATTGGATAATTGGGCCCTGACCATGGGCCGCCAGCGGCTCGGGCTGCTTGTGCTGCGCAACCACCCGCAATTCCTGCAGAACCTCGATCTGCGCCCGCGCATGGACAGCACCATCGACGTGGCCGCGCTCGACATCATCCGCGACCGCGAGCGGGGCATTCCGCGGTTCAACGAGTTCCGCCGCCAGATCGGCCTCAAGCAGCTGTCGAGCTTCGACGACCTCATCGACCGGCACCTATCGGAAGGGGACCCGAACCTGGCGGACCAGCGCGACCTGGTGAAGGCGATCCGGGAGGTCTACGGCCAGCACAAGTGCGACGCATCGAAGATCATCACCACCGCCCAACTCAACCCGGACGGCAGCCATATCAACGACTGCCTCGGGCATAAGGACGGCAGCACGGTCGACAACATCGAAGACGTGGACATCGTGGTCGGCTTCCTGGCGGAGACGACCCGCCCGCACGGCTATGCCATTTCCGAGACCCAGTTCCACATCTTCATCATCAACGCGTCGCGGCGCCTGTTCAGCGACCGCTTCTTCACCGAGAGCTTCAAGCCCGCGTTCTACACGCAGCTGGGCTACGATTGGGTCATGAACAACGGGCCCGGCGAAAAGCAGCTCGAGCCCGGCGAGGTCAACGGCCATCCGAAGCAGGAAGTGTTGCCGCTCAAGCGCCTGCTGCTGCGCACGATGCCGGAACTGGCGCCGGAACTCGCGCATGTCGTCAACAGCTTCGACCCCTGGGGGCGCGACCGCGGCCAATATTATTCGCTCGACTGGACGCCGCGGGCGGACGCCAAGGCCGATCCGGCCTTTGCGCCGCATTAAAGGCGCTTGAAGGGCAAAAAGCTTTAAGCTTAAAGTATCTGCCCGATTCTTCCCGCGAGGGCGACCATGGCGGCTTTGGCCGGGCGGCATGCGCTGGTGACCGGCGGCAGCCGCGGCATCGGCCGGGCGATCGCGGCGGCGTTGGCCGAGGCCGGCGCCACGGTGACGGTGGTCGGCCGCAACGCGGCGACGCTCAAGGACGCGGTCGCCCACGGGCACGCCACGGACTTCATCGCCGCCGACGTGACCGATGCGCCCGCGCTGGACGCCGGTATCGCGGACGCCGCGGCGCGGCACGGTCCGGTCGATATTCTCATCGCCAACGCGGGCGGAGCGGAAAGCGCGCCGTTCGCCAAGGGCGACCCCGAACTCTTCCGCCGCATGTTCGATCTCAACGTCATGGGTTCAGTGCACGCGATCCGCGCCGTGCTCGGCGGCATGGTGTCGCGCGGCTTCGGCCGGATCGTCGCGGTGGCCTCGACTGCCGGACTGAAGGGCTACGCCTATGTGTCGGCCTATTGCGCCGCCAAGCACGCGGTCATCGGCCTGGTGCGCGCGCTGGCGCTGGAGACGGCGAAAAGCGGCGTCACCGTCAACGCGGTGTGCCCGGGCTATACCGAGACCGACATGGTGCGCGAGAGCGCAGAGCGCATCGCCGCCAAGACCGGCCGCCCCGCCGAGGAGGCCGTCGCCGCGATGGTCAGGAACAATCCGCTCGGCCGACTGATTAGGCCGGATGAAGTCGCCGCCGCCGTGCTCTACCTGTGCTCGGCGGAGGCCTCCGCCGTCACCGGCGCGACCCTGACGGTGGCGGGCGGCGAGGTATGAGATTCTTTCTTATACCTCCCCCGCAAGCGGGGGAGGGATTTGGATAGGTTAGTGCGATGAACGACAGCCCGCTCGATGCGGAGACGCGGGTCGCCGAGCGGCCGGCGGACCACAAGGCCGAGCTGCGGCTGTGGCTGCGGCTCTTCACCTGCAAGACCTTGATCGAGGGCGAGGTGCGTCGGCGCCTGCGCGACGGGTTCGACGTGACCTTTCCGCGCTTCGACCTGATGGCGCAGCTCGACCGCGCCCCCAACGGCATGCCCCTGGGCGAACTGTCGGGGCGCATGATGGTGTCGAACGGCAACGTCACCGGCCTGGTCGAGCGTCTCGTCGCCCAGGGGATGATCGACCGCCGGCCGTCGCCCCGCGACCGCCGCGTCCAGATCGTGCGCCTGACCGCGGAGGGCCGGCGCTTCTTTCGCGCCATGGCGCGCGCCAACGGCGATTGGATCGCGGAAGTGTTCGCCGACTTGACCCCGGGCGACGTCGAAGCCCTGATGCGCCTGCTCGCCAAGGCCAAGGCGTCCGCCCGCAAGGCGATCGGCCGCGCAGGCCGGGAGCGAAAGGAAGCAAAAGCATGATCCGGTCGGCGCATGTGGACAGCTTCGCCCGCGACAATCTCCCGCCGCGCGCGCAATGGCCCGACTTCGTGTTCGACCGGCCGGAACTGCAATACCCGGAGCGCTTCAACTGCGTCGGCGAACTGCTCGACCGTTGGATCGCGGCCGGGCGCGGCGGCGCGCCGTGCCTGCTGTCGATGGCCGAGAACCTCACCTACGCGGAACTCGCCGAGCGGGTGAACCGCATCGCCAACGTGCTGGTGCGCGACCTCGGCCTGGTGCCGGGCAACCGCGTGCTGCTGCGCGCGCCCAACAATCCGACGATGGTCGCGGCCTATCTGGCGGTGATGAAGGCGGGCGGCGTCGTGGTCGCCACCATGCCGCTGCTGCGCGCCAAGGAGATCGGCCACGCGCTCGCCAAGGCGAAGATCCGCCTGGCGCTGTGCGATGCGCGGCTGGCCGACGAGATGGAGAAGGCGAAGGCTGCCGCACCCGCGCTCGAGCGCGTCGTCTACTGGGGCAAGGACGGCCCCGACGCGCTCGCAACCCTGATGCGGCGGCCGGGCTACGAGGCGTTCACCGCCTGCGACACCGCCAGCGACGACGTCTGCCTGATCGGCTTCACCTCGGGGACGACCGGCGAACCCAAGGGCACCATGCATTTCCACCGCGACATGCTGGCTATCTGCGACACCTACGCCCGTCATGTGGTGCGCGCCCGCGCCGACGACCGCTTCGCCGGCTCGCCGCCGATCGCCTTCACGTTCGGGCTCGGCGGGCTGGTGCTGTTCCCGCTGCGGGTGGGCGCGTCGTCGGTTTTGCTGGAGCGGGCGACGCCCGACGATCTCGCCACCGCCATCGCGCTGTGGCGGCCGACCATCCTGTTCACCGCGCCCACCGCCTACCGGGCCATGCTGGCGAAGATCGGCCAGCACGATATTTCCTCGCTGCGCAAATGCGTGTCGGCGGGCGAGGCGCTGCCCAAGGCGACGTTCGACGCCTGGCTCGAGGCGACCGGCCTCAAGATCATGGATGGGATCGGCACCACCGAGATGCTGCACATGTTCATCGGCTCGCCCGAGGAGGACATCCGTCCCGGCGCCACCGGCCGGCCGGTGCCCGGCTACGAAGCCAAGGTGATCGACACGAGCGGCCGCGAAGTTGAGCCCGGCACGATCGGCCGGTTGGCGGTGCGCGGGCCGACCGGGTGCCGCTATCTCGCCGACCCGCGCCAACGCAGCTACGTCGAGAACGGCTGGAACGTCACCGGCGACACCTATGTCATGGATGACGACGGCTTCTTCTGGTACCAGGCGCGTTCCGACGACATGATTATTTCCTCCGGCTACAACATCGCCGGCCCGGAGGTCGAGGCGGTGCTGCTGGAGCATCCGGCGGTCGCCGAATGTGGCGTCGTTTCCGCGCCCGATGCCGAGCGCGGCCACATCGTCAAAGCCTACGTGGTGCTGCGCGCCGGCGAGAGCGGCGACGCCGCGCTGACGCGCACGTTGCAGGAGCACGTCAAGGCGACGATCGCGCCCTACAAATATCCGCGCGCGATCGAATACGTCGCGACCTTGCCGCGCACCGAGACAGGCAAGCTGCAGCGCTTCGCGCTACGCCAGCTGGCGGCCGAAGGCGCGGACCGCAAGCTCGCGTCGTAAACACCATGTCGGCTCAATCCAACAAATCCCCCGCCCACACCGTGCTCCAGCCGGCCGGGTGGCCGACGCCCAAGGGCTACGCCAACGGCATAAAGGCGCGCGGCGAAATGGTGTTCGTCGGCGGCATGGTGGGCTGGGACGAGCACGAGCGTTTCCCGCTGGGGTTCGTGGCGCAGACGCGCCAGGCGCTCGTGAATATTCTCGCCGTGCTGGCGCAAGCCGGCGCCGGGCCGCAGGACATCGTGCGCATGACTTGGTACGTGCGCGACATGGACGAATACCTCGCCGCGCGGGCGGACCT
>DASPVJ010000048.1:0-9708 GCA_035622435.1 Xanthobacteraceae bacterium | reverse complement strand
CGCCGACCGCCTGCGGGTGCGAGCGGACGAGCGCCGTCTTGACCGCCACCAGATGGTTGACCGGCGTCGCCCGGTGTTTGCGATACCACTCGTGGGCGGCGGCCTGCGGATCCGGGATCACGCTCTTCAGGCGCGCGTCGGCGGGCAGCTCGGCGCCGTAGATCGCCGCGTCGATTTCGCCCGACAGCAGCATGGCGGTGAGGTCGCCGTCGGCGCGTTCGATCTGCGGCGGATCGCGGTACTCGGCGACGTGGGCGTCCTCGAACGTGACCCAGCGCACGCGGTCGAGATCGACGCTGTAGTCGTTGGCGAGGATGCCGCGCAGCCACACGCCGGTCGTCTGGCTCCACGCGCGCACCCCGACCCGGCGGCCTGCGAGCGTCTGCGGCGTCAGGCCGCCGCGGGCGGAATTGTACAGCATGCAATGGTGCTGGAACCGACCCAGCATGACGGCCGGCAGCAGCGACAGCGGCTTGCCGTGCGCCCTCGCCATCAGGAAGGTGACGATCGCCATTTCGCAGACGTCGAATGCAAGCTCGCGCACCATCGGCTTGAACGCCAGATGGGTCGGTGTGACGTCGACGAAGTCGAGCCGCACGGCCGGCGAGGCGGCCGCGCCGCGCTTGAGCGCCGCGGTGTGCGGATAATTCCCGAGCACCGTGCGCAGTGTCGGCGGATCGTTGCGATCCATGGCGCGAACTTGGCGCTGTTCCGATGACGAACGCGCCGACAATAGCCGAGACGGCGGCGCGCGCGTAGCCGCTTTGGCGCTCGGCTCGGCGGGGCCTGTTATTCGAGCGGAGCGACCGGCGGAAACACGATCGGGCCGGCCGGCGTCGCCATCGGCGCTCCGTGCGCGGCCTCCGCGGGTTTGGGGCGCGGCACCGGAGCGACGCTCGCCGCGTGGGTCGGCCGGACATGCGGGATCGCGGCCGGCGGGCGCGGCGCGACCTCGTCGAACGGATTGGACGCGAAATTGGTGCGCGGCGCGGACAGGGCCGCCCCGCAGCCGATGAGCACGGCGCAGAACGCAACTGTGAACCTCATGAGCCGCCTCCTTCGTTGGAGCGCCCCCTGCGATGCACGCGACAACGCCGAATCAATCGCGACAGCGTGCGCGCCGATTGGGGCGGGGCGCGGGCCGCGTTGCGGCGGAATCAGCGCCACATGCCGCGCATGCGCGCCGCAATGTCGACCTTAACGTCCGCGTGGGGCTTCTTGGCGCCGGGCGCGATCGCCGCGGCCGGCCAGGCGCGCGCCTCGAACAGCGGCAGAATCGACGCCGGAATGAAGCGGGTGCGCGCGGCGTAGACGTGGCGGTCGCCGCTTTTCGCCTGCCGGTGCGTATAGAAGCGCTGCGGCATGATGAGATCGAGGTGGTCCTTGGCGCGCGTCATGGCCACGTAGAGGAGCCGCCGCTCCTCTTCGATCTCCTCGGGCGTACCGGTCGCGAGATCCGACGGCACGCAGCCGTCGACGGCGTTGAGCACGAACACCGCGCGCCATTCCTGGCCCTTGGCCGAGTGGATGGTGGAAAGGACGAGGTAGTCCTCGTCGAGCAGCGGCGTTCCCGCCTCGTCGCTCGTCGCCTCGGGCGGGTTGAGCGTCAGCTCGGTGAGGAAGCGCTCGCGCGACGGATAGGATGCCGCGATCTGCTCGAGCTGCACGAGGTCGGCGGCGCGCAAGTGGGCGTCGTCGTGGATGCGCTCGAGGTGCGGCTCGTACCATTGGCGCACCTGGGCGAGTTCCGCCGGCCAGCCCGCTTCGCGGCGGGCGACCGAGCGCACCAGCTCGGCGAACGGGCGCCACGCCGCCTCGGCGCGCGGCGGCGGCGCGAACGACTGGAAGGCGGCGGCCGCCTCGGCGCTCTCGACGCGATCGAGCAGGCGCGCCGCCGTGGTCGGGCCGAAGCCCGGCAGCAGCAGCAGCACCCGGAAGCCGGCGATGCGGTCGCGCGGGTTCTCGATGAAGCGCAGGCAGGCGAGCACGTCCTTGACGTGCGCCGCCTCGAGGAACTTCAGGCCGCCGTATTTGACGAACGGGATGTTGCGCCGGGTCAGCTCGATTTCCAGCGGGCCGCTGTGATGGGAGGCGCGAAACAGCACGGCCTGGGCCTTGAGCGCGATGCCGGTCTCGCGGTTGGCGAGCACCCGTTCGACCACGTAGTTCGCCTGGTCGGCCTCGTCGCGCACGCTCATGAGCAGCGGACGCTCGGATGAAATCCGCTCCGACCACAGGTTCTTGGCGAAGCGCTCGGTCGCCAGCCCGATCACCGCGTTGGCGGCGGCGAGGATCGGCTGGGTCGAACGGTAGTTGCGCTCGAGCGTCGCCACCCGGGCGGGCGGGCTGAACGCGCGCGGGAAGTCGAGGATGTTGCGCACGGTGGCGGCGCGGAACGAATAGATCGACTGCGCGTCGTCGCCCACCACGGTGAGCCCGCGCCCGTCCGGCTTGAGCGCGAGCAGGATCGCCGCCTGCAGGCGGTTGGTGTCCTGGTACTCGTCGACCAGCACGTGGTCGAACCGGGCGGCGACCTCGCCCGCGAGCGCGGGCACCGCCATCAGCTGCGCCCAGTAGAGCAAGAGGTCGTCGTAATCGAGCACGTTCTGGCGCTGCTTGGCCTCGACATAGGCGGCGAACAGCCGGCGCAGCTCGCCTTCCCAGGCGGCGCACCACGGGAACGCCCGCGCCAGCACGTCCGTGAGCGGCGCCTGGCCGTTCACCGTGCGCGAATAGATGGCGAGGCAAGTGGTCTTGGCGGGGAAGCGGCTGTCGGTCTTCGACAGGCCGAGGTCGTGGCGCGCGAGGTTGATGAGGTCGGCCGAGTCGGCGCGGTCATGGATGGTGAAGGCCGGGCCGAGCCCGATCCGCTCGGCAAACTCGCGCAGCAGGCGGGCGCCGATCGAATGGAAGGTGCCCGACCAGGCGAGCGCGGCGGCGGCGAGCGCCGATCCGCCCGCGGCGGCGGCGACGATGCGCTCGACCCGGCGCTCCATCTCGGCGGCGGCGCGGCGCGAGAACGTCATCAGCAGGAGCCGGCGCGGATCGGCGCCGTTGACGATGAGGTGGGCGACCCGATGGGCGAGGGTGTTGGTCTTGCCCGACCCGGCGCCGGCGATGACGAGGAGCGGCGCGTGCTCGGTCGCCGACGCGCCGACGCCGTGCTCGACGGCGCGCCGCTGCTCCGGGTTGAGCTTGGCCAGATAGGCGGTCATCGGCTGCGGCGAATCACCTGGCGGATCGGCGGCGCCAGCGAACCACGTTTCCCGTTTTGTTCGCAATGTCGGGGGGGATATTGCACTTCGCGTACCCAACGCTACATCTAGTGGGTCGGATTTTTCGGAGTCGCTCACATGGCAACGCGCTACTTGCCCCGCCTTAGCGAGGCGGACCACGATGCCTTGCGGGACCAGGTCCACCGCTACCCAGCCGGCTCCTATGATGTATGGCTCAAGCTCCAGGCGGAGGAGATCGCGGATTGGGAGACCGATGGCGGGAAGGTTATTCTCGTCGATGTCAGCGCAGACGATTTCGCCCGGTACTGCCGGGACACAGGAGCACGTCGCGATATCCACACGCTCCGGGGTATCGCCGCTGCCAAGGGAACACAAAAATTCAAGTGAAATGGCGGTATCCGCTGTGGCCGACTGGGCAACCGTTCTTATAGCCGCCGCCATCTTCCTGACGATTCCAATACGGCGCTTCTCATCGGAGCGCACGTAAACAACCGATGAGGCTTTGCTCATCGGCACCCCCCTGACGCCGCGCCTATTTGCGACGCAAGGCGCGAATGATGCCGCTCGGATCGAAACCAATCGCCGCCGCTACGTCGAGAAATTCGAGCACGTCTAGCCGTCGGTCGCCGCCCTCGTATTTGGCGACGTAGGACGGCGGCTTGCCCAGCCGTTGCGCCACGATGGTTTGCGTGAGCCCGGCCGCCTTCCGGCGCGCCTTGAGCAATTCGCGGAACTGCCGGTCGCGGTCGCTGTGGATGGTTTTGGCCATGGGAGCCGTCCACTCCCATGAAAGAGGCTCTGGCGGATTCTCCCAAAATGGGAGAAAATGCGGCATGGCCTGCGGCATGGTCCCGGTCAACGGAACGGTCGTCGAGGTGGGGCCGGTCGAATTGGCGCCCTTTGACACGACCTACGAATACGTCGCCATTCGCGACGAATCCGACAGATTGCGGGAGTTCAAAGCGGTCCGCGCGATCCCGGAGGTGTCTGCACTTGTCCAGCGGGACGCCAGCGGAACTTTCCTGTTTTGGGATAGCCCACACGAATGCCGGCTCGCTTTCATCTATCGTGCGGACGGCGCACGGGAGGTCGATTTCGAGGCTCTGCACACCTATTTTGGGGCCGCCTCCACATAATATTTTCAGGCGATACTTGACGTACCCATTCCGGCATGATATGGTTGATTCACAATGGGGATCAGGGCCATGTCTAAGTCTGTCATAGACGCCAATTGCTTCCACGACGAACCCGCCGCCTACGCTTGGGTCGAGGCTCGGCTTTGGCCGGAAGGCCCGATCTGCCCGCGCTGCGGCGGGGTGGAGCGCATTTCCAAGATGGCCGGCAAGACCACCCGCATCGGCGTTTACAAGTGCTACCAGTGCCGCAAGCCGTTCCGGGTGACTGTCGGGACCGTTTTCGAGGCGAGCCACGTACCGCTGCGGCTGTGGCTGCAAGCCATGTATCTGCTCTGCTCGTCCAAGAAGGGGATTTCGAGCAACCAGCTTCACCGGACCTTGGGCGTCACTCTGAAAACCGCGTGGTTCATGTCGCACCGGCTCCGCGAGGCCATGCGGGTCGTCGGCATGGAGCCCATGGGCGGGGCTGGAGAAATCGTCGAAATCGATGAAACCACTGCCGGCTGGCAAGAGGGCGCTCCGAAGCGCGCGCACCCCAAGCCCTATGGCTGGCAATTCAGGAACGTCGTCTTGACCCTTGTCCAACGCGGCGGCGAAGCCCGCAGCTTCCACGTCGATAGCCTCAGCATGGCCGACATTCTCCCCGTCGTTCGGAAGAACGTCGCCCGTGAAAGCAGCATCATGACTGACGATGCCACTCGCTATAAGAAGCTCGACGAAGAATTTGCGAGCCACGAATCGGTCACTCACGCCGAAGGCGAATACGTCCGTGGCCCCATTCACACCAACACCGTCGAAGGCTACTATTCGGTGTTTAAGCGCGGCATGAAGGGCGTCTATCAGCACTGCAAGGAAAAGCACTTGCACCGCTACCTTGCCGAGTTCGATTTCCGCTACAGCAATCGTGTCCGGCTCGGCTATGACGACGTAGAGCGGACTGAACGCGCGTTGAAAGGTATCGTCGGCAAACGTCTTACCTATCGAACGACTGGTGTCTGAGAGGCCGTATGGGAAAAGCCGGCGAAAAGCAAAAGCGAACCCCGAAGAATCAGGACAAACGGCAATCCGAGCGGTTTCGCGAAACCGCTCGGGAGCTTGGCTGTGATGAAAGCGAAGAGACATTCGACCAAGCCTTTAGAAAGATCGTCCCGCCGAAAACGCACCCAAGGAAGGATTAAGTTCACCCATCGTCATGCCGTCCTGATTGTCTGGTAAACATTCGGTTGGGAGGAAGGCTTATCATTCTCGTTTTCTCGTAATTCCCAAGCTGAGCCCCGCGCTTATGCATGTCGGCAAACATCGCGCCAATCGCACTTTCGACGATTCCGAGCAGGGACAGGGCTTCGTCCATCTCCAAAAATAGCTCAGGATGCAATACCGGATTCCGATGCAGGTCCTTAATCTGAGTTAGGACGCTTACGACCGTTCCGGCCGCACCGTGCTTCTCCAAGAGCTTGATATAAGTGCCCCAATTGCGAAGTTTTTTCTTCGGCATCGCCCCAACGACGACTGAATAATAATCCCAAATCGTGGCCTCAAGCCCCCGCATTAAGTGAAACACCGCGGCCGTAGGTAGTTCAAAGGCCAAGCATCTGCCGGCCGCGGCAACGTCCCGGGTCGCTTCTTGCGAGAGCGCTTTGCGAATATCGTCAGAGAAAACCTTGGTCGCATCCTGAATCAGGATGTTGATATCATAGGCTCGCTTCGGGAAAACGTGGTAGATAGCCTGCTTATTGAGTTCTTCGACCAAAATTATCTCAAGCTGAATTGCAAGCTTGCGGACGGACGCGACATTCTCAACTTGATCCGGGCTTTCGAGCGGTAAAAGCGCAGAGTCTATCGCCGCGTTTAAGTCTTCCGCGACATCCCGGCTGACGGTCAAAGCCAGTGGCACGTCGGAACCTAGGAGGACCGCCAGAGCGTTCTTTGCGGCGGTAAGCAATACCGGCACGTCGCCTTCGGCGCCGCTTCCTAGCGGAATATTGGTCACCGCCCGGAGGGCGGCGCCAACCTCGTAAAACCGTCCGACGTTGATCCGGTGCACGGCGCTATCCGTTAGCGAACGGGCTGCTAGCCACCGCCGTCCAGGAAAGGCGATTAGCCGGGAGGTCACGACTCACCTCCCTCAGGCCCACCCTCTACTAATAGCGGGTGGGTACGGGAAGTACAATATCCCCTGTCGGGGGGGGGATATTGGAGTTGCCGTACCCAAGGGGACTGATTTGTTATTTTGCGTTATGGCGCAAAACCCCTCTTGTGGACAATCGGTGTTCCCGTTATGGTCCGAGACTCAAAGGATATGAGCCATGGACCAAAACCTCAAAGCATCGCTGTTAGCCTCCCGCCGGAGGCTGCGGGACGTTTTAAGCGCCAAATTCAGGGATTTGCCGGAATGGCAGGCATATTGCGCTATCGATAATGCGCTTGAGGCCGTCATTCTGGACGAGAATCAGCAGGCGGGGCGGACGGCGGCGCACGCCGCAGCGGCGGCTAACGGTTCGGGCAGCCAACTGAGCTATGTCGAGCTTGGCTTGCAGGCACTTGGCGAGCGCGGCCGGCCGATCCCGACGCCCGACATGATCGAATACATCCGCGTCCGACGCGAACTGCCCGCCGATCTGGAGCGGGCAAAAATCAACATTTCATCGGCATTTTCGCACGACGAACGCATGCAAAGCGTTCCGTGGCAGGGCGGTCGCGCCTGGTGGTATACCGGCCGGGCCGTGCCGCGCGAATAAAAGTTCGGGCCGCCGGGCATTAGCCGGCGGCCCCGAATGGCGGTGGTTGACGAGCCCCGCTGGCGCCAGCCCCTTTCGTGAGGGGATGTGGAACGGCCACCCGTGACCGAGGTGCACTCTCGGCGCGGGTGGACGTGCTTTTTGTATCAATTTTCTGTGGACAAGGCAATTTTTGCGCCGCAGCAACAAGTGCTGCCAGTGCCGCAAACCGTTCCGGGTGACTGTCGGCACGGTCTTTGAAGCAAGCCACATCCCGTTGCGCATATGGCTGCAAGTGGTCCATTTGCTCGCTTCGAGCCCGGGAAGTCCGCGCGGGCGAATCCAGCGAGGCTTTCGAGCGCGCGCTATCAACTGTCGTGCCGCCTCGGCCCAAGCCAAACGCCGATCAATAAGAGCGCAAGGCCCATAGCATCACTTCCTCGTTTTCATCGTCGATAGTGTAAAGCACGGAAAGGCGTGGGAATCTTGCCAAATGCGGAAATTCGTGAACCCAGCAGCGGTTATTCACGAAATTCGGGTGGGGTTCGCCGCAAGACCGAGGGTCTACTTTCAGTTCGTCTTCGAAGCTCTCAAATAGGTCCCAAACGTCGTTATTTGTTTCGTAAATCCTCCAAAACCTTCTTTCGCAAAGAGGCGAAAGGGATACTAGCCACGGCTTCACCGGACGACCTCTGCTCTTCAATTGCCTTAATCTCTGCCGTTGCCCAGTCCATAGTCTCCGGAGAAACTTCTGTCGGATAAATTTGGAAGACGCTGTTGTATTTCAAAATGTCCCCATGTCTTGCGAGTTCCCATGCCCTATTGTGACTGAACTCGCTGATGGTCTTCGCCGTATTATTGAAGCAAACGAACTCGATTACCTCGTCCAAGAGCGTAATTTCAGTTTCGTTTAACCGCTCAATTTCGGGCGATTCGAGCGCAGTATACTCTTTTTTCCGGTACCCAAAATAATCCACTTCGCGGACTTCAAGGGCCTTTTCGCGGGCCATTCGGCTGAGCGTTACAAGCAGCTGATCGCAAGTAGGGCCGAACGTGCTTTTTCGGTAGGTTGCTCCAGTCACGGGCACTCCCGTGTTGGCGTAATAAATCATATCCGTGAAATACAGGACCTTGTGCAACTTGACGGCGCCAAGCTGGGCGGGACCACATTTCAGGCATGCGTAGAGGATGACGGTCTTCAGTTTTGCCCGGTCGTATTGCATTCCCTGCTCCAACCTCCCCGACGCAATGCGAATCGTACGCGGAATGTTCCGTTTTGGTCAACACATAACCCATTGATGAATCGAAGAAATCTCAATGGGTTAGCCTTTTGTCCGTCATAAAAGACCCTCACCAGGGGTTCTTTTTTCAAGTCCCGACCGCTTTTAACGCATCAGCGACGCCCCTATTGGGGCACGATTTTACCTCTCCGCGCGGGTTCGGGTGCGGGAACTCCAATATCCCGCAACGGCGCGATTTGAACCGGACTCCCGGCCGCCGCGACCAAGGAAAAGCGGACCAGGGGAGCGGACCATGGCGGATCGCAGCGCACTCGGAAAACTCGGCTTCGCCTTCGGCGCCGTGACGGCGGCCGTGATGCTGATGGCGGCGGTGGTCGTCGCGGGCCACCTCGACGGCCGGCTGAGCGACGACGGCGGATCGCGGGCCGCGGCCCCTGCGCTGTCCACGGCCACGCGCTGAGTTCGCCGGCCGAGAGAATCTTCCTCTCGCAGGACTGTAGCGGCCTTCCACCTATATAGCTTTTCTGCTATGGGCGGGCGATCAACCTTCTTGATCCGCAAGTTCTAATGAGCCGCATTCGCGTTTCCGACGTGGCCAGGAAGTGGTTGCAAGACCCGGCCTTCCGCGCCGAATACGACGCGCTGGAGGAGGAGTTCGCGCTTGCCTCGGCCATTATCGGTGCCCGGGCGCGTGCCGGGTTGACGCAGGAGCAGCTTGCCCGGCGCATGAAGACGACGCAAACGGTCATCGCGCGGCTGGAAAGCGGGCGCGCAAGGCCCTCGACCCGGACGCTGCAGCGCTTCGCCCGCGCGACCGGGCATCGACTCGTGATCGGATTCGAGCCCGCGCCGGCGAAGCCCCGCAGCACCATCGCCTCCAATCCGACCCCGGGCAGGACCAGAAAAAAGGTCGGCTGACGTGAATGAATTGCCCGCGCGCGACATTGCCCAGCACGACACCGCCGGCCCCACGTCGCGGGTCTATTTCTCGCAGCGGCTGCGGCTGCACTACGTCGACTGGGGCAACGGCGGGGCGCCGCCGCTGATCCTGCTGCACGGCGGCCAGGACCATTGCCGCAGCTGGGACTGGGTGGCGCAGCGGCTGCGCCGCGAATGGCACGTCATCGCCCCGGACTTGCGCGGCCACGGCGACAGCGAATGGTCGGCGACCGGCTCCTACACCATGGCGGGCTACATCTACGACCTCGCCCAGCTGATCGACCAGCAGCGGCTCGCGCCGGTGACGATCGTCGCCCATTCGCTCGGCGGCAACATCGCACTGCGCTACACCGGCATCTATCCGGAGAAGGTGAAGGCGCTGGTCGCGATCGAGGGCCTCGGGCCCTCGCCCAAGGCGCTGGCCGAGCGCGCCGGGCAG
>DASPVJ010000047.1:0-2007 GCA_035622435.1 Xanthobacteraceae bacterium | reverse complement strand
GAAGCATCTCACCTCGGCCACCAAGTCGAACGGCATCGCCATCACCATGCCGTACTGGGACGAGCGGGTCGAGGCGATGGCCGAGCGCTATCCCGACGTCGCCTGGGACAAGTATCACATCGACATTCTCACCGCGCTGTTCGTGCTCAAGCCCGACCGCTTCAACGTGGTGGTGGCGTCCAATCTGTTCGGCGACATCCTCTCCGACCTCGGCCCCGCCTGCACCGGCACCATCGGGATTGCGCCGTCGGGCAACATCAATCCGGAGCGCAAGTTCCCCTCGGTGTTCGAGCCGGTGCACGGCTCGGCGCCGGACATCGCCGGCCAGGGCATCGCCAACCCGATCGGCCAGATCTGGTCGGGGGCGATGATGCTCGACCACCTGGGCGAACCCGAGGCGTCGGCTGCCATCGTCAAGGCGATCGAGCGCGTGTTGGCCGAGCCGAAGCTGCGCACCCGCGACCTCGGCGGCCCGGCCGACACGGTCGCCTGCGGCACGGCGGTGGCCGCCGCGCTGACGTGACGCTTGTCCCGGATGCGGTTCAGCGCAAAGCGGTGCTGCCCTGCGCCCGGGATACGTCACTCACTCTTCCGCCTCCCCCCGGGTCTCCCACAGCGCCTCGAGCCGCCGGCGGAACGCCCGCGGCTTCTCGGCGAACAGGCGGCCGGCGACGCGCGCCGCGCCCGCCACGTGGGCGGCCTCGCGCGCGGCGATCAGCGCCGCCAGGCGCGAGCGCCAGCGCGCCAGCGGCTGGTGTGGCGCGATCAGGCCGGCGAGCGTCGTCAGGTCGTGGTGGGCGCCGAGCCGCTCGCGCAGCCGCTGCGCCTCGGCGACCCAGAGCTTCGTCAGGCGCGGCCACAAGGGCTCGACCAGCTCCATCTGATAGCGGTGCACCACCACCCGCTGGCGCAGCCGGTGCAGTTCCTCGCCGCCCGCCTTGCTCCAGTGGGCGGGCGCCGCCTGGCGCGCGCGGCGGTAGTGCTCGGCGAGTTCCCCGGCCACGGCGGAAAACCCGATGTGGTCGAGCCGCCAGGTCCCGACCGAGAGCGTCGCGGTGGTGACCGAGGCGCGCAGCTTGCCGCGCGTCGCCTCGGTGAGCGTCGTCGCCTCGGCCGCCTGGCGGATGTCCTCGATGCGCCGCCGCAGGGTCGCCCGGCTGGCCTTCGACAGCGTCTCCTCCGGGTCCTTGAGGTCGTCGAGCGCATCGAGCGCCGACTGGGCGTCGCGGGCGCCGGCGAGTTCGCGCGCAAGGTCGCGCGCCTCCACCCGCAGCCGCTCGCCCTCAGTGCCGATGAACGGGATGACGAGCCGCAGCAGCGCCCGCCAGCGCTTCATCGCCTTGCGGTAGTCGTGCACCGCGACCGCGTCGGACCGCTCCGGATCGTCGAGCGCCACCAGCGCCTCGGTGAGGATGTCGCGCGCCGCCGCCTTGAGCGCGTCGCCGACGGCGGCGTCCGGGCGGATCGCGGGTTTGTCCGACATGCGGGGGGTCTGTTCGGTCCGGAACATCCGGGGCCAATTCTAGCGCATGATGCCGAAAAGTGGGTACCGGTTTTCGGAAAACATCATGCGCCAACAATAGGCTAAAGCGGGATGGCGATTTCGAAGAAGCCATTCCACTTTAGCGGTTTCGGGACGACGAAAAAGCCCATTCGGGCTTCCCAACGGGGCCCCGGATTGCTACATAACGCCCGCGTGCGGGACCGCTCCCGCGCTTTCCCTTAACCCGGGGTTTTGGCCCCGAACGGCACGCCGGCCCCGGATCGGGATCCGGGTTGGTCCGCAGCGCTGGAAAGAGCGATTGACGCGGGGTGGAGCAGCCCGGTAGCTCGTCAGGCTCATAACCGTCGTGAGGCCCGGCGAGCGCAGCGAGACGAAAGGCCGAACGACGCCCCCGCGAACGCGGGGGCCCAGATGCAACGATTATCGCGGGGTGGAGCAGCCCGGTAGCTCGTCAGGCTCATAACCTGAAGGTCGTAGGTTCAAATCCTACCCCCGCAACCAAA
>DASPVJ010000046.1:0-9516 GCA_035622435.1 Xanthobacteraceae bacterium | reverse complement strand
GCGGCCGGCGCCCCCGATCAGGCGCTCGCTTGCTATCGGCGCGCGCTCGCGCTCGATCCCGCCGACGCCCGCGCCCACGACGAGTTGGGCCGGCTGCTCGGCCGGCGCGGCGACCGGGGCGGCGCCGGCGAGCACCTGCGCGCGGCGGTGCGGCTCGATCCCACCCTCGTCGCGGCGCGCGGCGCGCTCGGCGACCTCTTGTGCCGGGAGGGCCGCCATCGCGAGGGCGCCGCCGAGCTTGCCGCGGCGCTCGCGCTCGATGCCGGCAACTGGGCGCTCCACCTGCGCCTCGGCACGGCGCTTGCCGCGCTCGGGCCGGACCGGACCGGCGAAGCCATGGACTGCTTCCGCCGGGCGATCGCGCTTTCGCCCGGCAACGCCGCGGCGCATCTGCAACTCGGCCTCGCCTTCTGGCGGCGCGGCGACGCGGCGCCGGCGATCGCGCTTGTCGAACGCGCGAGCCGGCTCGATCCCAAGCTCGCGGCCGCGCACGGCGCGCTCGGCAGCATGTTGCGCGGCTCCGGCCGCATCGCCGAGGCCGTCGCGAGCCTGCGCGCCGCGCTCGCGATCAATTCCGACGATGCCGCCGCCTGCTTCCACCTGGGCATGTGCCTGTGCGCGTCCCAAGGGGAGGTGCCGGAGGGGCTCGACTACTTGCGCCGTGCCATAGCGCTCAACGCCCGCAATCTCCAGGCGCACATCCACCTCGCCTGGACGCTCGCCGAGATGGGCCGCCGGGAAGAGGCGCGCGCCGCCTATCGCGCGGCCCTGGCCATCTTTCCCGACGATCCGACCTTGCGCCTCGGGGCGACCATGGCGGAACTGCCGATCCTCGCCGAGGACGCCGAGGAGGTCGAACGCTGCCGCGCCGCCTACGCGACGAGCCTCGCCGCGCTGGAGGAATTTCTCGCGCGCCGGCGCGCCGCGGGCCAAGCGAAAGAGGACGCGGAGGCGGTCGGCACGGCGCAACCCTTCTTCCTCGCCTACCAGGGGCGCGACGACAGGGCGCTGCAGGCGCGCTACGGCCGCATGGTCGCGGGCGTCATGGGCGCCGCCTATCCGCAATGGGCCGGCCCGCCGACGGTCAAGCCGCCCGCGCCCGGCGAGCCGATCCGCCTTGCCATCGTGTCCGGCCACCTGTGGGGCCACTCGGTCCTGAAGATTCCCATCTGGGGCTGGGTGTCGCTCATCGACCGCCGCCGCTTTCGCCTCTACGGTTATCACGTCAGCGCGGTAAACGACGTCGAGACCGCGCGGGTGCGGCGCGCGTTCGACCGTTTCGTGCAGGGCCCGCTGCCGGTCGAGCGCTGGTGCGAGGCGATCCGCGCCGACGCGCCGCACGCGGTCATCTTCCCGGAAATCGGCATGGACCAGACGACGCCGAAGCTCGCGGGGCTGCGGCTCGCGCCGGTGCAGTGTGCGAGCTGGGGGCATCCGTCGACCAGCGGCTTTCCCACCATCGATTATTTTCTCTCCAGCGACCTGATGGAGCCGCCCGAGGCGGACGCGCACTACACGGAAAAGCTGGTGCGGCTGCCCAACCTCGGCATCGCCTACGTGCCGCCGCCGCTCGCGCCGGCCGCGCACACGCGCGAGAGGGTCGGCCTGCGGGCGAACGCCGTCGTCTTCTGGTGCTGCCAGCATCTGCCCAAATACCTGCCGGAATTCGACGGCGTGTTCGCCCGCATCGCCCGCGAGGTCGACAACGCCCAGTTCCTGTTCGTCGCCTCGCCGCGCGGCGAGGAGGTCACCGCGCGGTTCCGCCGCCGCCTCGCCCGCGCCTTCCAGGCGCACGGGATCGACGCGGCCCGCCACGTGGCGATGCTGCCGCGGCTCACGACCGCCGATTTCGTCGGCGTCGCCGGGCTGTGCGACGTGTTTCTCGACGGCATCGGCTGGTCGGGCTGCAACAGCGCGCTCGAATGCCTCGCCGCGGATCTGCCGATCGTCACCTGGCCGGGACCGCTGATGCGCGCGCGCCATTGCGCCGCCATCCTGCGCATGCTCGGCGTCGCCGAAACCATCGCCGCCTCGCTCGACGACTACGTCGCCGTCGCCGTGCGGCTCGCCCGCGATCCGGCGTGGCGTGCGGCGATCCGCGCCGACATCGCGGCCAACCGGCCACGCCTCTACGCCGATCGGTTGCCGGTGCGGGCGCTCGAGGATTTCATCGACAAGGCGGTGCGTGCGTCCTGAAGCAAGGTGCCGAATCGGCGCGTCGGCGAAACTCGTTGCGGCGCGATTCCGGACTGATATAACGTGCCGCCGGGAGAATGACGCTGCGAACGAGAGCCCGCTCGCGGCGACATTCGCCTTGGGGGGCGATTGCAAACTCACGGGTCGTCTTGTGTTGGAAATCAACGCGCCCGGCCTTAAGGCCGGGCGGCCGCTTGAAACCGAGCGCAAGCTTCAGCTTCCGGCCTTGACCGGCGCGCGCGGCGTTGCGGCGCTGGCGGTGCTGGTGGCGCACGGCTTTCCGGTCCTGCGATTTACCGACGTCCCCACGTTTGCCGCGTGCACGGTCCCGCTGGCGATGTTCGCAATGTCGCTGTTTTTCGTCCTGAGCGGATTCGTCATCTACCTCAACTATGCGGCATTGTTCGGGTCGAGGCCGTTTGCTCGGGCGTTGCGTTCATTCGCCGTCGCGCGTTTCGCCAGGCTTTATCCGCTGTTCGCATTCGTTGCGCTCGTCACGTTCGCCACCATCGAATCGACGCGCTGGCCCGGGCTGTTGCCTGATGTTCCCTGGTTTCTGGCGCTGGTGCAGTCGTGGTGGCCGACGACGCAGAACGGCATTCTGGTTCTCGCGATCCAGGAGTTGGCGCACACCTGGTCGATCTCCACGGAGATGTTCTTTTATCTCTGTTTTCCGCTGATGTATTTGACGCTGTTCCGCCGACCGGCTTCTCCGCGCGGCGCCGCGCTGGCGCTTTTCTGCTGCGGGCTCGCCGCCGCCGTCGCCATGCTTTTTTTATATCGCTTCGGCGCCCGGCTCGCTCCGCGTCTTCCGCGCGAAGACGCGCTCTACTGGCTCGGGTATTTTTCGCCCTACGCCCGAATTTTCGAGTTTGCCGCCGGCTGCTTTGCGGCGCGACTCTTTTGCGCGCTCGCCGCCGTGCCGGTCTCGCGTCGCGAAGCCGCTGCGGCGCATGCCCTCGTGATTGCGAGCCTCGCCGGGATCATCGCGGTGATCTGGTGGGCGCAATCGATTTACTTGCAGGACGAGACGACCTTTCTGCGATTCATCCGACTCAACGTGATCATGCTGCCGATGATTACGGCCCTGCTGTTTGCCGCGTGCCGCTACCGCTCGTGGCTTTCCGCCGCGCTGTCGCGCCGCAGCCTGATCTTCGTCGGCGAGATCAGCTACTCGATCTATATGCTGCACCTTTTCCTGATGCCGCAGTTCTACGGCCGCGCGGCGCCGCTGTCCGCCGCCACGTTGGCGGAATGGCTGCTGCGGCTTGCCGTCTACGTCGCGTTGACGATCGCGCTCGCCTTCGGCACCTACCGTTTGATCGAGCAGCCCGCCCGCCGGTGGATTCGGCGCACGTTCTCGGGCGATCGGCCGGAAACGGCGCCGACGCGATTGATCCCGGATTATTCGTAGCCGAGCCGCCGCTGCAACGCCGAGCGCACGCGCCGCACGACTTCGTCCCAATCGCCGCGTTGCTGCTGGCGATAAAGGCGCAGGCTCGGGTACCAGGGACTGTCGTCGCGGTCGATCAGCCAGCGCCAGTCGGGGATTTTGCGCAGCATCACCCAGGCCGGACGCCCGGTGGCGCCGGCTACGTGCGCGGCTGCCGTATCGACCGTGATGACGAGATCGAGGTTGGCGATCGCCGCCGCCGTCTCGGCAAAATCCTTGAGCTGCGGCGCAAGGTCCGTCACCGCGCCATCCGCCGGCCTGGCCAGGTCGCCGGCCCGCTCGCCGACCTGGAGCGAGAACCAGCGCACGCCGTTAAGCCGCAGCAACGGCGCGAGCGTCGCGACATCGATCGAACGGTGGGCATCGCTGCGGTGGAGCGGGCTGCCGGCCCAGGCGATGCCGACCTTGAGCCCGTCGCCGCCGAGCGTCTCGCGCCATCGCGCGACCGCCTCGGGCGCGGGCGACAAGTAGGGAACCTCCGCCGGGATGGTTTGAAGCGTCGTGGCAAAGGCGCGCGGGAGCGACAGCAGCGGACAGGCGAGGTCGACGCGCGGCAGCGCCTGCCCGGCGGCGACGAGTTCGGCGACGCCCGGCAGGGACGCGGCGAGCCGCAGCAGCGGCGGCGGCACTTCGAGCACGACGCGCGCGCCGCGGGCGGCGACGAACGGCACGTAGCGCAGCCCCTGGATGGTGTCGCCGTAGCCCTGCTCGCCGTAGAGCAGGATGGTGCGCCCGGCAATGTCCTCGCCGTTCCACAGCGGCACCGGGAAGCCGCGCGGGACCAAGGTGCCGAGCTTCCAGCGCCATTCGTACTGCTCGAAGCCTTCGCGCAGCTTGCCTTGCACCAACAGCAGCATCGCCGCGGTGAAGTTCGCCTGCGCGTGGGCCGGATCGGCCGCGATCGCGCGGCGGCAGCTCGCCAGCGCCTCGTCGTAGCGGCCGAGTTCGCAAAGCGCGTTCGCCAGGTTGTGATGGGCCTCGGCCTCGCCGGGCTTGAGCGCGACCGCGCGCGCGAAGCTGCCTTCCGCCGCCTCCGGCTTGCCCGCCTTGAGCAGGACGGCGCCGAGATTGTTGTGCGCCTCATAGAATTGCGGCCGCAGCGCCGTCGCGCGCCGGAAGCTTTCCGCCGCCGCGCCATGGTCGCCCCGCTTTTCGGCGAGGTTGCCCAGGTTGTAGGGCGCTTCGGCAAGCTGGGGATCGAGCGCCGCCGCCCGGGCCAGATATTCGCCGGCCTCGGCAAGCGCGTCGGTCCCCATCAGCGCCGCGCCGAGATTCAGGCAGGCCTTGGCGTAGTCGGGGCGCAACGCCAGCGCCCGGCGATAGCAGGCGGTCGCCTCCTCGATGCGGCCGAGCGCGCCGAGGCTGACGCCGAGGTTGTTGTGCATTTCGGCGGCGTCGGGCTCGAGCGCGAGCGCGCGGCGGAACAGGCCGACGGCGGCGGCGTGGTCGGCGCGCCCCTGGGCGAAAAGGCCGAGACGGTGCCAGGCGCGCGCGTGCATCGGATCGGCGGCAAGCAGGGCCTCGAGCGCGCCTTCGGCCGCGTCGGTCGCGCCATCGTTGAGCTTCGCCTGCGCGTCCGCCAGGAGCCGCGCGACCTCGGGCGACGCCGCGGCCGGCGCGCCGGTGCGTTGGTCGAGGGCGTGGCGCACGCGCAGCGCGACGCTGTCCCAGTCGCCGCGCGCCGGCTGGCGGAACAGCCGGACGGTCGGGTAGTACGGACTGTCGTCGCGTCCGAGGAGCCAGCGCCAATCGGGCACGAAGGGGAGCAGCACCCACGCCGGCTTGGCGAGCGCGCCGGCGAGGTGCGCCGCGGCGGTGTCGGCCGCGATCACCAAATCGAGATTCGCAATCGCCGCCGCGGTCTCGGCGAAATCCGTTAGCCCGTCGGCGAGATCGGTCAGCGTGCCGGCGGGAAGCCGCGCAAGGTCGGCCTTGCGCTCGCCCAGTTGCAGGGAGAACCAGCGCACGCCGGCGGCGCCGAACAGCGGGGCGAGGCGCTCGAGCGCGATCGAACGGTTGCGGTCGTTCTTGTGCTGCGGATTGCCGGCCCACACCAGCCCGACCTTGAGACCCTTGCTGCCGCCCAGGCGTTGGCGCCAGCGCGCGGCCGCGGCCGGATCAACGCGCACATAGGGCACGTCGGCCGGGACGGTCTTAAGCGTGGTGCCGAACGCCAGCGGCAACGACAGCAGCGGGCAGTGCAGGTCGAACGGCGGCAGCACGTCGCCGTCAGCGAGGACCCGGACATCCTCGCCGAGCGACGCCTTTGCCAGGGCCAACAGCGGCGCCGGCACCTGAAGGATCACCCGCCCGCCGCCGTCATGGTGAGGTGCCCGGCCGTCGTCCTTCGAGGCCCGCTTCGCGGGCACCTCAGGATGACCCTTCGAGGCCCGCTGCGCGGGCTCCTCAGGATGACGGCCGGGCCTCGAACCATGGGCGACCGGCGGCACGTAGCGCATGAACTGCAGGGTGTCGCCCATGCCCTGCTCGGCGTGCAGCAGGATGGTGCGACCCTCGAGCGGCGCGCCCCGCCACAGCGGCTGCGGGTAATCGCGCGGCGGCTGCTCCTTGCGCTTCCACCGCCACTCGTGCTCGCGCCAGCCCTCCTCGTAGCGGCCGAGCGCCAGCATCGCGTAGGCGCGGTTCCAGTGCGCATCGACCAGATCGGGCTTGAGCGCGACCGCCTTGTCGTAGCTCGCCAGCGCCTCCTCGAAGCGGCCCTGGTCCTGCAGGGCGACGCCGAGGTTGTAGTGGCCGTCGACGAAATCCGGCTTGAGCGCGATCGCCCGGCGGTGGAGGGCTTCCGCTTCGTCCGGGCGGTCGAGCCGCGCCAGCGCCGCGCCGAGGTTGTTGTGGGCGGGCGCGAGCTGGGGATCGGCGGCGACGGCGTGGCCGTACCACGCGGTCGCGTCGTCGATGCGGCCGCGCGCGGCGAGCACCGCGCCGAGATTGCTCATGGCTTCGGCGAATTTGTCGTTGAGGTCGATGGCCTGCCGATAGCAGGCCTCGGCGTCTTCGAGCCGCCCCTGCGACTGCAGGAAGATGCCGAGGTCGTTATGGGCGGGCGCGAGCCTGGGATCGCAGCCGATCGCCTTGCGCAGGAAGTCGATGGCCGCGTCGCGGTCGCCGCGCGCGTTGCGCACGCGGGCGAGCAGGAACCAGGCCATCGCCCGTTGCGGCGCGCGATCGAGGAGGCTGCGCAGCACGCCCTCCGCCTCGTCGAGGGAGTTGGCATCGAGGAGCCGCCGGGCCATGGCCTCGGCCGCCTCCGGCGCCATGAGCGTGGCCGCGTGCACCGGATGGGTTTGCGCGCCGGCGGCGGGCTCATGCTGGACCGCGCACCAGTCGCGCCACATGGTGCGATAGGCCGCCTCGACCGCGCGGGCGAAGCCGGCGCCGTCGCCGAGCGGGGAGGCGCGCAGGCGCTCGCGCAGGCTCGCGCGCAAGGCTGCGAGCCCGTCGCGGTCGCGCGCCAGCCCCACGGCCTTCGCCACGTACTCGTCCGGGGTCGCGGCGATCAGGCGGTCGAGCCCCGCCATGCTCAGGATGCTGGCGCCCACCCGTGCCGCGTGGCGGTCGCCGCGCAGGGTCACGACCGGCACGCCCATCCACAGGGCCTCGCAAGTGGTGGCGGTGCCGTTATAGGGCAGCGGGTCGAGGGCGATGTCGACGCGGGCATAGGTCGCGAGATGCGCGGCGGTGGCCGGCTCGGGCGGCAGGATCGTCAGCCGGTCGGCGCCGACGCCCGCGGCCGCAAAGGCGGCGGCGGTGCGGGCGCGGGTTTCCCGATCCTTGAATTGCGATGCCTTGAGCAGCAGGCGTGCGCCGGGCACTTCATGCAGGAGCCGCGCCCACAGCGCGATCGTCGCCGGCGACAGCTTGGCGACGTTGTTGAAGGATCCGAACGTCACGTGCCCGTTGGCGCGCGCCGGCAGCGGCGCGACGGCTCCGGCGTCCTCGGGCGCCCGGTAGCACAGGAAGCCGGGCTCGAGCCGCACCAGGCGCTCGCTGTTGAGCGCGTCGGCGTCCCCCGGCGGGTCGGCGACCTTATCGGTGAGGCGGTAGTCGATCGCCGGCAATCCGGTGGTGTTGGGATAGCCGAGCCACGTGACCGCGATCGGCGCCGGCTTGCGCGCGAACAGCATCATGCGGTTGCGCGAGGTATGGCCGGAGAGGTCGATGAGAATGTCGATCGCGTCCTCGCGGATGCGCGCGGCCGCGAGTTCGTCGGACAGCGGATGGATCGGCACCCAGTGGTCGGCGCGCGCCTTGATCCGCGCGGTCATCGCGTCGGCGCGATCGTCGTTGGCGTAGAGGAAGACTTCGACCGCGGCGCGGTCGTGGGCTTCGAGCAGCGGGGCGAAGAAGAACGCCGCCGAATGATGGCGGAAGTCGCCGGACACGTAGCCGACGCGCAGCCGCCGCCCCGGCTCCGGCGCATTGGCGAAGCGGGCGCCGGCGGTCGGAAACCGCGCCCCTTCGCTCGCGCCCCAGGCCGCGTGCTCGGCGTAAAGCGCCTGCGGCGAGACGGTTTCGTCGTAGTTCAGCGTGTAGAGCAGGTTGCTGCGGCCGGCCGGCAGATGCGGGTCGAGTTCGACCGTGTATCGGTGCACGGCGAGCGCCTCGGCGAGCCGTCCGGACTCCTTGAGAAGGACACCGAGGTTGTTGTGCACGTGCGGCACCGCCGGCGCGATCTCGATCGCCCGGCGGTAACTCGCCTCGGCCTCGTCGAAGCGGCCGACCGATTCCAACAGAACGCCGAGGTTGTTGTAGCCGTCGACCGAGTTGGGCTTGAGCTTGAACCCGCGCCGGTAGCTCGCCTCGGCCTCTTTGTTGCGGCCGAGCGCGGCGAGCACGAGGCCGAGGTTGTAGTGCGCCTCGGGGTTCTCCGGCTCGCGCTCGAGGGAAGCGGCGAGCATGTGGGCTGCTTGGGCGTTGTCGCCGGTCTTGTGGCACATCCACGCCATGCGGCGCAGCGCCGGGGCATGGCGCGGGTCCTCATCGAGGATGGCCCGGAGCGCCACGGTGGCGTCGGCGTCGCGTCCGGCCTGGATCAATTCGACCGCCGCGAAGTAGCGCCGGTCGAGCATGGGCGGGGCCGCAGGCGGGGCGGGGGCGGGCGCAGGTGCGCCGGCGAGGCGCGCGTGCAGCGCCGCTCGCACTGCCGCGATGGCGCCGTCCCAGTCGCCCGGCGCGCCTTGGCGAAAGAGGCGCGCGGTCGGATACCACGGGCTGTCGCCGCGGCCCGCGAACCAGCGCCAATCCGGCGAGAACGGCAGCAGGACCCACGTCGGCTTGCCCAGCGCGCCGGCAAGGTGCGCCGGTGCTGTATCGACGCTGATGACGAGGTCGAGGTTTGCGACCGCGGCGGCGGTCTCGGCGAAGTCGGTCAGCTGCGGGGAAAGGTCGGCGACCTTTCCGGAGGCGAGGGAGGCGAGATCGCCGGCGCGCGCGCCCACTTGCAAGGAGAACCAGCGCACGCCCGGCACATCGAACAGGGCGGCCATCCGGTCGAGGGGAAGCGAGCGCTGGCGGTCGTTCTTGTGGCTGGGGTTGCCGGCCCAGGCGATGCCGACCTTGAGGCCGGCCGCCTCGCCGAGCCGTTCGCGCCACTGCCGCACCGCTTCGGGATCGGCGGCGAAATAGGGGACCCGTGCCGGGAT
This sequence comes from Xanthobacteraceae bacterium, assembly GCA_035622435.1. GTDB lineage: Bacteria > Pseudomonadota > Alphaproteobacteria > Rhizobiales > Xanthobacteraceae > AP-16. Next base: position 204 of record DASPVJ010000046.1, on the reverse strand, counting down.
GGCCTCGGGCGTCGTTCCCAGCGCCGCCGGCAGGCTCATGAACGGGCACTGCACGTCGAAGGCGGGCAGCGCCGCGCCCTCGGCGAACACCGGGAACGGTCCGCCGGCAAGGCCCTTCGCCAGCCGTGCCAGCGCCTGCGGCACCTCGATGATGACGCGTCCGCCGCGGGCGGCGACCATGGGCGCGTAGCGCAGCAGCATCAG
>DASPVJ010000045.1:0-2345 GCA_035622435.1 Xanthobacteraceae bacterium | reverse complement strand
ATGAAAATGCCGGCGATGCCGACCGCGGTTGCCGCGCGCGCCAGCACCGGAACGAATTGGCGCTCGCCGCCCGATGAGCTGCCCTGCCCGCCCGGCTGCTGCACCGAATGGGTGGCGTCGAAGATCACCGGCGCGCCGGTCCGCGCGAGGATCGGCAGCGCGCGCATGTCGGAGACGAGGGCGTTGTAGCCGAACGAGGCGCCGCGCTCGGTCACCAGCACGTTGCGGTTGCCGGCGCCGGTGATCTTCGCCACCACGTTCGCCATGTCCCACGGGGCCAGGAACTGGCCTTTCTTCACGTTGACGACGCGCCCGGTTTTGGCCGCCGCCACGAGGAGGTCGGTCTGCCGGCACAGGAACGCGGGGATTTGCAACACGTCGACGACTTCGGCGACGCGCGCGCATTGGTCGGGCTCGTGCACGTCGGTAAGCACCGGCACGCCGAGACGCAGGCGGATGTCGGCAAAGATCGGCAGCGCCTGATCGAGCCCGATCCCGCGCGCGCTCGTTGCGCTGGTGCGGTTCGCCTTGTCGAACGAGGTCTTGTAGACGAACCCGAGGCCGAGGCGGGCGGCGATGTCCTTGAGCGCCGCGGCCATGTCGAGGGCGTGGTCGCGGCTTTCGAGCGCACACGGGCCGGTGATCAGCGCGAGCGGCAGCGCGTTGCCGAAGCGCACGGCGCCGACGGCAACGACCGCATTGGGGGCGGGTTCGACGCTCACCTTGGTCCTCGCCGCCGGACCATGCGGGTCCCGCGCGCCGCGGTCAACCAACCCGGCCGCTCTCGTGCGGCTCTGCAAAGCCCGGCGGTGACGTCAAATAGTGACGCCGAGTTTGGCTGCCGTTAGCGGGCCCACTTCGCCGTCGCCGACGAGGCCGTTCACGTCCTGGAACGCCGCGACCGCGGCCGTCGTGTTGGCTCCATAAACTCCGTCAGCGGGCCCCGGGTCCAATCCTGCTGCGATCAGCGCCTGCTGAATGGCGCGAACCACGTTCGGATCGAGCCCGCCCGCGCCCTGCCGGTAGATCCGCGGCGGCGCCGTGACGTTGACGGTCCCGGCCGTGCCGTAAGTCACTCCGGGAATGAGCACCCCGGTGTCCCAGCGCCGGCCGTGAACAGTGGAGGCGACGAGGCCGTGGACGGTGTCCATGGCCTCGACCGTGCCTCCGGCCCCGTCGCAAAGGACGATGTGGCCCATGCCGCCTTGCGGCGGATAGCGCAACAACATGGCGCCCAGCGTGCCGGCTGCCTGATCGGTCGGGATGCGATTGCCTCGCTTGGCCGAATCCGTCTGCCACGCTCCGGTAAAAGCTTTGGCCACCGCCGGATTGGCCGTATCGTCGAGGCAGCCGTAGAGAATCCCGGCCGTTTGAAACACCAACCACGACATGAACTCGGAACAGTCCCACGGACCTTTCCAGTTGGGATTGTTCTTGGGCACTTGAACGTGCGCGTACTTCTCGCCGATGCGCGTCTGCGCAAGCGTGAGCATGTCGGCTCCAGTCGCCATTGCAATCCTCCCGTTCGGTTTTCTGGCTTCCGCGAAAATTGGAAATATCAAAATTCTAGCTGCGCAGCGCCCGCCGGTCCAGGCCGCCTTCGTCGCATCTGCAATGCCTCGCGGTAACCGCAGCTAGCCGACCGTTCTCACCCGGCCTCGAACGCCAGTGTCGCACCCGACGCGCTCTCGGGCCCGACCACGATGCGGCCCATCTGTTCCCTCGCCGCGACGCCCGCGCTGCGGAGCAGCGCGCGCAGCGCCGCAAGGTCGCGCACGATGAACGTTGCCGCTGCGAGCCGCGCGCCGGCGCTTACGTCGGGCGCTTCAACGCCGAAGTGCAAGCGAAAGGCTGCCGGATCCATGGCCTGGATCGCGCCGCGCGGGGTTTCCGCCGTCACGCCGGCCGACGTGGAATGCAGGTCACGCACGCCGGAAAAGGCGGAGAGGAAAATGTGATGGTCGCTCGGGTTTTCAGCGACCAGCACAATGGCGGCGATGGCGACAGCGGCGTTGCCGTGCGCCTGGAACGCCGGGTTCCAGAAATTCTCCGGATAGTGCTGCTGGCAAGTGAAGAAGCGCATGGCGGGGGCGCGCGCATCGCGCGCGAGGGCAAGCGAGAAGCCGAGCTTCACCGCGCGGCCATCGGGCGTGCGGCCCTCGCGCTCGAAGCGGAATGGCGCAAGGTCGCCGATGCCGGCCCGGTGGAACGCCTGCGCATCGGCCTCGGCGTCATGCCCTTCCAGCGCCAACATCGCCAGCCCCTCCCCGCGCGCCAGGAAGTCGCGCGTGAAGGCGCCGGTGCCGGCAGTTGCCGCGGCGACCTTCTCGGGCTCGCCGACGGCC
>DASPVJ010000044.1:0-3441 GCA_035622435.1 Xanthobacteraceae bacterium | reverse complement strand
GGCACCAGCTTCTCGATTTGAATTTGCTCCGGCGTCATTGCGAGGAGCCCGCAGGGCGACGAAGCAATCCAGGGCCATTGTGCGGTGGGTGTCGCCCTGGATTGCTTCGCTTCGCTCGCAATGACGCCTACCGCGCCAGCGACCGCAGGCCCGAGCGCCATTTAAGGTCGAGGAAGAGGCCCGCCGGCAGGGTCGCCGGCACCGGCGCGGTCGGCACGCCGGCGGCGTCGAGCAAATCGGCGAGCCAGTGATTGCACACCTGGAAAATATTGAAGGTGCCGTTCGCCCGATAGAACCGGCTCGGCCCGTAGAGGCCCGCCCCGAGATCGTCCGCCGCAACGCCGCCGGCCGGCGCAAAGGTCGCATCGATGCGGCCGAGCATGCGCGCGAACCCGTCGCTGGAAAGATCAAGCGCGATGATGTCGGCGGCCGGAAAGGCGCTGCGCGGCGGATAGATGAGCCCAACCACGTGCAGCACCGACGGATTGCCGGGCATGAACAGGGCGCGGGCCGCCATCGCCACGGTGAGCGAGGCCAAGGTCGGCACGCTGCGGTAGAAGCCTTCGTCGCCCCAGCCGATTTCGAGGAACGGATAGGCGGCAAACCGCGCCGATACGGCGACGAGCGCCGGGTAGCCGCGCCGCGACGCCACCTCGGCGAGCGCCGCGCGCGGCAGCACGATGCCGGCGTGATAGCCGTGGCTGACGACGAACACGGTGCCGGTCGGTTCGCCCGCGGCCGGAGGGTAGAGCCGGCGATCCCCTGAGCGTAGCGTCAACAGGGTCGCCGCCACGAAAACCAAGGCGATGCCCGCGAGCCCGACGAGGAGGCGGCGGGACCAGCGGATCAATTCACGATGCCTTGGCCAGCCGAGCCAGCGCCTCGACGATCTTCATCCGTCGCGCCTCCGCCTCCTCGCGCTTCTCGCGCTCGCCTTCGACCACCTCTTCCGGCGCGCGGGCGAGGAAATCGGCGTTGCCGAGCTTGGCGTCGACCCGGGCGATGTCGCCCTTCACCTTGGCCATCTCCTTTTCCAGCCGCGCGCGTTCGGCGGCCAGATCGATGATGCCGGCGAGCGGCAGCGCGGCGACCTCGCCGCGCACCAGAAGCTGTACGGCGCCCGGCGGCGGCGCCGGCGCGAAGGCGATCGTCGACAGGCGGCCCATGGGCGACTTGAGGAACTCCCGCCAACGCTCTGCCCTAGCTTTGGTTTCTTCCGAGGCGCCCGCCAGCACCAGGGGAATTTGCGCCGCCGCCGGCACGTTCATCTCGGCGCGCACCGAGCGCACCGCGCTGACGAGATCGACGACCCAGCCGATCTCGGCCTCGGCGGCCGGGTCGTCGAGCCCGTCGTGGCGCGGCCATGGCGCCAGCACCAGGAGGCCGTCGCGGGCCGCGCCGTCCGCCGTGACCCGCCACAGCTCTTCGGTCACGAACGGCATGAACGGGTGCAGCAGCTTGAGGATTTCGTCGCGCGCCCAGGCGGTCATCGCCCGGGTCTCGTCCTTGGCCGCGCCGTCGGGGCCGGTCAGCAACGGCTTCGCCAGTTCGACGTACCAGTCGCAGTAGACGTTCCAGACGAAGCGATAGAGCGCGCCCGCCGCCTCGTTGAACTTGTAGGCCTCGATTGACGCCGTGACCTCGCGGCCGGCCTTGGCGGTCTCGTGCGCGATCCAGCGGTTGAGCGTCGCCTCGGCGCCGTTCGGATCGAAGCCGGGCACGCGGACGCAGCCGTTGATCTCGGCGAAGCGACACGCGTTCCACAGCTTGGTCGCAAAGTTGCGGTAGCCCTCGACCCGGCTCGTCGCGAGCTTGAGGTCGCGCCCCTGCGCCGCCATGGCGGCCAGGGTGAAGCGCAACGCGTCGGCGCCGTAGTCGTCGATCAGGTGCAAGGGGTCGATGACGTTGCCTTTCGACTTCGACATTTTCGCCCCGCGCTCGTCGCGCACCAGGGCGTGGATGTAGACGGTCGAAAACGGCACTTCGTCCATGAAGCGCAGGCCCATCATCATCATGCGGGCGACCCAGAAGAAGATGATGTCGAAGCCGGTGACGAGGGTGTCGGTCGGGTAGAAGCGCGCAAGCTCCGCCGTCGCGTCGGGCCAGCCCAAGGTCGAGAACGGCCACAGCGCCGAGGAGAACCAGGTGTCGAGCACGTCCTCGTCGCGCCTGAGCGGCACGTCGTCGCCGTAGTGCTTCGCCGCCTCGGCCCTCGCCTCCGCCTCGCTCAACGCCACAAAAACTTTGCCGTCCTCCGCGTACCAAGCCGGAATCTGATGCCCCCACCAGAGCTGGCGGGAGATCGTCCACGGCTGGATGTTCTCCATCCAGTCGAAATAGGTCTTTTCCCAATTCTTCGGGACGAACGTCGTGCGGCCGCGGCGCACCGCTTCGATCGCGGGCTTCGCCAAGGTCTTGGCGTCGGCGAACCATTGATCGGTGAGGAACGGCTCGACCACCGCGGCGGAGCGGTCGGCGTGGGGCACCATGTGCACGTGCGGCTCGATCTTGGCGACGAGGCCCTTCGCTTCCATGCGCGCGACGACGATCTTGCGCACGGCGAACCGGTCGAGGCCGTCGAGCTTGAGCGTCTCGTCGAGATCGGCGGACGGCGGCACGTCCTTGAAGAACGCGGCGTTGTCCTTGAGGTCGAGATGCGCCTCGGCGGTGAAAATATTGACCAGCGGCAGCCCGTGGCGCCGGCCTACCTCGAAGTCGTTGAAGTCGTGCGCCGGCGTCACCTTGACGGCGCCGGTGCCTTTCTCCGGATCGGAATATTCATCGGCGACGATCGGAATAGGGCGGCCGACCAGCGGCAGAATGGCGCGCTTGCCGACCAGGTGCCGGTAGCGTTCGTCGTCCGGGTGGACCGCGACGGCGGTGTCGCCCAGCATCGTCTCCGGGCGCGTGGTCGCGACCGTAATGTACGTATTCTCAGCGCCTTCGATCGGATACTTGAAGTACCACAGATGCCCCTTGACCTCGACCTGCTGGACCTCGAGGTCGGAGATGGCGGTGTGCAGCGTGGGGTCCCAATTGACCAGCCGCTTGTCCTTGTAGATCAGCCCGGCCCGGTAGAGGTCGACGAACACCTTGACGACCGCGCGCGAGAGCCCCTCGTCCATGGTGAAGCGCTCGCGCGACCAGTCGCACGAGGCGCCCAGCCGCTTGAGCTGGCGCGTGATGGCGCCGCCGGATTCCTCCTTCCACGCCCATACCCGTTTGATGAACTCGGTGCGGCCGAGCGCGTGCCGGTTAGGCTCCTGGCGCTCCATGAGCTGGCGCTCGACCACCATCTGGGTGGCGATGCCGGCGTGGTCGGTGCCCGGCTGCCACAGCACGTCGCGCCCGCGCATGCGCTCGAACCGGCAGAGGATGTCCTGCAAGGTGTTGTTGAGCGCGTGGCCCATGTGGAGCGAGCCGGTGACGTTGGGCGGCGGG
>DASPVJ010000043.1:0-3641 GCA_035622435.1 Xanthobacteraceae bacterium | reverse complement strand
CGTCGCGGTGATGGCGGCGCACGAGGGCGAATTCCCGCGCGCGCGCTGGGCGGCGTGGCTGTGCGCCGGGTATCTGATCTTCGCCTTTTTCGAGACGGTCCCCTGGAGCTACTGGGATTTGCCGGACCTGCGGCCGATCGCGCTCCCGCCGCCGGACAAGACGACCTTGGCGCCGCTGCGGCTGATCCACATCCTGGCGCTTGCCTACCTGCTGTTCAGCTCGCCGCGGGTGCGGCGAGTGGCCGGCGCCCGCGTCTTTCGGCCGCTCGACGTCTGCGGACGGCACTCGCTCGAAGTCTTCGCCGTCGGCTGCGTCGCGGCGCTATTGGGACGCCTGGTGTTTCGCACCTACGGGCCCGGCCTCATCGACCAGGTCGCGATCAACCTCGTCGGCTTCATCGCCATGTGGACGGTGGCGCTTTATCTCGACGCGCGGCAGGCTTCCGGCCGGCACGCGCCGCCACCGCAAGCGCGCCCGGGGTAGCGGCGGGCGGAGGACGGGCGCAAATGCGCGATGGCGGCGGCGGCGCGGAATTCGGCGCGCGCCGCGGTCGCGGAATTTTTTCCGATTTGTGCTTGACCGCATGCATGACAGAGTTATATTGAAACCCGCACGAATATAGCGGGAAGCGAGCCGGCGCCGAGAAGGCGTCGGAGCGCGTGCGTGCTCGCGTGCCAACGAAGCCGCCGACAGTGCGCGCAAAATAACACTGGTGGGCGACAGTAAGTGGGCGTTTTGCACTTTGAAAATAGCAGCGATACCATAGGCTTAGCTTGCAGATCCTTGCTGATTCCGGGGCCCCGGCAATTTGGCCCTGTTTGTGCGGCGCAATATCGCCCGGCACGGGCCCGGCTTCGGACGGCTGCCTGCGGCTTGATGCCGCGCACGCGCTCGCCTAGGTTATAACGGTGGGATTAACTGCAAAAGCCTTGCTTCGGTGGCGGTCAGCGCCGGGAGGCGCCGGCCCGGGCGGCCTCGTCCCGGGCGACGCCGTCGCGCGGCGTGAGGCTGAACCGCCGGCGAGTGCCGAGTCGGATCACCTCGACCTCGACCGGCCGGCCGATGCGCTCGCCGGTGAGGATGCGGATCATGTCGTCGGCGCCGGTGACCGGCGTGCCGTCGAGCCTGACGATCACGTCGCCGCTCATCAGCCCGGCCTCGGCCGCCGGGCTTGCCGGCTCGATCGCGATCACGGTGGCGGCGCTCGCCTGGTCGAGGGAGGCTGCGACTTGCAGCCGGCGCGGGATCGCCGTCTGCTGGGCGGACACGCCGATGAAGGCGCGCCGCACCCGGCCGTGCCGCACCAGTTCGCCCAGCACGAAGCTTGCCGTGTTGGCGGCGACCGCAAAGCAGATGCCTTGCGCGCCGAGGATCACCGCCGTGTTGATGCCGACGACTTCCCCGCGCGAGGAGGCGAGCGGCCCGCCGGAATTGCCCGGATTGAGCGCGGCGTCGGTCTGGATCACGTCGTCGATCAGCCGCCCGCTCTGCGCCCGCAGCGAACGCCCGAGCGCGGAGATGACCCCGGCGGTCACGGTCGATTCGAAGCCGAGCGGGTTGCCGATGGCGACCACCAGCTGGCCGCGCCGCAGCTTCTTGGAATCGCCCAGCCGCGCCGAGGGAAGCGTGACCGCGGCGTCGGCGCGCACCAGCGCCAAGTCCGTGTGCGGATCGTCGCCCACCACCCGGGCGGTGAGGTTGCGGCCGTCGACGGTCGTCAGCTCGACCCGCGAAGCGCCGCCGACCACGTGGCTGTTGGTCAGCACCAGGCCGTCGGGGGCGACGATGACGCCCGAGCCCGATCCGGCCCGCGCCGGCCGCTTGCCTTTGAATACGTCGATGCGTACCACCGCCGGGCCGATCTTGTCGGCGACGCCGGTGACCGCGCGCGAATAGGCGTCGAGCAGGGCATCGTCGTCGTCGGCCGGCGCGACCGGCGGCGGGGCCGCTTGCGCCGCGAGGCCGTCGTCGAGCAGGGCAGCAGAAGTGAAGTCGAGCATGCGATTGCCAGGTTTGCGGGGCGGGTGAAGCGACATATATGGGGAGCCCCGGCCGCCGGGAAAAGGCGGCGGAAGAGGGCGCCCGGGGCAGAGGGGCATCGGAAGTGAACCCCATGGCACAACGGATTGACGCGCGTGGGCTGATCGTCGCGAGCCTCGCCTTGCTGGCGCCGCTGCTCGCCGCATGCGGCAACGCCCCGGCGCCGGCCGCGGCCCCGCCGCCGCCGCAGGTGACCGTCGCCAAGCCGGTCCAGCGCACCATCGTCGACCAGGACGAATACGTCGGGCGGTTCACGGCGGTCGATTCCGTCGAGGTGCGCTCGCGCCTCTCCGGCTATCTGCAGGCCGTGCACTTCACCGACGGCCAGATGGTGAAAAAGGGCGACCTCCTGTTCACCATCGACCGCCGGCCGTTCCAGATCGTGCTCGACCAGGCGCGCGCCAACCTGGCGCAGGCGAAGGCAAACCTGGCGTTCACCCAAGCCGACCTCGCCCGCGGCCAGCAGCTGGTGCGCGACAAGACCATCACCGAGCAGACCTTCGACCAGCGCACCCAGGCCGCGCACGTGGCGGAAGCCGCGGTCGCCGCCAACGAGGCGCTGGTGCACCAGGCGGAACTCGACTACGCGGAGTACAGCGAGATCCGCGCGCCGGTCGACGGCCGCATCGGCGACCGCCGGGTCTCCCCGGGCAACCTGATCCCCGGCGGCTTGACCGGCACGACGACCTTGCTCGCGACCATCGTGTCGATCGACCCGATCCGGTTCGAGTTCACCTTCGACGAGGCGGCCTACCTGCGCTACCAGCGCATGGCCGGCACCGGCAGCGACGTCGCCAACCGCGGGGCGGCGAGCGCGGTCAAGCTCAAGCTGCTCGACGAGCCGACGTTCACCCACGACGGCCGCATGGACTTCGTCGACAACGCCATCAGCCAGACCTCGGGCACGATCCGCGGGCGCGCGGTGTTCGCCAATCCGACCGGGCTGTTCACCCCCGGCATGTTCGGCCGCATCCAGGTGCCGGGCTCGCCGCAATATACCGCGATGCTGGTGCCCGACGTCGCCATCGGCACCGAGCAGGCGCGCAAGTTCGTGCTGGCGGTCGACGCCGACAACGTGGCGCGCATGAAATACGTGACGCTCGGCCAGGCGATCGACGGGCTGCGCGTGGTCAAGGACGGCCTGTCGCCCGACGACCGCGTCATCGTCGACGGCCTGATGCGCGTGCGCGCGGGCGGCAAGGTGACGCCGCAGGAGAAGGCGCCGGCGACCGCGGGCGGCCCCGCCACCAAGACCGACTGAGGCCGCACGCGTGCGCATCTCGCACTTCTTCATCGACCGGCCGATCTTCGCCGCCGTCGTCTCGATCGTCTTCGTCATCGTCGGCGGCGTCGCGTTCTTGCGCCTGCCGGTCGCGCAATATCCGGAAATCGCCCCGCCCATCATCAGCGTCACCGGCCAATATCCCGGCGCCAGCGCCGACGTCGTCGCCGCCACCGTGGTCACGCCGATGTTGCGCACGTCCTGGGGCAGCCGCGGCTCGGCGATGGCGACGCGGTTCTGCACCTGCACCTGGGCGATGTCGAGGTTGGTGCCGAGGTCGAAGGTCACCGAAATCTGGAAGCGCCCGTCGGCGGTCGA